>JAEZJK010000042.1 GCA_023415835.1 Bacillota bacterium
CTTCTTCCCGCAGTAGTTCAATCACTACTTTGGTTTTAAATTCGGCTGTGTATTGGTTTCTTTTATTCATGTTCCCATTATAACTTATTTTTTCATTTTTGTGTCTCACCCTATGGGAGCATTATACCCAACCGAGCCCCATTGGGGGTTAAGATGGTTTATAGACAACAGCCCAGGGGATATGAGAAGGTAAAAATTTATTGCATCTGCCCTGGGTGGTGTAAAACATTCACCGCCCAGAGCAGAAGTTAAACTGCAGGCCGATTCAAAACCTCTGGGCTGATACCAAAAATCAATCTCAACCCCGAGATCGGGCTGGGAAATGCTCCGCGGTAATTAAAGAACAGGATGATGTTAGAATTTAATCGTATAAAATTTCCAGAGATTTTTCGATGCTTCCGGTTTGATGATGATGTTCCTGATTTTGAATGTAATTTTGTACTATCGATAGATCGGACCGTCTTAAAGTAGTAACACCATAGCCTATTTGCCAGGAGAATCCCGAAGATATTTGTTTAATTTCATGTGAACTTGATCCTTTGAGGATATTAATGACATAAGCCACGGAAAGTCTGGCTGGGATATAAATTAGTATGTGTACATGATCTTCCATACAATTTACTGCAAATACCCGGCACCCGAGAGACAATACCTTGTTCTTTAAAAATGGCAATAAAGTGGATTTGATTTGTTGGGTAATCAGATTAGTACGATATTTTGGTGTCCAAACAAAATGATAAAACAGATCTTGATAAGAATGAGACATATTAAATCACCCGTATAAATGATTCAATATTTTTTGTGGTTTTCCTTTGTTTGGTAAAAGAGAAGTTCGACCCAGCCCGATGGGGTTGAGATGGTTTGTAGACAACAGCCCAGGGGATATGAGAGGGTAAAAATTTATGGCATCTGCCCTGGGTGATGAAATAGCATTCATCGCCCAGAGCAGAAGTTATAATGCAAGAAGATTCAAACTGACCGGGTTGTAATAACCATGGTTATGAAATAGATACTTTAGCTGATACCTGAAAGGAGTGGGTTTCTTAATTTGCTGGGCGACCCAGGCGGAAGAAGGATTCGTGGTTACGGCAAAATATTCAACTTACGAAACCAGCTTCAAAGCAGAGAGGGTGGACGAAGTCCGGGTGAGTCGGTTTAGGAGGATATCATTTGATCCGTTTCATCTTAACAACCTCGGTATCAAGTTCCTTGACCATCTGTATTAACTGCTGGTGTTCCTCACGGTTTTCCTTTATATTTTGATCGACTTTATCGTTTAGCAATTGTAAACCTTCTCCAAAAGTACGGAATTGAGCCATTAAATCCTCAAGTAATACCGTTACTTTATTATCATCCATTAAAATCACTCCTAAAAAATTGGACTGATAGTAACATTGTATCACATAACTTTTCCATATTAAATAAAGTTACTTGCAAATAACACTTCAATTTCAGCAGTCTACAACTACGATGCTAACCGGACGATTGGACGATATGAAAGGCCCTATAATAGGATCAAAGATAGCCATGGATGGCTTACGTCTTGTAACCGGGTCGTTTACGACCCGGTTATCGTTCGGACATTGGGTTTTGAACTAATGGATTAGCTCTAAATGCTTGGTTATGGATTTGGTTAGAGGAGTTAATTGAAATTCTGGGTTACTTTGCTGAAACGATAAAAACATTAACGTTTGGAGGGGTTGAGGATAAAGAATTTTAACTGGTTCACTTTTTTCTTGGGTTCTTACCAACCAAGATTTTCATTCGAAGATTTCACATTTTGGCCTATTTTTTAAAAATTATCTATTACCAAAACAGACTCTGTTTTTAGGAACCGATGATCCTATTATCATCTTATGACATGCAATAAGTAATGTAATATTGGCACAAGGCTTTAAAAATACATTGGAACAAAATTGAATATAAAAAAGCCCGGAACAACTTGCTCCGGGCTTTAAATCAACTATCTATCCCTCTATCCTTCACTTACTCAAGGCGTCAAGTAAATATCCGGAGTCGGAGCGCTAGACATTCCGTTCCCTAGGAAGAAACCGGTATGGGGCGGCTGGTTGTAGGCAACATTTTGCCAGGCTATGCCCAGCCGGTAGACCGGGTCGTGCATCAAGGTGTAAATCCGATGGGTAGTGATGTCGGTAGTCGTATAGATTCGTAAATATTTACTGTCGGAAGTCCGCCAGATGGCCTCTTCCCGCCAATCCCCCAGAATATCGGCGGTCAAGGAAGGAGTGGCTTTGGTACCGTTATTGGAAGCGAAACCGCTAGCCGAAAGCAAGGTGCCGCCGTTATATTTGGTGATGGTGGTCCCGTCCAGCAGTTCCCGGGATAAATCCCCATCCCACCAGATCATGAAGTTAATCGGCAAACTATGGCTGCCAAGCTCCTGACCGGTGCTGGTAGTTAAGGGGACGCTTGCCGAAGCCCACATTTCACACCCGGAATAACTGGCGGAAATATCTCCGATGCAAGCCCTTCCGGTGTCTTTGGAAGCTGTTTTCCGGAAGATAACCGATCCTGACCTGGCATCCCGGAAGGAAGCGCCGTATGGTGAATTTTCATGGCATTGCCAGACTTCCAGGCCTTGACGGTTCGGGTCGAAATCGGAAACATGGAGAGCGTCTCCGTGGCCTAATCCGGTGGAATATAAGCCTTTGCCATCATGATCGATGGCGCAGGCGCCGTAGATGATCTCGTCTTTCCCGTCGCTATCCACATCGGCGACACTCAGCGAGTGACTACCTTGACCGGCATAGGACGAATAACCGTTATTAGTATCGAAGGTCCACCGTTGGGTAAGGTTGCCGTCCCGGTAATCCCAAGCTACCAACACTGATCTGGTGTAATAACCGCGGCACATGACCAGACTCGGCCGCTTTCCGTCGAGATAGGCGACACAGGCCAGGAAACGGTCCACCCGGTTGCCATAGGAATCGCCCCAGTTGGAAACGGTGCCTCTGGCCGGTTGGTAACTGACAGTTTCCAGAGCCCTACCCGTGGCTCCCGAAAAGATAGTCAGATATTCCGGACCGCTAAGGATATAGCCGGATGAATTGCGATAGTCGGCGCTGGCGCTGCCGATCACATTACCGGCCCCGTCGATGGTCCCGTCAGCCGTTTTACAGGCGACCTCGGCGTCCCCGTCCCCGTCCAAATCATAAACGATAAATTGGGTATAGTGGGCGCCGGCCCGGATGTTGATGCCTAAGTCAATCCGCCAGAGCCTGGTGCCGGTTAAGGTATAAGCGTCCAGATACACATTTCCGGTATAACCGGAGTTGGCATTGTCTTGTGAGTTGGATGGGTCCCATTTGACAACGATCTCATATTTGCCGTCGCCATCCAGGTCCCCAACACTGCAGTCGTTGGCGCTATAGGTATAACTAACGCCGTCGGGAGTAGTCCCGCCCGAAGGGACCTGCAACGGAACCTGTAAGTAATTATTACTCCAAACGCTTGCGTTGGGCGACGCCGCTTGCTCGATTCCGTTAATGATCGCCCGCACCGAGTACGTGGAGCTGGTGGTCCCGGAGGCATCCAAATAGTTGGTGGCGCCGGTTATGGGCGATGAATTGACCTTGGTCGAACCACGATATAAATTGTAGGAAACACTTGACGGTTCAGTCCCGAACATCCGCCAACTGACGAAAGCCCCGCCGCTTACTTTTACGGCGACTACACCCCGATCCAGATTCTCCATCTGGCGCGTCCCGGTTTGAGAGGGCGTCGGAGTCGGAGTAGGCGTAGTGGTTGCAGCAGGTTTGGGTGTCGGAGTAGGTGTCGCCGACACGGTTTGCCCGGTTACTTGAAGGTAATCCGTATTTGGTCCGCCGTTGGAGGTGTTCGCGGTAGCGCGGATGGTGTTGCTGCCGCTGTTCAAGTAAACTGTGGCGGTTTGCGTGCTCCAAGTGGTCCAGGCTCCGGTCCCGTTGAAGGCCAGGTTACTAACGACCAAATTGCCATTGACATAAATATCAACGGAACGGTTAGTGGAGGTTCCATTGGCATATCTAAAGGTAAGCGTTTGATTTCCCGACTGGGACATATTGACGGTCCATTCTATATAACTGCCGGTTTCATTGGTATAGTCTACAAATCCGGTCCCGGTATAACCGGTATGGTTAGTAGCGACAACACCATTATAAATCACTCCGTTTTCAGCTTGGTAAATCGTGCCTCCGCTCTGTGTAGTAGTTGGAGTAGGAGTTGACCCGCTTGAGGCGGGAGTCGGAGTGGGAGTAGCCGTCGATGTAGTGGGAGTAGGTGTTGAAGAACCGCCTGACAAATCATCAACAGTAACATCGTCAAACTTGGCGACTACTTTATAAGCGATCAGCCCGGCCTTACCCGATGTTAGGCTGCTGTCGGTCGTTGTCAGTTCCAAGCTCCCGTTTACATACATGTTGATAGTTGAACCGTTAACTTCTAATTTAACAGTATACCAGGTTCCGGCCGACAACGAATAACTCTTGGAAACCAAAGTCGTGCTACTGCCGCCGACCTTTTTCCGGATTTCCAGTTTGCCGCCGCTGGAGTTATATAAACTGGCGGCGTAATAATTATTGCCATCCCCATAGCGGGCGCAAACATAGGCCCGGTTGGAACCATTAAAATTATCCACTTTAACCCGGGCTTGAACCGAATAATTGATCCAGGTCGAGGCGCCGGAGGAAGCCCGCCCTTCACTGGTGCTGGACTGGTAATAGACATAGGAACCGCTGTCTTCTACCACCGACCAGGTACCGTTTTGAGTAGCCCAACCATCGGCGTTGCCGTCGTTGAAATTGTCGCTGAATAAGGTAGCCGCGTTGATTAAGACATGCATTGACAAAAATAATACGGATACAACCCCCAAAAGCAATAATAGTTTCGTTTTTTTCAAATCAATTATCCTCCTTGCTTAAATTTGTTGCAAAGATCGAATTATAAGATTACCACCTCCTTTAAACCGGGAGTTAATAATGGTATTTACCTTTAGTTAAACCCCGTAATTTATAAATAGTAATAAACACTAACCAAAATCCATAATAACAAGTTAGTAATGGTACATTCTTTTGTTCGTACATTATTATATAATATTAGTACAAGTTAAACAAGAATATTATAATTTTTTTGATCGATTGCTAAATTGGGTTTTTTATTATATCCGGTAAGGGTTATTTTCATAAAAGAACCCCCCTAAATTGGGGGGATCCGGTATTTCAATTTGGACTACTAATAACTTAGGTATTAACTTCGTTGGCTCAAGGGCACTTAATTCCTTAAACGAAAAATCCTGACTGTTCTTCAAAGACGGAATTTATAGGCCGTTCCCTATTCACTCCGGCTTCCAGGCAGTGAGTACTACCATTTCATTTTGAAGTTCGCTCCCGATTGTCAAATGCTCCGCATACCTGACTTTAGTGCCCGGTTTTAAAACGTCCAAGTATTTATCGACCGTATTCAGGTTGAAGAGCGGGTTTTCCTTATTGATGCTATAGTGAAACGGGACTACGGTTTTGGCCTGAATCAGGGCGGTTAGTTCAACCACTTTTTCCACCGGCATCGTAAAGACCTCACCCACCGGGGCAAATATCAGATCAGCGCCTTTTAATGCTTGGATTACCTCGGGCGCCGGGATATCCCCCAAGTCTCCCAAGTGGACGATTTTATACTTTCCAATGGTGAATTGAAAGATAATATTCGGGCCTCGTTTAGCGCCCTGGACCTCGTCATGGAACGAGGGGAATCCGGATACGGTCACCATACCCACGGATTTTGGGGCGGAAGGGATCGCGTTGATGATTACCGGTGAACCTTTGACCCGATTGACTGCGTTATGGTCGCTGTGCCCGTGGCTTACCGTTACCAAGTTCGCTTCCAGTGCCGGTGGCGCATAGGGGAGGCTAGCGTCATAAGGGTCGGTAATAATTCTGGTTCCGTCCGGGGCTTGAATGTAAAGGCAAGATTGGCCGAGCCATTTAATGATAAGTTGGTTAGGGGTGTTTTCAGCGTTCAAAACAGAGTTACCGATGAATAAAGTAGTAAATAAGGTTGTTAACAGGAAAAATTTTTGATTGCGGGAAAGTCGAATTGGCATTGTTTGCGCCCTCCATTTATTTTATTTGAGCGAGTTTCATAATTACAAAAATTTATCTTCGCATGCAATATATAGTGTAGGTTTTATTTTAGTTTATCAATATATTGTATGCGAAGCCAGAAAAAGGAATTATGAAACCGCCTAATTTAACAAACTAATGTAAATATATAGCCCTAATGTAAATATATAGTCATTGGAATCCGTTGTCAACTTTTTTTGTACTAGTTTTAGTACTATATTAGTCAGTACCGATTAGTACCATTTCCTAGCAGGAGTTCATTTCGAATTACCGAATAAAAACGGATGGGAAAGTAATATGTGTCTTCGGAGTTTAAAATGCCCGAACGGATTTTACGGATCATTGTCTTCATAATGTCAGCCCTGGCTCATCTGGTGGCCTTTTATCAGTTAGAGTTTCAGATCGAGGTCTTTAACCTTTCCACCTTATATCAGGCTTTCCTTCCCGCCAATTACGAATTCATCAGCATCTGGCTCTTGGCCTTGTCCTTAATTTTCGCTATTTTCATGCTCTACTCCTTTCCGGAACGTTGGTATTGGTTCTTCTTCTGCGCCAGGGGCTTAATCTTGCTCTTAGTCGGGAGGGTGTTCGGCGATTATTTCGGAATCGAAATGACTTTGCTGGCGTCGCTGATCATTGAAGCCTGTATCTACCTTCCGTTTTGGAAAGGGATCGCTTACTCTGTTGGATTAACAACCATCATCGTCCTGTTTCATTCCTTAGCTTTCGGTATTAAAATGCCATTTTTCAATTTATATGAACACCTAACCTTTATCATGAACGCGGCGTTAATCATCGGAATTACTTCTTTGCTAAGGTTTCAGCGGGAAAATCAGGTCTCGGTTACCGAGTTAAACCGGAGGCTCGACGAAGCAACTCTAGAACTGGCTCAAACCAATATGAAGCTTCAAGAATACGCGATCTCCGCAGAACAGGAAGCGATGTTGAATGAGAGGAAACGGGTGGCGCGGGAGGTTCACGATACCCTAGCCTATACTCTAACCAATTTAGTGATGATGATGGAAGCGGCGATCGACCTTATCCAAAAAAACAGCCCTAAAATAACCAAACATTTAGAATTGGCCCGGGATCAAGCTAACGAAGGGCTGAGGGAAGTAAGGAACGCCTTACATGCGTTGCGCCCGGTACAGTTGACCGATTTAAACGGTTTAGCGGCAATCTGCCGCTTGGTGAAAGCCTTTGAAAAAGCCAGCCAAATTAAAGTCGAATTGGAATTGGGAGACGCACCGTTAAACTTCGGGGCGGAAGCCAATTTAGTCGCCTTCCGCTTGGTCCAGGAGGGAATGACCAATGCCTTGCGCCATGGCAGAGCCTCTTTGATTACGGTTTCCTTGGCCAAGGTCCGGGATGGTTTAAGCGTCATTATTAAAGATAATGGAATTGGCAGTGGAAATGCCGCTCCTACCACTGGATATGGTTTGGCGGGAATGAGGGAGCGCTTGGAAAGATTAGGCGGCAAGCTGGAAGTTGTCAGCACGGCTGGGGAAGGGTTCACGTTAGCGGCGTGGCTTCCCATTGAGAAGGAGTGAAAAAGTGGAGAAGATTAAAGTAGTATTGGTCGACGACCAGACCCTCTTTGCGGAAAGCTTGCGGACTGTCTTGGAAACCCGGGCCGATGATATGATAGTAGTCGGGGTCGCTGGCGACGGTGGCCGGGCGGTTGAGGTAGTGGCGGAAACTAGCCCCGATGTAGTGCTAATGGATGTACGGATGCCCGGAATTAATGGCGTGGAAAGCACCAGGCTCATTAAAGAACGCTATCCGGAGACCCGGGTATTAATGTTAACCACTTTCGACGACGACCAATATGTGATTGAGGCCCTCCGCTTAGGGGCTGTCGGATATTTGTTAAAAAACATGCCGCCCGCCGAATTGATCTCAGCCATCCGCGCCGTTCATGAGGGAGGCGTCTTAATATCGCCGCAAGTAGCTAATAAACTGGTAGGGTTATTAACCGGTTCCCAAAATAAACCCGAGGGAAATAACCAAATTGAGTCATTGGCCAATCAACTGAGTAGCCGGGAAAAGGAGATTCTGCAGTTGATGGCGGAGGGTTTGGATAATAAAGAAATTGCCAAGATACTATTCATCGCTGAACAAACGGTAAAGAACTATGTTAGCGTTATCTACTCCAAGTTAGGAGTGAAGGATCGGATCCAAGCCTCCCGAATGGTTATGAAAGCAGGGCTAAAATAATGATTGGCTAAGTACTAAAAAGTACTATTTAAAATTACTAAATATGGTACGCCAGTAAGTCGACTTACGCCATTATTCCTATTATGATAAAGATATAAAAGCCATTAATAAGTTTTAAAGTGAGAAACCGATGAAAAAGATTCTAGTCATCCTGATAACGGTTATATTCTCCTTGCTATCTGCCAAACCGGGGATTGGGGCTGAAGTATATCTCAGGATAAGCGTCGGCTTTGGCGGTTATGTGGTTCCGGGAGCCTTAATGCCGGTCCTGGTTGAAATCAATCAGACGGTAGCTGCCGGCCGGTTAGAAATAATTAACCCCGGCGAAGCAGGGGCTTTTTCGATTATTGACAGTTTTCCGGTTGAAAATTCAAAACGGGTTGAAGCTTCAGTTTTTATTAATGAGAATGTTAATGGCTTAAAAATTAAGTTAATCTCGGGGGAAGAGATCTTGGTAGAAACCGGGCTGAACCCAGAGGCTAAAATATTCCCCGGCAATCTGGTTTTGGCGGTTAAAGTGCCTGCGTCGGAGCAACACGCTATTGAACGCGCGTTGCTTCCCAATGAACCGGTATTGGTAGCTCCGGTCCGAATTGGCGATCTGCCGGGGACTGCCCTGAATTACGACGGAGTTAGCGGCTTGGCGCTTACCGATCCGGGTCCAGTTTTAACACCGGCGCAAGTCCAAGCTTTAAAAGTTTGGCTGGCGGGAGGCGGACGGATGGTGCTCGGCGCGGTCCGTCCCGGCCAAGATAGCCTTTTGTCAGCGTTGGGGATTGATTTGGAAGATTCGGAGCAAAACTTTTTTCAGTTCGGCTTTGGTGGAATTACCCTACTGCGGCATGAATTCAATGACCTGAAACAGGGCGCTAAAGAATGGCAAGGGTTGTTAAATTTAGAGCCCTTTACGAAAAAATCCCGGCTGATGGTTAACGGATTGTTTCCGGAATTTAAAACTAACCTAGCCAAGGGTTTAAAGAGAGAACCATCAAAAACCGCCTCTTACTTGGCAATGATTTTAATCCTTTGGCTCATTACAGGTTTAGCTATTGTTATTCCGGTTAAGCGTAGGCGGATGTCACTCTTACTCTGTTTCTCGTTACTTTGGATAACGGCAGCTTTTCCTATTGGAAACTGGCTGGCCGGTATCTGGAACCGCGGAGCGGAAGTCCAGATTCGAACAATTATTTTCCCAGAGCACGGCTGGATGTTGACGGATGCCAGGGTACGTTTGGAGAGTTTAAGCGGGGGCAAAACGGAATATTTAAAATCCTCACCCTGGGGTGGGAGAGTTTTATTAGGTAATGGAAATCTAGGAACAGTCAGAGTGAAAAACCAACCAAACGAATTTCTGTGGGAGCATTCGTTAAGCTCTCCCCAAGCCGTTCCTAAAACTGCCGGTCCCGGATGGGTAAATTTGAACGGTTGGTTTCCGATCAAACGGCAATATTCAGGAAAAAGCAGCGCAATATCGGTTTTTAAAACCGGGTTTAGCTCCGAGGCGGTAGTATGGGATGGACAAAATTTGTATACAGCCCGGGATTTCCCCCAATCCAGCGGCCAGGGGGAGAAAATTGAGCAAATACCGGAATGGCTTCGGGAAGAGAACGAATGGCTGAGTAAGTTAAACCAGTTTAACCCCGGTTCTTTTTGGTTAATCGGGTGTGGTTCATTATCTGATATTGCTTTTAAAATTGATAACAATGATTTTCGTGGTGGCTTGTGGGCGCTACCGTTATCGAAAGGGGCCCTAAAATGATTGCGGTGATCTTTTCGGAAATAGCCGGTTGGCTGAAATATGGATCTAGGGCAACCATATCCGGCATGGTAATTTTGATGGGATTCGCCGGTAGTTTGACTTTTTTACGGCCTGAGTATTGCTTGGAGATTTTAACCGCCGGTATTTTATGGGTAGCGATTAAGGCCGGCAAGGAGAACTGGTCAGAGTTTTGGACTCGAGATTGGGTAAAACGGACCGATCTACCGTTACGGACTGTCATTTTGGGAAAAGTATTGGCTACCCTGGTAGTAGCTTCAATTCATTTGTTGTTTGTGCTGCCGATATTGATTATAATGCTGATTTTATGGGGGTTTACATGGTGGCAATTGTCAAATGTATTGTTAACTATGTTGATCTCCGGGTTGATTGCTGCGGAATTCGGATTGTGCGGTTCTTGCTTGGGTAAAGGCGAGGAAACTTTTTTAATCGATATTCCTGTCACTGTTTGGATGGTAGCGACCGCGCTAAACCCCTCGTTAAGGCAGCTTAACCCTTTTTATTGTGTGTGGAACGTATTGGTTTCTAATGTTCAATGGTTTACTGCGGCTCATTTCATAAATTTGGGTATTGTTGCGTTGTTGGTTTTGACGGTTGAATTTTTGTTCCAAAGGGAGGCTCATTAATGGATAACGCCGGTTCGATTTTTCAATTGTTATCCAAAAGCCGGATTAAATTGAACCTGATCTTAACGGCAGCGAAGTTTTTGGCTTGGTTTGCTTGGACAGGCGTTGTTACCGGCGCAATATATTTAATGGTTTATTTGGCTGGATGGCTTCAGGTTGAAATCGGATCATGGCTCTTAGTTAGCTTAGGTGGTGGATTAACCGGGTTAGGCATCGGATGGTGGCGGCGTTTGGATAATCACGCTACTGCTAGATGGTTGGATGAACATCTTAAGAGTAGGGAAGTTTTGTCCGCTGCTTTGGTATGTTTGGAGCGGGGCTGTTCCGGAAGTTTTGATGGGCTGATCCTTGACGCCGCCGGTTCAATCTCTGATAAACCCGGTCAAATCAATTGGCCGGTACGATATTTGTTGAAACAAGCCTGTTTCGCAGCCGGGGTAATCATTTTGTTCGCAGTTGGATCGCTAATTTTGACACCGGTATTTCAGAGTGGCCCTGACCGAGCTTTTTTAAAGGGGGATGGAGTAAAGAAAACGGCCGGGAAACAATCACGCCAAGATGAACGGCTGGTTGTCCAATCCCCCCGGATTTTGGCAAAAATGTTCTTCCCTGAAGATGCTAAAATGGCAATTCTGGCCGAAAGGGCATTACGGGAAGGGAACTTACCATTTTTCCAAGATTTGCTAAATGAAGCCGAGCTTAATATGGAGCGTCAACTGACGGAGATGGCAAAACCTGAGGAACAACGCAATTTAAAAAAAGAAGTAGAACGGCGTCAGGAATTAATGAAATCGTTAATTGCGGCATCCGAAGCGGAGAATCAAACAGATAACGGATTCCAAGGGGATAAAGGCGCTGGTTCTTCCCAACTGGCTACAGCTGAAACGGGTGCCCGGCATAAAGGCAAAAGTTTTGGCCAAGGACGGGGTTTACAGAATGATCGATCGCTTCAAAATGAAACTGAAGAGGAAGATAATAGCCTTTTTAATTACCTTCCCGGTGGAGGCGCCAAAGGGGGAACCGGGCATAACCCCAATAAAGGCGAGTGGGGAACGGTTACAGCCCGTACCGGTAAGGAAGAGACGATTATTTCCCGGAATAAAGAGAGCCAAGTTTTAGAATACGTCCTTCCTGGGAAAAACCCTCGCTTGCCTTTGACTCAAGTAATCCCTGATTCGCAAAGGTCAGCCGAAGCTGCGGTTTATCGGGAAGGAATCCCCTATGAATATGAAGAGTTTCTACGGAATTATTTCTTATTATTATCTCAAGAAACCAAAGGCGCTGCCCTAAAGGAGGCCCAAAAATGAAAAAAGCGGCATTAAAAGAAGGCTCCGCGATAACGGAGAAAATAAGTGAAAACGTAGAAGGCTTAAGAAAAGTCCGGGATATGATTGCCAGGGTGATAGTCGGTCAAGAAGGAGTGGTTGATCTAACTTTAATCGGGCTCCTTTGCGAAGGCCATGTTTTACTGGAAGGCGTTCCTGGACTTGGCAAGACTTTATTGGTTAAAACCCTTGCTGAAACATTAAACCTGAAGTTCGCCCGGATTCAATTTACTCCGGATTTGATGCCTGCCGATGTCATTGGTACCAGTATAGTTACCCAGGATCAACAGCAAAACTTTGACCTTAGGTTTGAACCGGGACCGGTCTTTGCCAATTTAGTTTTGGGAGACGAAATCAATCGGGCCTCACCCAAAACCCAATCGGCGCTTTTGGAAGCAATGCAAGAGCAGGCCGTGACCGTACGTGGGGAACGGCATCAGTTACCTAGGCCATTTTTGGTTTTGGCCACTCAGAATCCATTGGAAATGGAAGGGACCTACCCATTACCTGAAGCGCAGATTGACCGGTTTTTCTTTAAAATTTTAATTAACTACCCTTCTGAATCGGAGTTGGAAACAATTATTGAGAGGACAGTCGGGGTTAATTATCCGGTAGTGGAACCAATCTTAGGGGTCTCGGAATTAAAGGCGATGCAGTTGGCAGTTAGGGAAGTGGTAGTTCCACCCAACGTAACTAACTATACGGCTAGATTGATTTTGGCAACCCAACCGAATCAGGATTCGGCTTTGCCTCGAATTAAGCAGTTTGTTAAGTATGGCGCAGGCCCTCGCGGGGCTCAAAGCCTAATATTAGCTGCCAAAGCCCGCGCTTTAATGGCGGGACGTTTCAATGTTTGCCTCGAAGATCTCCAAAAATTAGTTCAGCCTTCGCTCCGGCACCGGATGTCTTTAAATTTTGACGGACACAGCGAGGGAGTTCAAGTTGACGATTTATTGAATGAGATCATAACCGGGTTACCAACTGATAAAACCAGGCCGGAAGAGATAAAATAGAGGTTTCCATGGAACAGAAACTGCTCGATAACAAGGATCTTCAACTCATCAGTCAGCTGAGCCTGGTCGCGAAACGGCGAATGGCCGGGTTGGTAACCGGGGAGCAACATAGTCCGGTTCAAGGCGGCGGAATCGAATTTGCGGATTACCGGGAGTATCAACCCGGTGACGATATCCGCCAGATTGATTGGTCTGTCTTTCTCCGTTTACACCGCTTATTGGTTAAATTATGCGCTGAAGAAAAAGAGCTTACTTTGATGTTAATTCTGGATAACAGCCGATCGATGCGATTCGGGAACCCGGATAAATTGTTGCTGTCGGAGAAAATTGCCGCTATTTTGGCGGGGGTTGCTTTAAACGACGGCAACCGGGTTGGAGTTACGGCCTTGGGGCATAACTTAACCGAAGTCTTCCGCCCGGAACGTTCTAGGGCGTCGTTAAGCGCAATAAGCAAGGCTTTGCTTAAGGTTAAACCGGTGGAAACCATTGACCCGGTTTCGTGCCTCCGGCAGTTTGCCTCTCGTTACGGCCATAAATGCCTGGCGGTGCTCTTATCCGATATGCTCTTTCCGGAATGGGCCAAGGTGGTTACTGGTTTGGCAGCCAGCGGCTGTGAAGGTTACCTGATTCAAGTATTAGCACCCGAAGAACTGGAACCGGCCTATCTGGGTGAGGTTACCCTGGTTGATCTGGAAGGTAAGGGTGAGATCTCGCTTCATGCCGACTTTGGGACCGCTCAAAAGTACCGTCGGGAAATGGCTTCCTTTTTACAAGAAGTACGCAAGGCTTGTCACCGCAACGGACTGGGACACACTATGGTTAAAACTAACACGCCTTTAGCCCAGATTGTTCACAAAGACCTGCGAAAGGGGGGGGCCTTATGTTAAAGTGGATCCTTCCCGGAGCAATTTGGTTGGGTTTGGCATTATTGCCGATCTTATTCTTTTATTTTTTACGGGTGAGGTTTCGCGCCCAACCGGTTTCCTCTATTTACATTTGGTCCCGCCTTCAAAACGTGACCACCGAAGGGAGTAGGCTGCGGCGCCGGTCGGTTTTATTGTTGTTACTGCAAATAGCTACAGCTTTAGCTGCTATAACGGCTATTGCTGGACCTTTTTTATTCGTCCGCCATCTGGCGGCGCCAGGCATTGCCTATTTAGTGGATGTATCGGCAAGTATGAATGCTGCCGAAAGCTTATCCAAGGATAGCCAAACCCGCCTGGAAGCCGCCCGTGAAATATTGGCCAAAGAGATTAGGGGTATGGATCCTAAAACCAACTGTATGGTTTTTTTATGCGATACCCAAGCCCGGCCTTTAGCTGGACCTACGCTTGAACATGGCCGGATCCTATCGAGCCTTAACCAAATTAAGGCCAGTAACGCGGGATTTAACGAAGCTGAAGTATCAAGCCAATTACAAGCATGGCTAGGTGCGCAAAAAGGATCCTGGCAGGCTTTTTTGATCAGTGACGGCGGACTTGATTTAGGAGGCCAAAGCATAGCAAAGGTTTTCGGAGGAAGGGTCAAGGCTAAAATCATTGGCAAGGAACGGCGTAACCTGGGTGTTGCCGGATTGCGCTTATTGGGATCAAAAGCCTCTTTTTTTATTAATAATGGTTGGCCAAGTGAACGGACGGTTCAAATCAGTTTGGTTTATCAAGAACGGACTTTGGCCCGTGCGGCGTTGGATGTCCCTCCCGGTTTATCGAACCAGGCTTTGGCATTAGATGTCCAAGTCAAACCAGGGGTTTACCGGATTCAACTGGATCAAAACCATGACGCTTTGAATGCGGATGATTTTTCGTATTTAGCCGTTAATCAACAGCGCCGGTTTCGGGTATTGCAGGTGGGACCGGCCAATCCTTTCCTACAGTCGATTTTAGGCCATCCAAACATTGAGTTGACGTCGCTTCCCGAATTTCCCGAAGCCCTTCAAGGTTATTGGGACCTAATTATCGCCGACCGGGTAGAGATTCCCCCGGATTTAAGGGCTAACTTGCTTAGCTTTGTGCGGATACCCCCCAAAGCCCCGGTTAGTTTTACCGGTAATATCAGCGGGATGCTTGACCCGGCCGGTATTTTCCACCCGTTACTCCGGTTTGTGAGATGGGATGGGGTTCAGGTGGCCGACGGGCACATTTTAAAAGTTAAGCCCGGATTACCGGTGTTAGCGGAGGTTGCCGGCGAACCGGTAGTTGCCGCCTGGGAAGAGGATGGCTTTCAAAGGGTAATTTGTGGTTTTGACTTATATACATCCAATTTCGGCCTCTCCGGGGCTTTCCCTATCTTTTTCCAAAATTTGTTGCAATGGCTCACGCCGCAGGGAGGGAACCAATTGGCATACAACCTGACCGTTGGGGAACCGATGGTTTTTGGTGAGTCTCCGGCATGGCGGATCCTAGCTGACGAGCATTTTGACCTGGATCGACGGGGTCCGTTAATCGAGATTAGGGCTCTCAAATCCGGCTTTTTTCAATGGAAAGGGGAATCGGATCGAGGTTTTCTAGTGGCAAACCCTCCTTTTGGGGAATCGGATCTAGCTCCGCAACCGCTTCATTTTAAACAGGCAGCGGTAACAGCTGCGGCGGAATTGGCTATTGACCAAATTCCTTTGACACAATGGCCGTTATTGGTTTTGTTGGGATGTTTGCTAGCGGAATGGATAATTTGGCGGGGCGGTTGGCAGCTTAAGAAAGGAGTAAACCTAAATGTGGTGGACTAATCCTTTTTGGTTGCTGGCGTTGATTTTAATAATTCCAATAATCAAATTGGGGAAAATCCCGCCGCTTTGGCGTAGCGCCCGTAATTTAACGGCAACAGCGGAATATTCCCGTTTGGGACAGGATCGCAACCTAACCCGCCTGACTATGCTGAGAGTGTTTACGGTTTTGGCAGTGGTTTTAGCCTTGGCCGGTACCACGGTGAAGTTGCCATCAGATTACCGGCAATTGGTGGTCTTATTGGACACTTCATCAAGTGTCGGTCTTTCCCAGATCGAAACAGCCCGGTCGGCCGCGTTGCGTTTGATTGGCCAATTGAACCCCAAAGATCGGGTAGCTGTAGCATCTTTCGCCGGAGAACCGCAATTAATCATCCCGTTTTCCACTCCCGACAATGTAACCTCTGTTTTAGCGGGGGCAGGCCTTGGGGCTCCCCTGCCCGGAGCCACAAACATCCAGGCGGCTTTGGGCCTGGGAAAAGAATTATTAAAAGAAACTCATGGTTACCGGAGCATCTTGCTCTTTTCTGATGGGCATCCCACTGCCGGCGGATCTCTCAATACAGTATTGCAAGGACTGAAAGGGATTCCGGTCGATGTTATTCCCATTGGGCGGGCAGGTAGCGGACTGTTCTCGGAAGGGCTTGACTTGCCTGAAAATATTCATCCTAATGAACCGATCCTGGGCTACTGGAAAATTAAGGCTGACCAAAGCCAAACTATTTCATTGGTTCTGAAAATAGACGATCAGACGGTGATCAGAAAGCAGATATCCGTTTTACCCGGACGGACTTCGATCCCGCTGAACCTGCCCGGCCTAAACTCCGGGACTTACCGTGTGATGGTTGAAGCCATTAATAATAAGGGGAAACCGTTTCCGGGGGCTAATACCGGCGGAGTGCTTCAAGTTAAGGGACCGGCGCGGGTAATGGTAGCCAGCGGCGGACCGCTGCGTTCCCCGGTGGGAAAAGCCCTTCAAATTCAAGGAATGGATGTAGAGTTCAGCGGGATCGAAGATATACCGGAGACGGTTCTTGGTTTAACCGGATATGGAGCGATGATCCTTGATAACGTACCTGCGCTTTACCTGACTGAAAGCCAACAAAAAGCAATTCAAAGCTATGTTGCGGGTGGCGGAGGGTTGTTAGTGGTAGGGGGCGATTCCTCTTTAGGCCGCGGCGAATATTACGCCACCGGATTGGAAGAATTGTTGCCGGTCCAGACCGATACCAGGCAACGGCTCTTATTTACCCGGGCAAATATCTTATTTGTTATCGACCATTCCGGTTCAATGTCCGAAATGGTAGGTGATACTTCGAAACAAATGGCTGCCATGGAAGGGGTTATGGCAGCGGTTAAGGAATTAAACCCTGTCGATGAAGTTGGTATTCTCGCTTTCGATATCGCTCCTACTTGGATTTTACCGTTTACTCCGGTTAGCCAACAAGCAGATATAAACCGTTCGCTCTCCGAGATCGGCCAAGGGGGTGGAACGGATATTTCATCCACCTTGGAGGAGATTAGCAAAGGTTTTCGTAGCCGGGGTCCGGTACGGCGCCATACGGTAATTTTAACCGATGGTTTAACCACGTCCAGCGCAAATTTCAAGGAATTAGTCGATCGGATAAGAACAGCCGGAGTATCAGTTACTACCATTGGTGTCGGGGAACAGATTAATGAAAAACTGTTACGTAATATTGCCGCTTGGGGTGATGGCCAATTTTACCGGGCTGATTTGGATCAGGTTCCCAAAGTGATCTTGAAAGAAACGGTGCGAGTAACCAGGGATCTAATTCAAGAAGGTACCTTCCAGCCGAAGATCCGGACGCAAGCCCCAGTTTTAAATGGCCTGGATCAAGGCCTCCCTCCGGTAAACGGTTATTTAATTACCAAACCCAAAAGTATGGCTACTGTTTACTTGGAAACCGATAAGAAAGATCCGTTGCTTGCTTCCTGGCGCTATGGCAGCGGACAGGTGGCTGTTTTTACCGGAGATTCCGGTAGTAGGTGGTTATCGGAATGGTCCGGGACCGGTTATTATAACCTTTTATGGAGCCAATTGATCCGGACGATTGAACGAGGTTCTTCCGACACCGGTTTACGGGTGCAAACCAGGGTTGAGGCGGGAAACGCCCTGATTGAAGTAGAAGCAGCGGGATCAGATCGGCGGCTCCGTACCGGCCTCCATTTAATCGGAAGTTCGGAGAATTCCGGTGAAATCTTTAAGCTTCATGAAACAGCTCCCGGTCATTATCAAACCCTGGTAGCTTTGGAAGGGACCGGGTTACATACCTTTCAAATCCGGGATAGTTTAGCGGGGGATTTGGCTATTGGTTGGGCTTGGAACCAGCAAGGGGATGAGCTGCCAATTTCCGGTCCGGCTCTGTCCTTTCTAGGGCAACTGGCTTCGGTTAGCGGTGGTAAACTTTTTACCATCGATTTAAAAACCCTTCCCAAAGTAGGTTGGGCATGGAAACAAACTCCTTTGCAAAATTATTTGGCAATTTTGGCGTTACTTCTGTTAGTGATCGAACTTGGATATCGCAGTACTTCTTTGGGGCAAATGCGGATGGCTCAAGCTTTATTCGATGCCTGGCGGTCAGCTCAAGCCCGGTTGATTAATACGATACGCGGTTTTACCCTCCGGGATGATTCCGCCGAACCCGGCAGTCAAAGAGTTAACGAAGCTTACCGGTATTTAGCCGAGCGGGTTCGCCGTAATAAAGGGACAGTTGAAAAAGATGCTTAAACCAAACCCGGCTCTTTACTGCAACTGACCAGCTAATATAGGGCGGTTCAGAGATCCCTCCCGGAGGGGCCATCAGCGGTGTAAAAACGGACGGTTCTTAATTTTAGTTGCTTATTTTTAACCAGATAGTAATTGAAACCTCTAAATTTGACGATAAACTAAATTTGGTATAATCACAAGTATATGTCAGATTAATATTGCTGGATTTAATTGCAGATTTTACTGGGTTTGATGTATAATAAGAGATATATGCCATTATTTGTTGTATATTCTTGGAAATTTTTATAATGTTGTATTGGAAATCATTAATTCTTTAGGAGGAATACCTGTTGTATAACCAATCTAGTCAAAAATGGTCGGTACGGATGGCCGACTCGGAGATGAAACGGGCGGAAATCACGCTTAAAAAATGGGGCGCCTATGATTCGGGCGTTGTGCTGAAGGGGATCGAGCAAGTTTGGCGGCAAACCAAGGACCAGAAATACTTTGATTATATCAAAAAGAACCTCGATGAATATGTTGAAGAGGATGGCAATATTAAAACATATGAGCTTGACGAATATAATATTGATCAGGTTAACAATGGCAAACTCTTATTAATGCTCTTCAATGAAACCGGCGAGGAGAAATACAAAAAAGCCGCCTATCTTCAACGCGAACAGTTAAAGACCCATCCCCGGACCAGCGAAGGCGGGTTTTGGCATAAACAGATTTATCCTCATCAGATGTGGTTGGATGGTATTTTCATGGGTTCCCCCTTTTATGCTGAATTTGCCAAAATCTTTAATGAACCGGAGATTTTTGACGATGTCGCCCATCAAGTTACCTTAATCGCCAAATACACCAGGGATTCTAAAACCGGTTTGTTTTATCATGGCTGGGATGAGAGTAAAGAACAAAAATGGGCCAACCCCGAAACCGGCTGTTCGCCTAATTTTTGGGGACGGGCGATAGGATGGTATGCAGTGGCCATCATCGATATCCTGGACTTCTTCCCTGAAAATCACCGGCAACGAAAGGACATCGTTAAAATTTTCCAGGAACTGATTGAAGCTGTAATTAAGGTACAGGATGAAAAGACCGGCCTTTGGCACCAAGTGATTGACCAAGGTGGCCGGGAAGGTAATTATCATGAAGCTTCTGCTTCATCGATGTTTGTTTATGCAATCGCTAAGGGCGTCCGCAACGGTTATCTTGAACATAAACATTTGGAAGCTGCTAAGAAAGGCTTCGATGGAATTATCAGAAATTTGATAAAAATCGATGACCAGGGATTAGTTGATTTGACCCAGGGATGTTCGGTAGCAGGTTTGGGTAAAACCTCACCAACTGCGCCGTACCGGGATGGATCCTTTGAGTATTACATCAGTGAGCCGGTAGTTACCAATGATCCGAAAGCGGTTGGCGCCTTTATCTTAGCCAGCAACGAAATAGAGAAAGCGGGTTGAATCATGCAAACTGAGCATAAAAAAACAGATACGGTTTTTAACATTGTTGATTTCGGCGCTATCGCCGACGGTAAAACTTTAAGCACCGCCTTTTTTGCAGCAGCGGTTAAGGCTTGCGTGGCGGCGGGCGGAGGCACGGTTTACGTGCCGGCGGGCACCTTCCTGAGCGGCCCGGTTCATTTGCAAAGCAATATCACACTTCATCTGGATGCTGGGGCCAAGATTTTGTTCAGTCAAGATCCTAAGGATTATCCGGTGGTATATAGCAGATGGGAGGGGGAAAACTGTGAAGTCTATTCCCCGTTGATTTACGGCAAAGGATTGGAGAATGTGGCAGTCACCGGACGTGGCGTTTTGGACGGCCAGGGCGAGCCATGGTGGAAATGGCACCGGGAGAAAAGCCTTGCGTACCCTCGGCCGCGTTTTATCTGTTTTGAAGATTCAAACAACGTTTTAATCGAAGGAGTTAAATTAATAAATTCGCCAGCTTGGACCCTTAATCCGATCAACTGCGAAAACCTTACTATTAATAAAATTACTATTAAAAATCCGGCGAATTCTCCCAATACTGACGGGATTGACCCCGAATCCTGTAAAAATGTGCATATTTCCAATTGCCATATTGACGTCGGGGACGATTGCATCGCCATCAAATCCGGTATTGAAAAGTGTAAAGATAAAATTCCTTGCGAGAACATTACCATCACCAACTGCACTATGGTTCACGGCCACGGCGGGGTGGTGATCGGGAGTGAAATGAGCGGCGGGGTCAGAAATGTAGTCATTTCCAACTGCGTTTTTGAGGGGACCGATCGCGGTATCAGGTTAAAGTCAAGGCGCGGCCGGGGTGGAGTAGTTGAGGATATTAGAGTTAATAATATTATCATGAAAAGGGTAATCTGCCCGTTTGTCCTTAACCTTTACTATTTTTGCGGCGCTGGTGGTAAAGAGAAGGTTGTATGGGATAAAAATCCTTATCCGGTAACCGACGCTACCCCGATTTTCCGGAGGATTCAATTTAGCAATATCACCGCCAGGGAGGTTTCGGCGGCAGCCGGGTTTATGTATGGCCTACCGGAAATGGCTTTAGAGGAGATTACCTTTGACAATGTCTCGGTCCATTTAGCCGAAGATGCTGAACCGGATGTCCCGGCGATGATGAGCAATTTGGAACCCATGAAACAACAGGGATTTTTCTGTTGCAACGCTAAAAATGTGACCTTTAACAATGTCAAAGTAAGTGGACATACAGGGATCGCCTTCCAAGTCGAAAAATCCGAAGACATCGAATTTTCGGGTTGTTCCGCTGTGAATGGCCCCTATCAACCGTTGATTGCCATGGATGGAGTTAATCACGGTTTTATTCAGGGCTGTAAAACTTCGGCAGAACAAGGGGTTTTGTTGGAACTCAAAGGCTACGGAAACCAAAATATTGAGTTTCAAGGCAGAAAAGATCGGATTAAATTAACTGAGGGCGCAAAGGAGAGCTCCCTGATCTGACCAGGATTTCGTAGATTCCACAGATTTCGCAACTTGTAAGATATTCTGAACGAAGGGATGAGCTACTAATGATCGTTAAAGGGGAAGTAGTAAATACGATTGATCTTGGCGGTGGGGTTTCTAGGAGAATTTTAGCTGCCGGAGGCAAGATGATGGCTGTGGAGGTAGTCTTCCAAAAAGGAGCGGTGGGAGCGGTCCATACTCATCCCCACGAGCAGATCGGTTACGTTTTAAAAGGCAGCTTTGAATTTCAGGCCGACGGTAAAAAGGAGATTATCAAAACCGGGGACAGCTATTATACCACTCCTAACCAGCCTCACGGCGTGGTTGCCCTAGAGGATGGGATCCTGCTTGACATCTTTACCCCCCAGCGGGAAGATTTCTTGAAGAAATGAACTACTTTGAAAATGCTACCGATGCTTGTCGATCCACGTCACCCATTTTCATAATTTCAGATGGGTCAAGGAAGCTGACGTGGACGACTATTTAGAAAATACTTTGAAGCTTGTCGCTTGGGTTAATAGGAGGTTGAGATGGACGGCTATCTTCCCAATCAAGATCGGTATACCCTGATGAAGTACAACCGCTGCGGTAAAAGCGGTGTAAAGCTTCCCGCCGTGGCTTTGGGGCTTTGGCACAATTTCGGCGGGGTCACTCTCTTTGAAAACAGCCGGGAAATGCTACGGCGCGCTTTCGACTTAGGGATTACCCATTTTGACTTGGCGAATAACTATGGTCCGCCTCCCGGAGCGGCCGAAGCGAATTTTGGAAAAATCATCAAACAGGATTTTCAAAGATACCGGGACGAGTTGATCATTTCCACTAAGGCCGGATATACCATGTGGCCTGGACCTTATGGGGATTGGGGTTCGAAAAAGTACTTAGTTTCCAGTCTCGATCAAAGCCTAAAACGGATGGACCTGGATTATGTGGATATCTTTTACCACCACCGGCCGGATCCGGAGACGCCCTTGGAGGAAACTATGGCAGCGCTGGACTTGATAGTGCGCCAGGGAAAAGCGCTTTATGTAGGTATCTCCAATTATAAAGCCGCTGAAGCCAGGGAAGCGATTCGGATCTTAAAGCGTTTGGGGACCCCATGCCTGATTCACCAAGCCTCTTACTCCATGTTTAACCGTTGGGTCGAAGCAGAGTTATTGGCGGCCTTAGGAGAAGAGGGAGTGGGTTGTATTGCCTTTTCGCCCCTGGCTAAAGGCCTGCTTACTGACAGGTATTTAAATGGGATTCCCGTTGATTCGCGGGCTGCCGGTTCTAGTATTTTTTTGAAACCGGATGATGTAACCGAAGAAAAGATAGCCAAAGTACGGCAATTAAATGAGATGGCCGTTTCCAGAGGGCAGAGCCTGGCTCAAATGGCGTTGGCCTGGGTATTGCGTGACGCTAGAGTGACCTCGGTATTAATCGGTGCTAGTAAGCCAAGCCAGATCGATGATTGCGTTGGATCAATTAATAGGCTTGATTTTTCCGATGAAGAACTGAAGCGGATTGAAAAAGCGCTGCAATGAGTGATCAAAAATTGACTGGATATTATTAATAAAGGTTTTAGCTATACTTGGAAAAAGTCCGGCAACCCTATCAAGGAGCCGGACTTTTATGCTTGATAACAAAATCGGCGAAACTCTCATAGGTAAACTGCCTCAAATCGTTAATCTCCGGTGAGACCGCCCTAAAGAAACAAGCCGGGATTTCACCGCTATTTAGGTTTTTTTTAATACAGGGATCGCAACCGTGGGAGTGGTTACGAGGATGGTTTTTGCATTTATAATCCCGGCAAGTGCAAAAATGTTGGTCCAGGATGTATTGTGCGTGACTACTCACCATGGTTATTAACTGCGGTAAAATAATTTTAAGGAGCTTTTGCATGATTATCGGGGTGTTTTTTCGATAATCTTCGCCCTGTTTTATCTCTGACTCAAATTTTTCATCATCCGGTTTATCCGATACACCCCGAATAATACAACATTTAACCTGGTTCAAACTACAAATATGCGCTATTGAACCGGATTCCCAATCGGCGGCCAATACATTTTCTTTTTCTAATTCTTTTAAAACCTGATAATTAATGTTTTGATCGCCGGTGGCGATAATTCCTTCAATGAGTTTCTCAGGAAACCGGTTAAATTCGATCCAAGAATTATCAATTTCAGTAGTAAAAAGTTCATAAAAAATCTGACATTGATTACCCATTCTGGTGATGCAATCATATTGAACAGTTTGATTCGCAATAATTAAATCAAGGGTTTTTATATCCTTTCCCACCCCGCCTGCTGTACCCAAAACAATAATAATTTTGGGGTTCCATTTATCGATAGCGTATTGGCATGCGGCTGCCGATCTTGTTTTTGTTTCGCCACTATAATAAAAAATACTTTCTTCATTATTGATCTTAGTAATTACATACTCGCCAAATGGATAGACGTTGTATTCTGACTCGTTAAAATCCATTATTTCTTTAAAAGCCTTCCACTCTTGACTAGAACAAACTTGGATACAGAGCATTGCCTCCTCCAACATGGGCTCAAAGATTTAGTTTAGGTTTTAATATGTAACCAAAGGGATATTCTTATTCAGTATAATGCGGCTGGCCGAAAGGAACGGTTATTGTTCACTTCCATTGTTCCATAATTGCTAAGCCCATTTGATATCCGGTGCGGTAATCCCGCATTAAAACAGCCACATCCGTGGTCAACCGTTTAGTTTGAAAAGTGTCGGGCGGGTTGACTTCGATAATCCGGACTCCTTGGGGCGGGTTGCGCATAAAAGCGATGGCCTGCTGATACTTTTCCGCCCGGTTGGCAAGAGCCTTGACCAGATTGGGATATTTTTTCAGGTACAGCTTGCTTAACAATTGATGCGAATTGTTTTTCATGGTATAGGAATATGGGCGGGAACGAAGGACCAGGATATTCTTGGCGCCGCGCCGATAGGCTTCGATTACCGGTATCGGGTCGGTCAGCCCGCCGTCCACATAATCGGTTTGATTGAGCCTAACGAATCCCCGGTAAAAAACCGGGATCGCGCTGGAGGCCTTCAGGGTTTCTTCCAAGTTGTCCCGGTCGGGCAATAAAAAGACAGTTTCCCCGGTATTTACCGGAGAAACGCCGATATAAAATTCGGTCCCGGAGTTGAGGATTTTATCCAAATCCAGCCTGATTTCCTTAATGGTTAAACCCCAAAGCCAGTCCAAGTCGACCAAATGCCCGCCTTTGATGAACTTAGACCAGTTAATAAAATCGGGCCGGGTGGAATAGTCGGTATAAACCTTGAAGTTCCTTTGATACATTTCCGCCAAATAAGACGCGATATTGGTGGCTCCGGCGGAGACTCCGATAGCGACATCGAAGGGATTGAAACCCTTTTCTAAAAAGGCATCCAGGACTCCGGTGGAGAAGATGCCTCGCATGGCTCCGCCTTCAACCACTAAGGCGTTAAGGCCAGGATATTTTGCTGAAATGTTTGTCTTCATGAGTAGACCCTTTCCTAATTGGCTTAGCCAAAGACAATTGTAGCTAATAAAACATTTTTTTGTTTGAAATGGATGTCGACCGAGGCTGTGATGTGCTTTTATCGAAATTGTCCCTACTTACTATTCAACCTTTTTAATAAATATCCTTTTCCAGAGCGCGGGTCAGGAAAAGGATAGCTAGGGTTTTGTATATTTGATTCTATGGTTTAATGTCATTGCATTTTGGAACAATTGGAAGTGGATGCGGACGAACTTAGTAGTAATTTATCAAATACTTTGGTTAAGATTTGAATTGTTAAGTCGATCTCTTTTTTAGCAACAATTAACGGTGGCATCAATCGAATCATGGAAGGCATTGGCGAATTAACTATTAATCCTTTGGCAAGGCATTCCCGAACAACTTCCGCGCCTTTCTCTTCCGGTAAATCAAATGCAATAAGTAATCCCTTTCCCCGGATGTCTTTTAAACCGTATTTTGACTTTATGGATTCTAATTTTCCAATTAAATAATCGCCTTGGATCTCCGCATTTTTAACCAGGCCTCTACCAATAATCTCATTAAGTACCGCAATACCGACTGACATTGCTAATGGTTGCCCCGAATATGTTCCTCCTTGATCACCCGCATCAAAGATATTGTATTTCTCTTTGGTTAGCATGGCCGATAGTGGGAAGCCGCCCCCAATGCCCTTAGCTAAAGTCATTATATCGGGTTCAATTTGATAATGCTCATATGCAAAGAGCTTTCCAGTCCTGCCGATTCCTGTCTGCACCTCATCAAATATCAGTAGGATACCTTTTTCATCACATACCTTTCGAATTGTAGCGGCATACTCTTTGTTAGCTAAGTAAACTCCACTTTCGCCTTGAATCGGCTCAATCATGACTGCGCATGTATCCTTATTAATACTAGAAATGATTGAGTCGATATTATTATAAGGAACATGCTTGAACCCAGGAACTTTAGGCGCAAATAAATTTTCCCATTGTTTCTTGCCCGTAGCGGACATAGTCGCGAGTGTGCGCCCATGAAAGCCATTAATTGTGGTTATGATCTCGTAAGCCCCATTTAGATATTTAGAACCATATTTACGCGCAAGTTTTATTGCTCCCTCATTTGCTTCGGCGCCGCTACTAGCGAAAAATACTCTGTCAAAACATGAATGCTCCATTAATAATTGGGAGAATATGACCATAGGTTTATTGTAAAATGTAGGGCTTGCATTAATCAATGTGCTTGCTTGACTCGTTAGCGCTTTTTTAATAACTATAGGCGAATGTCCTAGGCATGTTACAGCCCATCCACCGATGAAATCCAAATACTTCTTCCCATCAGTATCCCATAAATACATTCCTTTACCGCGTTCCATGATAATATCCGGCCTCTTCGCCATGAATAAAATATTCTTTTTTGCTTCCCTTAATAGGTTGGAAGTTGTATCTAAAGAATATGAATTCATAAAATTACCTCCCAAATTATTAACATAATTATACATTATAACGTATAATTATGCAAGTTTGTTTTATTTAAAACCAAAAAATAATCAATAGAAGAGAAGTTCCCTTAAAAGAAAACAGCGCAATCTTACGGCATCCTTATGCCCCTATTCATTAAAAACAGCTTTTAATTGCTAGGTAAGTCATCATCTCACCTCGGGAATCGTGGAACTGCTTGAAAACCCTTTTTATACCAGTAAACGAATGTGTTGAAAAATAAAAAGTCAGCTCGAAATTCAAGCTGATAGGGAAAGATTTTATGGGGATCATACACCATAAAAAACGTTGCTTGCCATCCCAAAACCGATCATACAAAATACAAATAAAAGGCTGTGTCTGTGATAATTTTTTGATTTTAAAATTCGGTTAATCCGATCGCAATTACTTCCCAAGCTTATCGAGGTCCCTTAATAACGGGTCAATCGTTTCGTATTTAGCCCCGGTTTTTTTGGCCTGTTCCAGCTCTTGCCGGGAAAGGGCGTATTGTTTGGTGTCAAAATAGAACAATCCTAAAAGGTAATGTCCATTGGGAGGGTCAATAGCCGTTAAAGCTTTGGCGCTGGCGATGGCTTCCCGATAATTTCCGGATAAAGCTTGGGCTTTCGCTAAAGTCCACAGAGTATAGGCCTTGAGTTTTTTCTCCCTTGGTTTTAGTTCTAAAATCTCTTTCGCTTTTGATTGGACCCGGACCCAATCCTCTTTTTCATCGAGCTTCTCTAATTCATTAATTTTGACAACAATTTTACTTTGAGTACTATTAAAACCGTAAACTAATCCGGAAACAACCAGCATGACAGTGAGGGCATAATAGAAACGCCGGTTGGTATACCAATTTTTTCGTTCCGGTTTTAAGATAATCCCGGAAGCCAAAAACCCTCCGATCAGGCCGCCGATATGGGCGAAATTATCAATGCCCGCGTTGGTAAAGCCGTACCCTAGGTTGATCAAGATGGTAAAAATCACGTTATGCCCCAAGTGAGATTTAAAGAGGGCCGGTTTATTGATCCCAAAATATAATAATGCTCCCAGCAGTCCAAATATTGCGCCCGAAGCCCCAACGCCGGGATTGGCCGAAAAGATAAAACTGAGGATATTCCCGGTAATTCCGGCAACAAAGTAAACAAAAGCGAATTTATAACGGCCGAAGATTTTTTCCACCAAATCCCCTACCGCATATAACGAATAACAATTGATAAATAAATGGAGGATATTGGCGTGGAGGAAGATTGGGGTAAAAAACCGCCAATATTCTCCGGATAAAATACGGTAATTTTCTTTAGCCCCAAATTCTACCAATAGTTGACTGTAACTTAGGCCAGTTTGTTTGGAAAAGAGAAACAAGAGTAGCCCGATAAAGACGTTTATACCAATCAAAGCATATGTAATAACCGGGGTTTTTGACTGGAACGTTATTTTATACTCCGCCTCTTTTTGCAAGGTCAGTTCCTCAAGCTCGCTATCAGTAATCGTGTTGTTAGTTATTCCTTTGGCGAACAGCCGGGTGATGATTTTCGATAAACCCAGATCAGTCCTGGGTACTTTGAAATGCCGTTCTACTGAGTTAGCCGCCAGATTAACCGTCAAACATTTCAAGAATGTCCTGCCCGGTAAATTCTGAAATTCTTCCGCTGTAACCGCCGCCAACTTATCCGGGCCGGGAGCATCTTCAAAGATGAAGACCTCATAAAAGAAGAAACCGTTCTTCGGTCTATTTTCAGTAAGTAACTTTTTTTTATGTTGCAGCCAGTCGGCAATTTCAGCCCCGGAAAACTTGTCGCCGTCCAACAATTCCACAATTACATTGCTGCCGAAATGATCTTTGGCAAGAATGTTATGCTCCGGGTTGATCTTCAAATTACCGTCCCGATCTTTTAAAAGCAGGAAGTTTTTATCGCCTACCAATGTTTTGATAAGGGCTTTGATAAATTGAGCTTTCATCCAAAAAGCCTCCTTGGTTCTCGAAACTGATTTATTAGTATTTTTTAGTCAATTCCGCCCCCGGATAATAATGGGCTAAAATATCGCTATAGGAATAACCAGCCGCAGCCATTCCAGCCGCACCGCTTTGAGCCATCCCGACTCCATGTCCCCAACCGCCGCCGGTGAAGGCGAAATATTCCGGTAGGCCGTCCGCTCCCAGTTTGGGCTGGACTACGAAAAGATTGCTCCGTAGGCCGCCAATGGAGCGGATGGAGTCGCCTTTGAGCAATTTTTCGCCTTTAGTCCCCTTGATTAAGACTTGGGCGGCCCGGCCGCTGCTACTGCGCTCAATTACTGATAGGGAGAGAATCGATCCGATATTTGGCGCGAGTTTCAAGCGGGTTTCGATTTCTTCCCGGGATATCCAATGGGACCAACGGTAGGCGCTCCGGGCCGAATACTTGGGATGATTGGAGTGGGCCTCGGGCCGGTCTTTTAACCAGGTATAAAGTTCTGCCGGAGCTAACGGATCATTGCGGGGCGGGAGCAATTTATCGGGAACCGCTTGAAGGTATGGGGATGGGAACCCCCAAACGCTTTGGCTGCTTTCAGTATATCCGCCGCAGTTGTCATAGTAAAAGGCGCCAATTGGCTTAGACTGGTAGGTTAGGATTAACCCTCCAGTAGAGTCGACCGCTTCCCTTACCGACCCTGTTTCCGATTGGACGCCGTTATAAACTTGGGAGGCGACGGTCGGTAATAGATCGAAACCGCGCGCTTCAAACCGACCCAGATTGGCGAAGGTATACGTCCGGGCCGCTATCGCTTGGGCTTCCAAGATCGCTTTCGGCCATGAAGAGGGGACTTCGGAAGGAACTACGGCATAAAGGTACTCTTCGACATTAACTAGGTTTACTACAGTTATGCCTTGGTCGAATCTCTTAAACTCCAGACTCCCGCGAAAGGCGCGATCCTGACGGCCAGCCCAGAAATAACCTTGCCCGTGTTGGGCGTCGAAGAGAATGGTAGTGGCTTCGGGTTCTTGATATGAAAGGAGCAGTGATTTGGAAGAAGAGATCAGAACTTTACCGTCTTCAGCACAGACCTCAATTGTAGCGCTATTTTGACGGACTAATAATACAGTGTTGGCTTTTCCGGTAATCCGGGTATTTCCATTACGTTCAGCGATCCAAAAGTCGCCGCCGGTTTTAAGGTGCAACTCCCGGATTTTTTCCATTAAACCGATCCTGACTTCCGGGATGGTTTCTCTTCCTTCTTTGATGGCTTTGACTGTCGGCGGGGTCGATATTTTTCGCCTTTCGGTTACAGCGTCCCGTTGTTTGGCCGCAAATTCCGGTCTCGTAGTATTGAAGTTTTTAAGTTCGGCAGCGATCACTTGGTTCCAGGGAAGGGCAGATTCCGCCTTGAGTAACAGATCATAAGCGGACTGGTATTTTTCCTGAGCCAGATAGGATTGGATTAAGGGATAGAAACAAATAGTCAAATTATGATCCTGGGAGGCCGCCTTTTTAAAGCTGCTTTCGGCTTGTTCGAATTGGCCTTTTTGAAATGATACTTGGCCTAAAAAATAATGGGCTATCGGGTTAAAGCTTTGCTTATCCAAGGACTTTTTGAGAGAGCTTTCCGCTTCATCATAATTATTCAAATCCCTAAAGGCCAAACCAAGCCAGAAGAGGGCTTCCGGATCGGACTCCGATTCACCAGTAAACTTTAGGACCAGATCCGGCTGTCCCCCGAGGTAAGCGGCTTCCATTAGGGCTATCCGGTAAGCAGATTCTAATGGGTATTTAGCGGCTATGTAAGTCAATTCGGAAATGGCCTCCTGATACTTCCCGGTTTCCTTCAAAAGTTGGATCAAGTTTAAACGGGCTTGGCCGTTTTCTGGGTCGGATTGGAGGATTTCACGATATTTTTGAATGCTCCCCTGATAATCACCTTGGTAATAGGAAGCTACAGCCGTAGTAAATAAGTTCAGCTTTTGGCTGGTGGCGGTATTATCCTCCGAGGCTACCGGATATGGTAAAGAAACTAAGATTGTTAAGAATAATAAGGCAGATAAATATGTCTGATTTTGATAGTTAAAACGAATAAAGCGATTCTTAATTGTTGGCTTCATGATTCATTCCTTTATGAATAGTGTTTTTAAAAACTTGGTACGAATACTTTTCAGTGTTTAAACTATAGATAATAGCTGAAAGAGTATTGTTAAACAGCCTATCTGTCCGCCGTTTTTACTGCAAACTGATAAACTGCCCACTGCTTATCATATTCATCTCAATCCCGAATAAAAATCATATTAGCACTCCCAGCCCGTTAGCTACCAAAATGAATAAAAATTGGTTCCAAAGGATCAACTTTACAATACTCTTGGCTCAAGCCTTTCCCTTTCGCTTTATTTAAAAACGGAATGAGGTTGATGGAATGTTAGTAGTCTTTGTTTTAAAACAAAAACTATTTCGTTACTTGTTTGGTTTAGGAATATTATTCGGCTTAACCGGACTATTATTCCTGCTTTTCCAAACAACAAAAACTCAGGGGATTCTAGGGAAACTAACGGTGGTGATCGACCCGGGGCATGGAGGGGTTGACGGCGGGACGGCCGACAACCAAGGCAACCTGGAGAAGGATATTAACCTAAAAATAGCCCTTAAGATATGTAAACAACTCAGCCAAAGCGGCTTAAAGGTCATTTTGACCAGAGACAGCGATACCGACCTGGCTCCTTTTTTGGCGGGGCGAAAGGGGAGGCACCGTCGGGATTTAATAGGGAGGATCGATAAGGCGATTGCAGCTAAGTGTTTATCTTTGGTAAGCATTCACTGCGACTACTCTGCCAATCATCGGAAACAAGGGGCGGTAGTATTTTACAACTATCTTTCCGAAGAGAGCAAGGAGATGGGGAGATTGATTCAGGAAGAGTTGAATTTAATCCAGGAACGGGCGGGTAAAATTGCTCCGGGGAAATATTTGATCATCAGGCAGAAAGCAATCACCGGGGTTTTAGTGGAAGTTGGTTTTCTCTCCAACCAAGTTGACGCCGGGAAGTTACAAACTGGCGAATATCAAGAACAAATGGCCATAGCTGTTTCTAGAGGTATCCTTCGGTATTGCAGGAAAACACTGGGTTATAGCGAATAATATGTATTATTATTAAAAAAATGTTTCTGGGGGATGTTCTTTTGGATACTATACTATATAATCGCACCGGGAAACCGGTAGCGTTTTTAGTCAAAAATGAAGATGAAAACATAATTAGTCTCTGGAATGGGATAGCGGTGTCTTATTTATATGAGGATCAAATTTATGGCTGGAACGGCAAACAACTTGGTTGGTATATCGATGGGATTATTTATGATCTCCGTGGGTTTCAGGCTGGTTTCACCCGCCAACGCTGTCCGGTAATAGTTTCCCGGGCTCCGGCAAAGCCGAAACAATTAATTAAAGGCGCTAAAAACCTTCGGGATTTGCCAGGGACAAAACCGCAGTTTACCAAGAAGTTTTCCTTAGTTGAACTAGAGCTTCTCTTGGAGTCCGGCCGGAGCAAACAGGCATAATATAAATAAATGGAGCGCGGTTGCGCTCCTTTATATTGGATCGGGTCAACCTGACCCGGAACGTAAGGGAAAGTTGCCATAGGACATGGCGTTCACCCCTTTCGCTTCTCTCATTATAGTGGATTTTGCGGTTCAATACAATGCGTATTCGAGAAATTTATTGCGACATAAGTTTGTTAAAATTCTTAAAAAATTTGATACCTGTCTTGCTTTCCAAGATTGGCCGAATTATAATGAAATGACTAATGGTCGAAAATAGACTCACATTTTCAAATTGAGGAGGTGAGGCTGTGACAGTATCTACTAGGAGAGAACGGGAACAAAAGTTACGGCGGGAAATGATCATCGAAGCCGCTCAGGTTTTGTTTGAACAAAAGGGTTTTGAAAAAACCACGGTTGAAGAGATCGCTAACGAGGCTGAGCTGGGAAAAGGGACCATTTATTTTTATTTCAGGAGTAAAGAAGAGATCTATATTGCTATTCTGGAAAAAAGGCTTGATTTTCTCGAACAAAAAATGAAAGAGGCCATTGCTAACCCCAAAACAGCGGTAGACGCATTATATGGTTTGTATGACGCTTTTATTGAGTATCACCGTGAACGGAAAGGGTTTATCGATACTTTATTTGTTCAGGTTGATGGAGAAATTTTATATCGTTTGGGCAGTGTGGTAGGAGGATTAAAGAGCAAGGCCTCAGTATGGATGGAGATTGTAGGAAACACGATCCAATGGGGAATCGAACGCGGGGAATTTAGTCAGGTCGATGTGGAGCGAATGTCGAAAACGATAGTCGGCATGGTTCTCGGATTGATTATTCAATTTGAGATGGGTCAAATCAATGAAGATTTGGCCGATTATCGGGATGCGGTTTTCAGGTTGATTTTTGAGGGGATAAAAGAAATTAAGGCGTGAGGCAAGAGGCAAAAGGCATAGGAAAGAGTAAAACTTTAGGTATTAGGGAATTAGGGAAGGGGAAAAATTTCTAACCGCATGTTTGTTCTCCCGCTGCCTAGAAAATAGGAATTTAATTTAAAATCATCTTGCGCATAATCGATCGAAGAAACGGTTATTTAAAATTAGCCTTTGTTTAAATTTTTACGGCAGGATTTGCTTAAACTCCCCCGAATCCATATAGGGTCAGGGGGTTTTTCTTTGCCTAAGTATACCGTTATTCCCGGTGAATTAAAATGGCATCGCGCCATTGTTTCCAGGATCAAAACCGCGCTCCGAAATCATGACTTCGCCGTGATGTTTGTTTTTCCAACTCTTAGCCTGTTAAAAGAGGTTCAGGAAGAGCTGATGGCTGAACCGGATATCAACGGCATCGGCGGGATTCGATTGCTGCTTTTTGAGGGTTTTATTGAAGAGCTGATACGCCGTTTTGGCTTGGAAGGGAGGCGGCCTTCCCCGGTTGAACAAGAACTGTTTATTAGCGAAGCATTTTACAACTTAAATCAAGCCGGAAAGCTGGGTTACTTGAACCAGGCGCCTTTTTCAGCCAGTTACCGCCGGGCAATGCTGGAAGGAATCCGCGAGTGGAAGCGGGCTGGCTTAACGCCGGAGATTTTTAAGGATTGGGCCTCCGGCCAAAGCGCCAAGGAACAACAACTGGCCTTAGTTTATGAAGCATATCAACAACTCCTGATTGAACGGGGATTGAATGAAGAAGATCTGGTTTTAGGGCGCCTGGAGAAGCTGCGGAGCGACGCCAGGAAGATTCCGGAGACGGCGCCGGTGATTATGTACGGTTTTACCGATTTAACCCCTTTGCAAAACGATTACCTTAAAATACTCGAGTTTTGGTTTGACTTTGAATTCTTGATTGACCCTACCGCCGTACCGGAACTTCAAGAAATGATTTTCCGACATTTTCCCATTAGAATTCCGAAGCATGATCCGATTCACCCGCAGAATGCCCTGGAAGCACTCCAAAATTGTTTCTGGGTCGAAAAGGGGGCTGTGATCGGCCTAGGGCCGGATGATCATTCGCTACAAATGATTCAAGCGGCCGGTCCGGTACGGGAGGTAACCGGAATCGCCCGGGAGATCGTCAAGTTAATTTCAGAAAATCCCGGTTACCAGTGGGATGATTTTTTAATTTTAACCCCCAATCCCCAGGAATTCATCAGAACAGCCGAACCGGTCTTTGCTTTATATGAACTAAACATTTGTGGGAATCAAACCGGGATTGCCGGCCAATATCCGGCTGTCAACCAATTTTACGAGGCTCTGACAGCTTCTGATAATGATTGGCAATGGCCGGAGATGGAATTGTTAATTCGCCATTATTATGCGGGCGCTGATCCGGCATTGGGAGATCAGTTTCTTCTTTGGCTTGGCCAACATCATGGAGCGGTTTCCAGCCGCCAACGCTGGTTGGATTTGACGGCCGAAAAAAGATTCATCCAATCCGCAGCCGAAGCCGGATTCGATTTAAAGCCTCTCCACATAATGGTTGGGTGGTTAACCAAAATTCCCAAACAGGCTTCGCTAAAAGACTATCTAAATTTAGCCAAAGAATGGTTTGAAACCCAAATAACTATCAAACCGGGATTACTCCCCGAGGATCCCGGATTATTGGCTTTGAAAACCGACAATTATCAAGCGGCGCAAGGGATTATTGGCATTTTGGAAGAGATTGGCCGATTGATAGACGGCTTCAATTGTTTTAAGGAGGAATTCAGCGTCAGGGAGTTTCAACAATTTTTGAACAATTACTGGTCGGAGATGACGGTGCAGTCAACCAGCCGTAGCCTTCAATCAACTGGATCAATCAGGGTAATTCCACCCCGGGAGGCCCGGGGTTTGAGAGCAGCCGTGGTTTTTAGCGCCGGAATGGAACAAGGGACGTTCCCCAGGGTTTATGTGAATGATTGGAAGCTAGCCCCGGCTGCCCGGAGGGAATTACGGACTATCGGGATCGAGTTGGAAACGGGAGAACAGTACCAGGTACAGGAAGCGTTAGCCTTTTATTGGTCCCTTCAAACAGCTAAGGAGCATTTATACTTGGTTTACCGCGATCAGGACGGCGGCGGCCAACCCCGGAACCGTTCCATGTTCCTGGATGAAGTTCTCCAATATGTCCCGGATCTTTCAGAGAGGATAATCCGTTACAGCCTGGCGCCACGGATCTGCGGTTCTTATGTTGACTGTCATGCAGGAATTGAACGTAAGGAATGGCTCGTTAGTACTTTGTTAGCCCCTGAAGGGCAAATCGATCCGGAGCGGCTGGTGACAATCCTGGCGCTACTGGGAGAAACGGAGTACCGCGGTTTGGCGCTGAGGCTACAAGGGAGGCGTTGCGCCGGGATTCAAGTCAGGTTGGGTGAAAACCAGGCGATATATCAGTTATTAAACTCTAGATTTGGAGCAAACCATCCCTATTCAATCACTGCGATTGAAGATTACCGTTCTTGCCCTTACCGGTTCTTTCTGAAACACCTTTTAAAAGTGAGGCCTGCCCCAAAACCGGCTTTACTTCCGGAACTATTGGATCTCGGCAATTTATATCACGCAATCCTTCGTGAATTTGGAAAGAAGTTTTGCGGACAATCGCTGCGCAAGAATGAATTAGAGCGTTATCAGGAAGCCATCACCGATTGCATGGAAGAACAATATCAGGAATGGCGAAGATGGGCCGGGAGCGAACTAGCCGATATGATTCTCTCCCTAAAACAAGAAGAGATCCGCAAAACACTGAGGCGTTGGTTGGAATCGGAAGTGGCATGGTCGGAGGCAACCGCAAACCGTTTCCAAATGCAGAAGTTTGAATGGAGTTTCGGCAGCGGCGAAGCATGTACCGAGCCGGATGCTTTGACTGTTCCGTTTCTTTTGGATGACGGAGATGTTAGTATCAAAATCTGGGGCCGGGTTGATCGGGTGGATTCCGATAGTTCGGGGAATTTCACTGTTTACGATTATAAATTGGGGAAGGGTCCGGCCACTAAAGACTTGATTGAAATGAATAATCTGCAAATCCCGGTTTACATATTGGCTTTGGAGCAGCTTTGCTTCGGTGAGGGACAAGCAGTGGGCGGGAGTTACCTGGGACTGCGCGATCCATCCCGTAGTAGTGGCGGAATTTGGCATCAAGCGCGATTAGGGCCGGTTTTGAAAAGCAAAGGCCTCCTTGACCAAGCATCATGGGAAGCTTTACTGGAAGAAGTCAAAAAAGAGCTTGTGGCGGCGGTTTCCGGGATCCGGAGCGGAAGTTTCGGTTTGACCCGGGATGATTGCCCGAAATATTGCGAATATCAGAGTTGTTGCCGACGGCCGGAGAGGGAGGTTGAGGCCATTGACGCATCCGCTTAATGAACAACAAGCTAAAGCGGTATCCCTTTTTGAAGCCGATTTGGTAGTGACCGCCGGGGCCGGCACTGGGAAAACCAGTGTTTTGACGAGCAAATATCTAAGGTTACTGGAAGGACGCCTGGCCGAAGTAGGCGAGATCGTAGCGATCACTTTTACCAATAAAGCTGCCGCCGAAATGCGGGACCGGATCCAAGATTCAATTCGGGAACATTTAAAAAGAGTCGCCGAAACTGAGGAGGCCGGTTATTGGCATAGTCAACTTCTAAAATTGGAAAGCGCTAGGATTAGTACTTTTCACAGCCTTTGCCTGGGCCTAATCAGGGAACACCCGTTAGAAGCTGGTATCCCTCCGGTTAGCGGTATCTTGAGCGATGGTGAAGAAGGGATTTATCTCAATCAAGCAATTGCCACGGTCCTGATCCGGGAGTTTCACCGGGAAAGCGATTATCGGCCAGCCCTAGTGCGTTTGCTTCAGGAATATGGTTGGGAGCAACTCCAAAGCGATCTGGCCGCTCTATATGGTTCAGTCAGGGAGTGCGGCGTCACGTTTGCCAAAGTAATAGAGTTAACCACAACCCGCCTTAGCCGGCCGGAAACATATAGCCTGGAAAGTTTAGTCGCGGAATTGGCCGAATTTTTGGAATTCGGCCTGAATCAGAAATTGACAGACCGAGCTATGGAGATTATTGCTTCACTAAGGGAAAAATGGCCGATTTATGTAGGGGTTTTGCGTCCGGAGAATCCGCCCGAAGCGATAATGCCGATTTTAACGGAGATCCGGAAGGCGCTACCCGGAAACCTGCCTAATGTCTTAAAGGAACGCGTCACATTAATCTATAGTATGTTGGAGGGTATAAGCCAACAACTGCTCGACCGGGAGTGTTTAAAAAGACTGCCGGTTTTGGGAACGCTTTTGGAATGGATTGATCAGGAATACAGTAGGGCTAAACTGGAAAACGGTTTAGTCGACTTTACAGACCAGCAGTTATTAGCCCGCGACTTACTACTGGGTTATCCGGAATTGGCGGATCGGATCCGGCGGGGTATCAAATACTTGTTAGTTGATGAGTTTCAAGACACTAACAGTTTACAAATGGATTTGATCAATCAGTTGGTAGGGAAAGATTATCAAGGCGGCCGGTTGATGGCAGTCGGCGACGTCAAACAATCGATTTACCGTTTCCGCGGGGCTGAGGCGGAATTGATTACCGATCTGAGCATCCGGGTCAGTGAGCGGGGCGGTGAAGTGGTCGCCCTTTCTGAAAATTATCGTTCGGATAGGATAGTAATTGATTTCATTAATCGAATCTCTGCCCGGCTCTTTGAAGACGAGGCCTTTGAGTATCAACCTCTCCAAGCGACTAAGCATGAATCCGGTTCCGGCATCGAATTCTTATTGACCGGAACGGCCGACCGGGTTAGCGAAGCCAAAATGGTAGCGGGCCGGATAGCCCAAATGGTCAGGGAAAACTCGATCGGAAACGCTACGGTCAATTATGGGGATATTGTCTTACTGTTCAGGGCCGGCAGTTCAGCCCATCTCTATCAACAAGCATTACAGAGTATAGGAATTCCATATTACAATTCATGTGGCGGCGACTTCTACCACCGCCAGGAGATTGTTGACCAATTGAACCTATTGCGTCTGGTGCAACAGCGTTATGACTCCCTGGCTTTATTGGCCCTTTTGGCCTCGCCTTATGCCGGGCTTTCCGAAACCGGGCTTTTTTGGCTGGGACGAAACGGCGATCTAGTAAAGGAATTCTATGGATGCCGGGAATTTCCGGAGGAAATTTCCCCGATAGAGCGGGAGCGGCTACGGGACTTTCGTGAGCTGGTCGGTTATCTCCTTCAAAACCGGGAAGTACTTCAGATCCCGAAAATTATTAGAATTGCGCTCGAACGTTGTCATTACCGAGAAATGCTCTGGGCTTTACCCGATGGCTCCCAACGCGTGGCCAACCTGGAAAAACTGCTGGCTAAGGCGGATGAGTTTATGGCTAAAGGGTTCCATGATCTAAACCGTTTTCTAGCTTATATCGCTGAACTCGAAGGAATGGGTATTTTAGAGAGTGAAGCTCCGACCGAAGCGGAGTTGGGGAATGTAGTCCGCTTAATGACCATTCACCGGTCGAAGGGGTTGGAGTTTCCCATCGTAATCATTCCTGAGCTTGACCGGGAGTTCAACTTCCGAAAACAAGGGAGCCTGGCTTTTCATAAACAGGTTGGTTTGGGAATGGACATCCCGCTGGAGTACGAGGCTGCTGCCCAGCCTTCGCTCTGGGAAGAGATTAAGTTGAAGAACAAGCGGGAGGAGATCTCGGAGTTAAAGCGGTTGCTTTATGTAGCGATGACCCGGGCCAAACAACGCCTGATCATGGCTGGTTCAGGCTGTAGCAGTTCCCGGGGGAATACCCTGGAAACAGCCAACTCTTGGATGAAATGGTTCGAGCTGTTACTGCCCCTCGGTGAAACAGGAGAACACTTTGATTATGAAGGCCTCCCGGTCAGGGTAGTCCGGAATTTCCCGGAAGCCGCGATTCCAGCCCGGGAAGGGACTGCGCTGGATAAGTTCCTTCCCCAACTGGGCGCCGAAGCCCCTCAAACCCAAAGCAAAGCCGGTTTGGAAGTGGCGGCTGCAGTGGAAACTAAAACGGAGACCCTCAAAGTTTCCGAGATCATGGCTTATTTTAATTGCCCCCGGCGTTATTTCTGGCAATATCGGATGCTACTAAGTGGATCCGGTCCGGAACCTGTGGAGATTGATGCAACCGGGTTCCAAGATAACTGGAGCGCATTGATTGGCGATTTTCTACATCGTGCTGCTAGCCGGGAAGGCGACGCCTGGCCGGAAGAACTATGGAAGGTAACCTTTGGCGGCCAACCTGGGGACGGACAGGCCAAGTTAAAGGAAGAGTTGACCCGGATTTGGCAAAATTTTAGAAATAGCCCCTATACAGAACGGGCGGGGCGGTACTGGGATGAGGTCCCATTCCTCTTGAAACTCACACCAGGGCTTCGGGTGGAGGGCAGGTTCGACCGGCTGCTTCAGGATCGGGCGGGGGAATTGGTGTTAGTTGATTATAAGACCCACCGGATCCCAGGGGAAAGGGCGCAAAGGGTTGGCATACCCTATTATCCGCAATTGCAATTGTATTCCTTGGCGGTGAAGGCATTGTGGGGTAGGCTTCCCGGCCGGGCGGTACTCTATTTTCCTTATCCAAACCTGGGAGTAGAGGTTCCGCTGGATCGGGATTCATTAGGGCAATTGGTAGCGGAAGTCGGCCGGATGGCGGATTTTATTAGCGAACATGGCCTTCCGGAAGAATATCCGAAAAGCAGTAACTGCTTGAAATGTGGTTATGAATGGTGTTGTCGCTGAAAAATCCGTTACGCGTACAGGTACCGTGTTACGCCATGAAGGCCTTTTGCGTATTTAACGCGTAACGGGTAACGGGCTTGTCTCCACATGCGAGGCAAAAGCGCTATGGTTATGGATGGATTCGTAACTTTCCACTTCTACCTGGAACCACTTGATCCTTAGATCGGAGCGGAGGGCCAGAACCGAGTCGCGCAGGATGTCCTCGACGAATTTGGGATTTTGGTAGGCAGTTTCAGTGACGTATTTTTCATCGTCCCGTTTCAGGACTGGGAAAACGGGGCAACTACCCTGCACCCTTAATAACTCGATCAAATCCTCCAGCCAAATAATTTTCCCAGGATAGTCCGGTTTAACCAGGGTACGAATGACTGCCCGCTGATTGTGGGCCCCGAAAGCGGAGATCTCTTTGCTGCATGGGCAAAGGGAGAGTACCGGAATTTCAGCGCCCATATGAAAGATATAACTATTTTCCGGTTGTTTCAAGATGCCCTTAAATTCACAGCAATAATCGAGGTAACCGGTGATCCGGCTGACCGGGGCCGGGAGCGGCAGAAAGTACCGGAATTTGAGATTGATTTCGGCTTCGGACACTTCCAGGTTGGAGCAGAGTTCCTTTAAGAGCTGGCGAATCTCGGAAGCGGCAACCGGTTTTTCACTCCAGGACATCAATAGTTCCATAAAGCGGCTAAGGTGAGTTCCTTTGAAATGGTGGGGCAGGGAGACCGAGATGGCGACGTTGGATTGGACTTCTTGATAGCCACCGTTTTTAGTCCGGATCTGGAAGGGAAGGTGGACATCTTTCAAACCCACCCGTTGGATCTCGATTCCCCGTTCGTCTTTCATGTTTTGGACGTCGATCATCAATGGTACCTGCCTCTCAAGGGTTAGTATTTGATCATAAATTTTCGGCATACAATTGGAATGTCCTACCGGAGAGATATTTTTTAATGGAATATTTAAGTGGACCGTATGATTGGTTTTGGTTTTTTCACCCTCAATTCTTGAGATCCTGTAATTGAGTTTTTAAAATTTCCAGTCACTTCTGATAGGCGCCATGATATGCTTCGGATAACCCCCGGTTCGGCTCTATCTCTTTAATCAACTCAAGCCCTGAAGGCAATTGTTGCAGTTTGAAGGAGATGGGGTTGGAACTTTTTTGCGGTTTCGGGGTTGACTCGATTGGATTTATTAAGAACAGATGAAACAGTTGCGATCGAAACCCCGGCTTCGCGGGCGACATCATTTAGCCATGGTAGAGTTACCTTTTTATAGATTCTTTTAAATTATAATATTTACTGGTATCTAAGCGAGTTTCATAATTACAAAAATTTATCTTTACATGCAATATATAATGTAGGTTTTATTTTAGTCTATCAATATATTGTATGCGAAGCCGGAAAAAAGGAATTATGAAACCGCCTAATCTAAAAAAAGAGCAACTTTCCCAGCGTTTTATAGCAGGAGAAATCATATCCTTAACTGAAATAATCTCCCGAAACTCACAAAAAGCGGGGGAGAACTGTGCGATTAAAAATTTTACCATTGTTAACGGCTTTTGTAGTCACCTTGAATCTGGGTCTATCAACTTGGAAAATTCACGCTGAAGACCAGGGAACATTACCTCCAAACGAATTAGGCCGAATCATGATCCTGGAATATCACTTGATCGGATATCCCGAAGCCCAATGGCGCCGGACTCCGGAGAACTTCCGAAAAGACCTAGAGATGATGTATCAGAACGATTATTACCCGGTTCCGTTACAGGATTTGGTTAGTGGGAATATCAAAGCGCCGGCCGGAAAAACTCCTTTTGCGATTACTTTTGACGATTCTAGCGCTGGACAGTTCCGTTACTTGAAAAACGGAAACCGGTTGGAGATTGACCCCCAATCCGGAGTTGGAATAATGGAACGGTTTAAAAAAGAACATCCCGGCTTTCCACTGACCGCAACCTTTTATGTGTTACCGGGAACCGGCCGGAACCAACGTTTTTTTGGCCAAGAAGAGTATATTCAAGAGAAATTAAATTTTTTAGTTCAAAATGGTTACGAAATCGGGAACCACAGTTATTGGCATGAAAACCTCGGTAAAGTGGATGATGATGCTGTCCAAAAACAGTTGGCCCTAGCGGTAAAAGAGATCCAATCATTTCTCCCCGGTTATCAAGTTAAAAGTCTTGCTTTGCCCTATGGAGTACACCCTAAAAATCGAATTTTAGCGCGTCAGGGCGAATATCAGGGTATCAAGTACCAACACAATTCGGTGATGCTGGTCGGTTCCGGTTCGGTGCCGTCTCCGTATTCCACTGAGTTTGACCCTTATAAACTGGAACGAATTCAAGCCGGCGATACGCCTTGGGGACCGAAGAGCTTCGTAGAGCGGTATCGGAAAAACCCTTCGCTTCGTTTTGTGAGTGATGGAGATCCGATTATGATTACTATCCCAAAAGAAATGCAAGGAAAACTGAATCAAAAACTATCGCTGAAATTTAAAACGAAGATATTGAATGATATGATCCATTCAGTGACGGTTGATCAGACAAAATTGAATGAGAAGTTAAAGTAACAACTATAAATGTCGCAATAAGTATCTTGGACGCGCACAGTTTATTGCGACATGTTTTCCTTATTTGTTTCAATTTATATGTCAAAGAGCCAAACAAAAAATTAAAAGCCCAGAAACCTGGGCTTTTATAATACTCGATATACCTTTATTATTCTTTATCCGAATATTTGCTAAAAACGCTCATCATCAATTTGGTCAGAAGATAAAACATAATTAATACTAGAAAGACCCCACCCATGCCTAAACCGGTAGCCTTAAAGCTTTGAATAATAGTCTCATTCATTATTAGCCCCCCTTATTTCAATAGTGCCGGTACTACAGCCAGAAGTAATCCACCGGCTATAATCGACCCGAGCTGTCCGGCAACATTGGCGCTGACAGCTTGCATCAATATAAAGTTGGTCGGATCCTCTTTTTGGGCCATTTTTTGAATAACCCGGGCGGACATTGGGAAAGCTGAGATTCCGGCAGCGCCGACCATCGGGTTAACTTTATGTTTTAAGAAAAGGTTCAAAAACTTGGCGAATATTACTCCGCCTGCGGTATCGAAGATAAAGGCCACCAAGCCTAAGAGCATAATTAGAATCGTGGCCGGATTGAGAAATTTATCAGCCACCATAGTCGAACCGATGGTTATTCCCAACAGTAAGGTGACCAAGTTGGCCAATTCGCTTTGGGCAGCTTTCGAAAGGCGATCCAGCACACCGCATTCCCGGATCAGGTTGCCGAACATTAACGCTCCTACCAGAGCCACGCTGATCGGCGCGACGATACCGGCGACCACCGTAACTACAATCGGGAAGAGGATCTTAACAATTTTGGGGACTTTGACCTCGCGGGCTTCCATCCGGATCATCCGCTCCTTTTTGCTGGTTAACAATTTGATTACCGGAGGCTGGATGATTGGGACCAATGACATATAAGAATATGCGGCTACCGTAATCGGGGCTAGCAGGTCCTTAGCAAATTTATTCGCTACGTAAATCGAAGTGGGTCCGTCCGCTGCTCCGATAATTCCGATGGATGCTGCTTCTTTTAAACCGATGTGGATTCCCAAGCCCAGATCTTTTAGCCAATCGCCTAAGAAAAGAGAGGCAATCATGGTGGCAAAGATTCCGAATTGAGCTGCGGCTCCGAAAAAGAGCATGAACGGGTTTTGGAGCAGCGGTCCGAAATCAATCATTGCTCCTACCGCAATAAAGATTAGCACCGGGAAAAGCTCAGTCTTAATACCGGCATCGTAAAGAATCGATAAAAACCCTTCGTGGCCGATTGCCGATGAAAACGGAATGTTGGCTAGGATCGCTCCGAATCCGATTGGTAATAAGAGCATTGGTTCATAATCTTTGGCGATAGCGAGATAAATTAAAACCCCTCCGATCGCCATCATAATCAAACGCCCTAAATCCATTCCTAGAATGCCTTGGAGAAGTTCCTGCATAAGTTGACCTCCTGTGTTTCCATCTATTTAGGTGGTTTTATGTATATGTTTAATTTATCACAAATCAAAAACGATGTCACCTGTAAATTAAGTTTTTAAACAATTTGACACATTTATCAGGTTCTTACTAAGACATAGAATTTGAAACATTTTTCAAGGATACCTTTGCTTGATTAGGATCTTTTTAAACTAAGTAAACATAATATCATTTCTGTTAGTATTTTGAGGTAAATGTTTACGAATTGTTTTTAAAAATTAAACTTGATTTTAGTCGATTCTGTTAGTATATTACTTATAACAGGCAAATTATATTTTTTATTCTTTCAAAGGTAGAATAGAAAGTAATAATCTGGCGCGAAGAAGGAGGATTAGTCATGAATGGAACTGTGTCAATTGGCTTGGAGATTTATTTACTGGGACTGATCGCTTTTTTATTAATTGTAATAATGTTTATGCTTCGTAAAGTGATTGGACTATTAGCAACACCTCAGGAACGGCAGTATCAAATAGCCACTTCGGAGATGGCTGATTATAACCCTTCGGTATCTACCACGGATTGTACTGAAGAAGAATTGGCGGCAATTACAGCCGTGCTAGTTAAACTTTTACCTGATAAGAAACTAAATATCGTCAATTTGAAATTAGTTTAAAGGATCAGTAATTTGTACCAATGCCGATTTCTGGCTAAAATAACGTAAATAATATGACTGGGGGAAATAAGATGCAGAATTTTCGTGTTACTGTTAATGGAAAGGTTTTTGAAGTTTCCGTCGAAGAGGCTGGTTCCGCTAAAACTGAGATTATTGCCCAAGCCACTCAGGCAGCTCCGGTAGCTGCTAAACCTGCTGCTGCTCCAGCCCCTGTGAAAGAGGCAGTATTGGGGAGCGGGGAACAACCGGTAGCTGCTCCATTATCGGGTTCAATTCTCGATATTAAGGTAAAGCCTGGGGACCGGGTTAAATTTGGACAAGTATTGTTAACGTTGGAAGCTTTGAAAATGGAAAACGAGATCGTCGCTCCTCAAGATGGGACAGTTAAAGAAATTTTTGCTCAAAAAGGTTCGATGGTAAATGTCGGAGATGTATTATTAAGCCTTGGCGCTTAGGATATTCCCTAAATGCAACGACATTGTTCGAGTAATAGATGTGCGAAAAAATGTTAAAATGCTCATTGTTTTTGTAAGGAATAATGTCATTATTTACTTACCATTATTAGCCGTTTTCTATTGGGTTAATATCAAACGGCTGTTTCGATTAGAATCATCTGCAAAATTGATGAATCTATCGCTATCTACCTTACCAGTAGATCAAAGCTGGATTTGTTAGGCATGATTGCCATTATCTATGTTAATTAGCATTATCACTATTTTTGAGCTTGTTATGATACGAGGATTTATAGTTGGGTTCCTTATAAGAATTCAAAAGATTTTAGTGTTTGAAGCATCCGCAAAGAAATAGTGATTCCTGTCTCTTATCTAAATAGCTAACTTAATTTAAATTATCGAGGTGAATAAAATGGCAAAACCGGTTCGGATCACGGAAACAAGTTTTAGGGACGCCCATCAATCATTATGGGCCACTCGGATGAAGACTGAAGATATGATGGCTGTCGCAGAAGCTATCGACGAAATCGGCTATCATTCATTAGAAGCCTGGGGTGGGGCTACCTTTGACAGTTGTCTCCGTTTTTTAAAGGAAGACCCTTGGGTGCGTCTCCGGCGTTTAAAGGCAGTCATTCGGAAGACACCGCTCCAGATGCTGTTACGGGGCCAGAATATTTTGGGCTACCGTCATTACCCCGATGATGTGGTTAAAGAATTCTGTAAACGGGCTGTCGATAATGGCATTGGGATCATTCGGATCTTCGACGCTGTAAATGACCTTCGCAATATGGAAGTGGCAATCAAAGCTTCGAAAGAAGCGGGCGCACATGTCCAGGGCACGGTCGTTTATACCATCAGCCCGGTTCATAATATCGAGGCTTATGTTAAGCTTGCCAAAGAATTGAAAGAGCTGGGCTGTAATTCGATTTGTATTAAGGATATGGCCGGACTCCTTAAACCTTATGAAGCCGAGGAATTAATTAAAAAGTTAAAACAGGCCGTAGGTATACCTTTGCAATTACATGCCCATTATACCAGCGGATTAGCTTCAATGACTTATCTAAAAGCGATTGAGGCCGGTGTAGATGTGATTGACACTGCCATTTCTGCTCTGGCATTAGGTACTTCACAGCCGCCAACAGAATCAATGGTCGCAGCTTTGCAAGGCACTCCCTACGATACCGGGCTTGATTTGAACAAAATCGCTCCGATTAACCAACATTTCAAAGAAGTCAAAAAACAATACCAATCGATTTCCGCTCCGATTGAGGTAGACACTGCGGTACTTTCTTATCAGATACCGGGCGGGATGATTTCCAACCTCCGCAATCAACTGGCTGGCCAAAACGCGGCTGACCGTTATGACGAAGTCCTGGCCGAAGTGCCAAAAGTCCGTGAAGAACTTGGTTATCCGCCTTTGGTTACTCCAACCAGTCAGATGCTGGGAACTCAGTCCGTGTTGAATGTATTAACCGGAAAACGTTACAGTGTGGTGCCGAAGGAGATTAAAGATTATGTCCGCGGTATGTATGGTAGGCCGCCGGCGGCGATTAACCCCGAAGTCCAGCAATTGATTATCGGCGATGAACAACCGATAACCCACCGTCCGGCAGATGATTTGGAACCGATGCTGGATAAGGCCAGGAAAGAGATTATGCCCTATTACCAACAAGAGGAAGATGTCCTCTCATATGTGCTCTTCCCTGAAGTGGCGATGGAGTTTTTTAAGACCCGGGCTAATACGAATAGCAAATAAAAATCGGGCCGGTTTAACCGGCCCGATTTTTATTTGAATGATGTTTAAAATAATTATATTAATAATAAAATGCCACAAGGATGTTAGGACCTTGTGGCATTATAACAAATTTCCCAGTATTACTGTTGGTCGTGTTCGCGTATTTCAACTCTCCGAATTTTACCGCTGATGGTTTTAGGAAGTTCGGTAACAAATTCAATAATTCGAGGATATTTATATGGGGCGGTTACGTTCTTCACATGATTTTGTAGTTCTTCCTTCAATTGCTCACTGGCTTGAAAATTTTTAGTTAAGACAATGGTCGCTTTGACCACTTGTCCCCGGACTTCATCAGGGACTGCGGTTACCGCGCATTCCAATACCGCTGGGTGTTCCAATAATGCGCTTTCAACCTCGAAAGGTCCGATCCGGTAACCGGAACTTTTGATGACATCATCAGTCCGGCCGACGAACCAGTAATATCCGTCTTCATCCCGCCAAGCCGTATCCCCGGTGTGATAAATACCGTTATACCATACACTTTGAGTACGCTCCGCATCCCGGTAATACCCATCGAAAATACCGGTGGGTTTTCTCTTATCGGTGCGAACGACAATTTCTCCAATTTCTCCAACCTCACAAGAACGGCCGGTTTCGTCGATAATATCGATATCATATCCGGGAGACGGCCTTCCCATCGATCCGGGTTTTGGTTCCATCCAAGGGTAGGTGGCCAAAGATACGGTTAGTTCGGTCTGGCCATAACCTTCCCTTAATTTAATTCCGGTTAGTTTTAAAAATTGGTTGTAGACTTCCGGATTTAAAGGCTCACCGGCGACAACGCAATATTCCAGCTTGCTCAAATCATACTGTGTAAAATCTTCTTTAATCAAATAGCGATAAATCGTAGGCGGGGCGCAGAAAGTAGAGATACCATATTTAGCGATCATACCCAACATATCCTTGGGAATAAACTTATCAAAATCATAGACGAAGACGTTAGCGCCGGCAATCCATTGCCCATAAAGTTTACCCCAGACCGATTTAGCCCATCCGGTATCGGAGACTGTAAGATGTAATTTATTCTCTTGTACGCATTGCCAGAATTTTGCGGTCAAAATATGACCCAATGGATAAGTGAAATTGTGTTGCACCATTTTAGGATAACCGGTGGTCCCGGATGTGAAGTAGAGCAGCATAATATCATCGTTTTTGGTTAAGCCGTCCCCGTTAGGCTTTAGCCAGGACTCACTTGCATTTTTTAACTCGGTATCGAAGTCAATCCATCCGTCCCGTTTGCCACCGACAAGAGCCTTGAGTTTAAGTGAAGGGGATTCCGGTTGCGCTTCGTCGATCTGATCAATCACTTCTTCACCGGTAACAGCGACCACCATTTTTACACTGGCGGCTTCATTGCGGTAAATTAAATCCTTCTTCTTTAAAAGATGGGTTGCGGGAATACAGACAGCCCCGAGTTTATGGAGGGCGATAATGCAGAACCAAAATTCATAACGCCGTTTTAAGATTAACATTACCGGGTCGCCTTTTTTTATGCCGGCTGATTTAAAAAAGTTTGCCGCCTTGTCACTGTAATATTTCAGTTCTTTAAAAGTGAATTGAGCTTCATTGCCTTTATCATCGCACCAAACGAGCGCAACTTTATCCGGGGATTGGGCAGCCCATTCATCAACCACGTCATAAGCGAAGTTAAAATTATCCGGGATTTTTATCTTAAAATTATCCTGAAAGTCTTCATAAGATTGATATTCCAAACCAACATATTTTTCTAACATCTTTATTCAGCCTTTCTGTAGAAGATTATTTCAAATAAAATGCTTAGAGAATGATCGCCAAAAATTTGGCGGTTTTACCGTTTAAGGCTTTCATGCCATGATTGACATTGGAATCATAATAAATGGAATCGCCTTCATTAAGGATGACTTCTTTATCTCCGATCACTACTTTAAGGGTGCCTTCCAATAAATAGTCGAACTCTTGCCCGGGGTGGTTATTCAGATGGACTGGCACATTATCGGCTTCAGGTTCGACGGTTACCAAAAAAGGTTCGGCTTTTTTATGAATAAAATTGTAAGCCAAGTTTTGATATTTATATTGTTTGCGGCGTTCGACCGAAACCCCTCGTCCGCTACGGGTTAGGGAATAAGTGTGTAACCTGGGTTCCTCACCGGTTAATAAAGCGGATAGTTCCATATTGAAACGTTGCGCCATTCGATATAGAATACCAACCGGGATATCAACCGACCCGCTTTCATACTCCAGATAAACCTCAAGGGGAATGCCTAACTCTTTTGCCAGATCGGCAGCGGAAATTCCGTAAATGTCCCGTAAACCTTTGACTCGTTCAGCGATTTGTTTTAATTGTTCTTCCATGGATATAGATAACTCCTTTCATTAAATAGAGTCAATAATCTTCGGCTTAGGTAGTTAAAATTTATAGTATTATTGTATAACATATTCGCCTTACCTTCGATAGATCCTTTTCATTGATAATTAAAAAATATAATTTAATCACAGGATAATAGAATTAGTTATCGAAAGTAATTTGGGATATTGGTCAGGCCTCTGGACCATTTTGTTTGTGGAGGTGTATTATGGATGTAGTTCCGATTAATCAAAAACGTATTTACCAATCGGTAATAGAACAATTTGTCAGGTTGATTAAGGATGGAAAGTTGCAGATAGGGGATAGAATGCCTTCAGAACGGACATTGGCAGAAATGTTTAATATTAGTAGGGCTTCAATCCGGGAAGCATTGAGCGCATTGGAGATAATCGGTTTGATTGAAGTCCGGCCAGGTGATGGTTCCTTTGTCACCGAGTTGAATATAGCTCCGTTTATTAATGCTATTTCGCCATTGTTTATCAGAAATGATTCAATGGAAAAAGAGTTGCTTGATTTTAGGAAGATCCTCGAATTGAATGCGGTTGAGTTGGCTGCGGCTAGAGCGGAATCAACCAAAGATTTATTGACAGCCTTAAAGGATATGAAGGTGGCGATTGACAACGATGATTTAAATGCCGGGGCGGAAGCGGATGTTTACTTTCATAAGAGCATTTTCTTACTCAGTCAGAATTTTATCCTGATAAAAGCTTCCGATTGTATTATAACGATCCTGGAGAGCTCAGTCAGGTTTAACCGGGATAAATCACTTAAGAACAATTTTAATGCACGCGAGATATACAAACAACACCTTGAGATTTACGAGGCGATCATGTTGCACCGTCCTGAAATTGCCAAATGCAGAATGGAGAAACATTTGGATTTTGCTTTAAAAAATGCGGCAAACTGGCGGAAACAATGATAATGATTGTTGGTATAGGTGACGGTAACAATTATTTAATTGACCGGCTTTTATTACTTAACCATTGATACTAAGGGAAATTATTTTTTTATTTTTAAAACGGGACAAATAGGCCGCAATCATCTGCCAGTATTTAAAGAAGTTATTGTAACATGAATTGTACCGCGATTTTTGGGATTAAGAGCCGCTCCATAGGGAGAGGTTTCTTAGGCTCAATGCTAAATACCTCACCCCGGTTCTCTCGCGGGTCTTGCAAGTCATCTTAACCGGTGCAGTCCGGTCATGGTAATCGCCAGAAAGCTATATAGCAAGCCCCTGATACTCCGGGGCGACCGGAATTGTTACGGCACACCTTCTCAGGTATTTGTCGGTGGCGGGGTGAGGTCAAAAGGCAGAAAATACAGAGTCATGCAGTTTGGCAGTACAAAACAAAAACTCCCTCGATTTAAATACCGAGGGAGCATTAGCAACAATTTGATTATCAACAATAGGTTTTATCTTACCGGGCTTGCAGATAACCTTCGGCCGTCAACAGTTCGGCGGATAATACTCCGCCGCCGGCAGCGCCGCGGACAGTATTGTGGGATAAAGCCACAAATTTATATTGATAAAGATGGTCTTCACGCAACCTGCCGATAGTCACTCCCATACCGTTTTCAAAATCCCGATCCAGTTTGGTTTGGGGACGGTTTTCCTCTTCAAAATATTTTAAAAACGGTTGGGGCGCGCTTGGCAATGAAAGCAGCTGCGGCTTGCCTTTAAAATTCCTCCAAAGCTCAATGATTTCTTCCTTGAAAGGTTTTTTCTCGAAATTTACGAACACCGTAGCCAAATGGCCGTTGGTTACCGGAACGCGGATACACTGGGTGGTAATTATCGGGCCGACGGCATTGGCGATGGTAGAGCCATCGACCTTACCCCAGATTTTTAGAGGTTCTTTCTCACTCTTTTCTTCTTCGCCGCTGATGAAAGGAATTACGTTATCAATCATTTCCGGCCATTCCTTAAAGGTTTTTCCGGCGCCGGAGATTGCCTGATAAGTGCTGGCCACCACTTCTTTAGGTTTAAATTTCATTAACGGGTGAAGGGCTGGAACATAGCTTTGAATGGAACAATTGGGTTTGACTGCGATAAAACCGTGTTTACAACCGAGGCGTTTCCGCTGGGCTTCGATTATTTGAAAATGTTCCGGATTGATCTCCGGAATGACCATCGGGACGTCCGGAGTCCAGCGATGGGCGGAGTTATTGGAGATAACCGGAATATCCGCTTTGGCGTAATCCTCTTCCAGTTTTTTGGTTTCTTCTTTGGGCATATCAACGGCACAACAGACAAAGTCAACTTCTTGAGACACTTTCTCGATAGCGGCAGCGTCGAGAACGGTTAATTTGGCGACTTGTTCGGGGATCGGCATATCCATAACCCAGCGTTCCCCAATGGCTTCTTGATACATTTTACCGGCTGAACGCGGGCTAGCTGCCACCGTAACCACCTCAAACCAGGGATGGTCCGCCAAGAGCGCTATAAAACGTTGGCCTACCATTCCGGTTGCTCCCAAGATTCCAACACGTAATTTTCTTTCCATCTCTTTCACCCCGTATTTAAAATAACTTAAGGAATTTTTTTATATATAACATATTTGCCGCCAAAATACAACTGCTATTAGGTAAATTCGATTGTTTTAACTATTAAAGGACTGGAAACAGGATTGATTGATAGTTATCCCCGAAGCGCCTCTATTCAAAAAAGGATCTGAAATTGATAAGGTTTCAAAGGATTAGCCGGTTAATTTAAGCGGGGGGTGGCAGTTTTATTTCCCCTTTTCGTGGTATTCCGCGTGTTGCGCCATCCACCAGGCTTTACCTTGAAAAGCTTCACAGAGGGATGGGCGAAGTTTTGCCGTATATTTTAGTATTGATTTATTTCAATAGGCATCTTTTTTTGCTATAATAAAGCAATCCGGGGTACTTTCAGAGTATTGAAGCTATGATTAATATAAAGGGGAATTTGATGGAGATCATATCCATATTACAAGTCGAATCTTATCAGAATGGTTTAGCTGACCAAATTGAAAAGCTTTTGGAGCCATTGGGTGGACTTGGTTCTTTTTGTAAACGCGGCGACCGGGTTTTCCTAAAACCCAACTTTTTAATGCCTAAAACAGCAGAAAGCGCAGTGGTTACTCATCCGGCGTTAATTCTGGCGCTGACGCGGCTATTGATCGATCAAGGTTGTCAAGTGGCGATCGGGGATAGTCCCGGAATGGGCAGCGCCGAGGCTGTACTCAGAAAAATGGGGATTCTCGAAGAATTAACCAGGTGCGGAGCAAAGATTGTCGAATTTGAAAAGAGAGTTTCTTGGAAACAGTTTAGCAAAGCCCCAACCTTGGAGCGGAGATTTAAAAATTTAGAATTAGCCGGAGAGCTGATTGACTACGATAAAGTGATTAACCTGCCGAAATTGAAATCCCACGGGCAAATGGGCATCACTTTAGCCACCAAAAACCTCTTTGGTTGTGTGGTCGGACATGCGAAAGGCCGGTGGCATTTTGTCGCCGGCCGCGATTTACATGCTTTTGCCCGGATTTTAGTGGAGATAGCTTTGACGGTAAATTCCACCTTACATATTTTAGACGGGATTGTCGGTATGGACGGGAACGGACCCTCCAGCGGCCGGCCCAGGAAAATTGGTTTATTGTTGGCGGGCGTCAATCCGGTGGCTTTAGACCGGGCGGTAGTGGAGCTTATCGGGAAAAACCCGGATCAGTTTCCAATCTTCGCGGCAGCCCGAGAAATGGGCGTGCCTGGGGTTGATTTAAACCAAATTGATATAAAAGGTGGAACCATAGCCGAGCTTCAGGTTTCCGATTTTGAGATTCCGAAGCGAGTGGAGTTGGATCGGTTTAGCAATCAATTATTAAGCAAAGCGTATCGACGGTTAATCGGGCAAAAATTAGCCATCGATTATCAAACCTGCATCAAGTGCGGCAAATGCCAAGAACACTGCCCGGCTGGCGCTATTAGTATCCGGAAACGGGTCAAGATTAAAGAAGGAAATTGTATTAAATGCTGTTGTTGCCAGGAGTTTTGTCCGGTGGGGGCGATTGCGTTGCAAGATGTGTGGACTGCCAAAGTATTGAGAAAAATTACGATGCGGCTTTCATAAATATCAGGAGGTTATCGAAAATGGGAGAAGAGCTAATTAACGGTAAGGAGTTTGCGGTCCTGGGATTGGGCGAGGTTCTGTTAAGGCTTTCACCGCCTAATAAAGAAAGGATCTTGGCTGGGGAGGTTTTTGAAAAAATGGCCGGCGGTTCGGAGCTAAATGTAGTCTCCGGAATTTCTTTATTAGGGTTAAGGACCGGAATCATTACTAAGCTTCCTCAGAATGAAATCGGAAAATATATAAAAAACAAGATCCGCTTCAGCGGAGTCAGTGACGATTATATTATTTACGATTCTTCACCCCAATCCCGGCTTGGTATTTACTATTATGAAAGCGGAGCCGCGCCCCGAAAACCGACCGTGGTTTATGACCGTCAAAATTCTTCGGTGACAACCCTTAAACTGGAGGAAATCCCTGCTGAGGTTTATCGGAAAACCGCCGCCTTTCATGTCAGCGGCATTACCTTGGCGCTCGGTGGCGCGGTGCGGGAAACAGGTTTGGAAATGGTAAAGAGATTTAAGGAGAATGGCTGCTTAATCTCTTTTGATGTTAATTACCGGGCCACCCTTTGGAGCGAGAGTGAGGCCAAGGCCGAAATTAGCAAGATTTTACCGTTGATCGATATTTTATTCATTTCCGAAGAAACCTCACGGAAGATGTTTCAAAAACAAGGCTCACTAAAAGATATTATGCGGGGTTACACTGAAGAATACGGTTGCCGGCTAGTAGCCACTACCCAAAGGCTGGTGCTGAGCCCTACCAAACATACCTGGAACTCTATTATTTATTCCTGCATAGAAGACCGGTTTTATGAAGAAGAGCCATATCAAGAAATTGAGGTAGTCGACAGGATTGGGAGCGGGGACGCCTATTTGGCGGGAGTGCTATTCGGTTTACTCAAGTATGACAATGTACAAACAGCTTTAGAGTTCGGCAATGCCATGGCAGCGATGAAAAATACGATATCCGGGGATATGCCGGTCAGCGATTTCCAGGAGATCTCCAAAATGATCCGGGATCATCAGTCGCATAATACGAGCGAGATGAATCGGTAAAGACCGTTGACGTTGTTTTTCGAGTCTTCATCGCCGTTGAAAAATTTGATTTAGTATATTAAAAAGGATGAAGCAAGACCGGATCGGTTTGGCAATACGATTTATATTAAAATGATATAACGTGATCAGAGAACTTGGTAAACGCCAAGTTTTTCTTTTTTATTGAGCTATCCGATATGAAAAAGTTGAAACACATATCCAATAGAAAGAGAGGATAGAGCAATTTCTGTTTTTATTGGTGGGTCGTTGGTAGGATCCAACTCGGAGTATATGTTTCCCGTTTTTGGGGGGGCGGAAGATCCGTAAGTATTTCACCTGGGTGATTGGATTGGGGATTGCGGTAATTTGTTGGGACTTAATTAGCAAGATTTGGTTTTGACAAGGGTTGATTTTACAATTTTCTTACTTTGGTGAGGGCATAAACGTTAAATTAACAATACAAGCTGCCATAAGGCAGCTTGTATTGTTACTCTTCATATAGATGTTTGTATAATTTTTCCTATCTCTTTATTAATGTTCAATCTTGCGAATGAAACCGACAAGCAGTTCCCTAAGGTTTTCATCCGTATCCTTAGCCGGGACAGTTAGCGAGATAGCGTTCATTTTCTTGCCTAGCAAAGGATAAGCCGGTGTGATTTCAGGAGTGGCGATAATTTCAACCGGGATCGATTTTGTTTGGGCTACTTCGGTAAGGATTTCTTTCAGCAAGGGGCTTCCGGGTTGGGGTAGAAATCCTTCTTGACTGATGATCCCGATCTGTTGCCGGTTTTGTTCAACCAGATTTAATCCATAGGTTGGGTTTTCATTTTTAAATATTGCCGGGAGTTTTTGGACGCCCGAATTCAATGATTGCGCCCCGGTGAAATAAATGATCACCGTGGTAATACTGGGACGAAACCTAAGCAAAATCGAGGCCGTTTCCAATAAAGCTTTACAACCGTTTAATCCGGAGGGATGTCCGGAGGCTTGTTTCGGTAAAATAAATAACCCTAATAACACCAGTAACGGCAGGAAAGACCAGAGCGTCAACCAGTGAAGCTTGAGAACCATAGCGAGCAACTGCAATACCGGGAGGGCCAAGCCGATGCAGATGGTCAAAAGCCAATACAATTGCGGCTTTAAGCCTAACGGGGCGGGTATAAAAGCGCTGGTATCATAAGCGGCGGTCAATACCACCTTTTGAGTTTCTTTACTTTTGGCCGGAATAGTTAACACGATATTTTCGGCTTCCCCGGATTTAACTTTCGCCAGGTTCGGCCATCTAATCTCACCTAAGAGAAGCAGCCAAAAGACAACCTGGAGGGCTAATCCCAGTTGGGGAAGGTAAAGGCCGATTATGATCGCCGCCAAGCTTCCCAGCCCAAATACAAGTAGGCTGGTTTGTAAATTAAACACCTTAATCTTGTCGGTGACAGCTTCAAGGTTCATTACGGACGTTTGGCCGACAATAGCTTGAGCCACTTTGGTCGCCGCGGCGGAGCCGCTTCCCCGTTCCGGGTAACCCTGGCTAAGTTCTTCAAAAGTATTAGGCACTGTTTCAATTCCCCTTTTTTAATCAATATTTTGCTTGTATTTTTCGACTGTTAAAGGTAAAATCCTACCTAAAGCTAATAATTTATAAAGGAATGATCTCATGTTCCATCCGGCGGTTAACATTTTACTTACTTTCATTTTGATTATAATTTTATTGCGCCAAAAAGTCCAGACCGGATGGGTGATGCTCAGCGCCGGAATCCTATTGGGGATTTTATTTAAGGTCGATTTGAATGGCCAACTATTAACTTTGAAACGGGCAATAATCAGCCCGGTCTTTCTCCAACTAGGCGTAGCTTTAAATATTATCATGTTTTTAGAACATGTGATGCGAACTAAAGGGTATTTAAGCAAAACTGTGGCTGCCTTGAAGGAGCTAATCCCCAGCCCTAAAATAAACCTGATGATTTTACCGGCCTTTTTAGGATTGTTGCCTTCTCCGGGCGGAGCTGTGTTTTCCGCCCCGATGGTAGCGGAAGCCGGAAAAGGGCTGCCTTTATCGCCGGAGGATCATAGTTTGATAAATTACTGGTTCCGGCATGTTTGGGAATTTTTTATCCCCTTATATCCGGGAGTAATTTTAGCCTCTCAGATACTGGAAGTACCCGTCGGTAAACTTTCTTTAATGATGTCTTGGTTTTTCGTCGTCGCTGTTATTCTCGGTTATTTTTTATATATCCGCAAGATTGAAATCCCTGCGGGGATGAAAGAGGCGGCCGCTACCACTACTTCCATTGCCGTTATACATAACGCCTTGCTTGACTTATGGGCCGGGATCTGGCCGGTGGTGGTTATTGTTTTGACTGTTTTAATTTTCAGGACCGATGTTGGCTTGACGGTAATCGCAGTCTTAATTTTACTATTGGTAAGCAATCGTTACCGGATTCCGGATTTGAAAGAACTCTGGAAAGAATCTTTTAGTTTGTCAATCGTGTTCTTAATCGCCGGGATTCTCTTTTTCAAAGAAATGCTTGTTACTTCGGGAGTGATCGCCTGGATGCCGGAATATTTAAAAAGCTTAGGCGTTCCCGACCTTTTGGTATTAGTTAGCTTGACTTTCTTTGTGGCTTTTGCCATTGGGCTCTCTCAAGGTTATGTGGCGGCGACTTTTCCACTGTTAATCGGGCTGATCGGTACGGGTCAACAGCTAAACCCGGGAGCTTTGGTACTGGCATATATGAGTGGTTTTGTCGGGATAATGCTTTCTCCGGTTCATTTGTGTTTGTTTTTAACCGTCGATTATTTCAAGGCTGATTTAATTAAGGTTTGGCGGAGGGTAGTTTTTCCAGAGATAGTTAGCCTATTATTTGCTTTTTTATTTGCCTTGATTTGGAAGTGAAACGCAGGATTTGACGGCAGGAGGGCGAATTATAGGCCATAGATAAGGCCGGAGGTAAGGTGGAAGATGGTAATACTTGGAATTGACCCTGGAACGGCTATTACCGGATACGGTCTCGTTGCCAAGCAAGGGAATCATTTGAAACGAATCGCTTTCGGAGCAATACGGACTACTCCGGAAACACCGACTGCCCTTCGTTTGCAACAGATATCACAGGAACTCAAATCGATCATTAAACAATACCAACCGGATGTAATGGCGGTTGAACAATTGTTTTTTAATAAGAATGTCCGGACTGCGCTGGCGGTGGGACAGGCCAGGGGAGTGGTATTACTCTGCGGAGCAGAAGCCGGTTTGGATATTATCGAATATACTCCCTTACAGGTAAAAATGGCGGTGGTAGGTTACGGAAGGGCGGAAAAGAAGCAGGTCCAGGAGATGGTCAGGATGTTGCTTTGCCTAAGCGAGATTCCCAAGCCGGATGACGCCGCTGATGCCTTGGCTATCGCCATTTGCCACGCGCACTCGGAAAAACAGTTAGCGGTATTCAGTAAACAATAAATAGTTAACAAGTGAATTGAAATCGACGAGCAGTGAATAATTAATTAATTCTACTAGAGAGAATTATCGGCAAATTAATAGGTTCTGGATGAGAAAGTTTTTGATAATAGCGTAAGCTAAATAAAAAACCCTGTTAATCCTTTTAAAAGCCTTATTTTAGACAGGATTAACAGGATTAACAGGATTTTTAAAATCAACAATTATCACAGCCAATTAATCGGACAGAAAGTGCAACTAATAACTGTTCTCTGTAGAAGTGGAGGTTCCTAATGATTGCTACCCTAACCGGTAAAGTAGCCGATGTTGGAGGGGAAAGTTGTATCATCGACGTTAACGGGGTCGGTTACCGGGTGCTAATGCCGTTGCCGGCTTTGGAAGCTTTGAGCCGGACAAACGAACCGGTAAAAATACATACCCATTTTCACCTGCGTGAAGACGGGGCGAATCTTTTTGGTTTTTTAAACCTTGAAGACAAATCGATTTTTGAGAAAATCATCGGGGTCTCCGGGATTGGCCCTAAAACGGCCCTGGCTATTTTGAGCAATGTTAGCGGCGATAGTTTCCGGGAAGCGATTGAGAACGAAGACCATTGGGTATTAACCGCTGTTTCCGGGGTGGGTTTAAAAACAGCGCAACGGCTCATCCTGGAGTTAAAAGGAAAGTTAGGCCGGATTACCGGGAGCGGGAGCGAAGGCCAAAAAGGGGTTTCCCGATATGTGAGCGTAACCGGGGATGCGGTGGACGCTTTGATCGCTCTGGGTTATCCTCAAAAAGAGGCGGCGGCGGCGGTGGATTCCGTTTATCAGCAGGATGCCGGGCTTACCACCCCAGAAATGGTCCGCCGGGCGTTGCGGAATTTAGGCAGGAAATAGCAGGGAAAGGTAACCAATGGAAGAAGAACGGATTATCAGCGCTTCGAAACAAGATATTGATTTTGAAGGCGAGTTTAACCTTAGGCCGCGAAATTTTGCCGAATACATTGGGCAGGCCCGGGTTAAGGAAAACCTGGGAATTTATATTCAAGCCGCCAAGTCCCGCCGGGAATCATTGGATCATGTATTGCTCTACGGGCCGCCCGGGCTCGGTAAAACTTCACTAGCGCATATCATCGCCAATGAACTTCAAGTAAACCTGCGGATTACTTCGGGGCCAGCCATCGAGCGGCCGGGAGATTTGGCGGCGATCTTGACCAATTTGGAACCCAAGGATGTGCTGTTCATCGATGAAGTACACCGGCTCAACCGCAGCGTTGAAGAGGTGCTCTATCCGGCGATGGAGGATTATGCCCTGGATATCATCATCGGAAAGGGACCCAGCGCCCGTTCAGTCCGGATTGATTTGCCCCGGTTTACCTTGGTCGGGGCCACTACCAGGGCTGGTTCGCTCACTGGGCCGCTGCGCGATCGTTTTGGGATTATTAATCGGTTGGAGTTTTACGAAACCGAAGATTTACAAGAGATCGTCACTCGTTCGGCTGCAATTTTAAATATTGCAATTGAGCAGTCAGGAGCCAGGGAGATTGCGGGACGTTCCCGGGGAACGCCACGGATCGCCAACCGGCTTTTAAAACGGGTGCGCGATTTCGCTCAGGTCAAAGCATCGGGGGATATTACCGCTGCCGTAGCCGATCAAGCTTTGCAAATGATGGAAGTGGACCGTTTGGGATTAGACCGGATTGACCGGACAGTTCTCTTGACGATTATTGATAAGTTCGATGGCGGTCCGGTGGGTTTGGATACGATTGCCGCCTCGATTGGCGAAGAATCGGAGACTATTGAGGATGTTTACGAACCGTTCCTGCTTCAGATCGGTTTCATCAACCGGACGCCCCGGGGACGGGTTGCCACTCGGCTGGCGTATGAGTATTTTAATCGTCCGTTCCGGAATAGTCAGGTTCAAAATGGACTGTTTGAACAAGAATAGACTTTAAACTTTTAGATAAATTAGTGGTGTGAAAAAGTGAATGGATGTAAAGCGTTTTGTTAAGAGAGGAAGTGGGGAACTTAAGAGGAATTTGCCGAATTGGCTGATGCTCCGTGAAAAGTGGCACATTGCTGCGTTGCTTGGTCGCTCTAACTGGTTGTAGGCTCTGTGGGTCCTTGGCGGATCGTTTCAAGTGAAACGACCGCTTGGTACTCAACGTACATCAAGTACGCCTCAGTTCCTCGCTCCCGGCGCGCCTTGCACTGTTCCCCTTTTGACTGAGCGAATGAGTAAACTGAAAGTTCAGCCAATTCGGCAAAGGTTCACCCCAGCGCATTCGGGCAATAGCGCTGGCTCTTAGGTACTGACTTAACTGATAAAAATGATAGTTTGGATGTTTTCGGTTATTTACAATTAACGAAAGCTTTTAGGTGTATAAGTAGAAAATCCTTACTGAGCCGATGGTCATGACTTTGTGATGTTAAATCATTGTTAGGCGGTGAATTGTGATGTCGATTTTCCTTCACACTTGCTGCGGGCCCTGCGCCTGTTACAGTGCTCAACGATTGACTGAAGAGGGTCTCCAGCCGACCCTCTTTTTTTATAATCCCAACATCCATCCCTATCAGGAACAAAAGCTTAGGCTGGAAGGGTTTCGTCAGTTAGCTGAATACCGGAAACTCCCGACAATTGTTGAACCCGGTTATGAACTGGAAGATTTTCTTAAAGTGGTAGCGGGAGCCCCTCAAAACCGCTGTCAAGAATGTTACCGGATCCGGCTCTCCCGGACTGCCGCCAAAGCTAAAGAATTAGGCTTTGGGTTGTTCGGGACCACGCTGCTGATCAGCCCTTACCAGAACCGGGAGTTATTATGCGAAATCGGGCATGGGTTGGCCGGAGAATACGGGTTACGTTTTCATGACGAGGATTTCCGCCCGGGATTTCGGGAGAGCCAAAACATTGCTAAAGAGTTGGGGCTATACCGGCAGAAATATTGCGGGTGTATTTATAGTGAGAGGGATCGGTATTATCGAAAAGAAAAGGTTTAATCGAGATTCATATTCGTGCTCGTAATCGTAATTGGTTTTTAAGAAATCCAAACAATCTGTGTAAATCCTGTCAAAAAGGATGGGAACTTAGACAGGATTAACGGGATTAACACGGATTAAAAAAACGAGCATGAAAGGTGGAGGAGCTATTTAAATTGCATCTTATAAAGCTGGGCGTAGATTCCACCCTTCGCTAACAGGCTTTGATGGTCCCCTTCCTCGGTAATCCCTTCATCGGTCAGGACTATAATCCTTTGGGCATTCCGAATGGTGGAAAGGCGATGGGCAATCACAAAAGTGGTCCGGCCTTGAGCCAGAGACTCCAAAGAATCCTGAATTACCTTTTCACTCTCATTATCCAGGCTTGAGGTTGCTTCGTCAAAGATCAAGATTGGCGGGTTTTTTAAAAATACCCGGGCAATACTCAACCGTTGCTTCTGCCCGCCGGAAAGCTTGATACCCCGCTGGCCGATATCGGTGGCGTAACCTTGGGGCAACTCCATGATAAAGTCATGAGCATTGGCGCTTTTCGCTGCGGCGACGATCTCTTCCTCAGTAGCCTCCGGTTTGCCGTAACGAATGTTCTCCATTACCGATCCGGCGAAAAGATAAACATCCTGTTGGACAATACCGATATTTTTACGGAGGGACTTCAGTTTGATATCCCGGATGTCTTTGCCGTCCAACTTGATGCTGCCGGCGGAGATTTCGTAGAACCGCGGGATAAGGCTGCATAAAGTCGTTTTGCCCACTCCGGAGGTGCCTACCAGGGCAATGTATTCGCCCGCCTTCACTTGTAGGTTGATATGGGATAGGACTTCGGCGGTATGGGGATTGTATCGGAAAGACACATCGTTGAATTCGATGGTCCCGTTCACTTTGGACAGTTCAACGGCCCGCTTTGAATCGACAATATCAGGGGCGATGGAGATCACTTCATAGAACCGGTCAAACCCGGAAAGCCCGTTCTGGAATTGCTCGCCGAAATTGATCAACTTCCGGATTGGCTCCAAAAAAACGTTGATATATAGTAAAAATGTCAATAAGTCCAGTGAGTTAATCCGGCCCCCACCGATAAACAGGGCGGCCGCCACTACCAACACCAGATAGATTAGGGAGCTGAACGCGTTGATGCCGCTATGGTACCGGCCCATATAGCGGTAACTGTTCCTCTTACTTTCCACATAACGCAGGTTATTTTCCCGGAATTTTTCAATCTCCAAATCTTCGTTGGCGAAGGACTTTACGACACGGACTCCTGAGATACTGTCTTCAATCCCGGCATTGATCGCCGCAATCTTCTCACGGTTTTTTCGAAACGCCCACCGCATCTTCCGATTATAATAGTAGGCAAAGCAGACCATCAGCGGAATAAAGGAGAAGACCACCAAGGTTAACTGGATATTGATCCCAAAAAGAATGATGAACGACCCGGCCAGTTTGGTTAGGGAGATCAGCAAATCTTCCGGCCCGTGGTGGTACAATTCGGTGATTTCGAATAAATCATTGGTGATTCGGGACATGATCTGACCGGTTTTTTGATTGTCGTAATAGTTGAAGGACAATTTTTGAAGGTGATCAAAAAGTTCGTTACGGAGATCGTATTCCATCTTGGCGCCCATTACGTGGCCGTAAGAAGTAATGAAGTAGTTACAGCAATATTCTACCACTGTCAAGAAAAGCATTAATAACGCCAGTTTCCAAATACTAGCTATGGCTACGGTTAAACCAGCTCCAAATACGTCTTTGGTAATATATCGGATTATCAAAGGAAATACCAAGTTGATCCCGGCAGCAATTAACGCACAAGCGAGATCGGCGGTGAATAACCCTAAGTAAGGCCGATAATAGGACAGGAATTTTGTCAGCTTTCGGTTCACGTGGAGTTGTTCCTCTCTTAGATTTAAATTCGTGCCCGGTTGTATAATCGTAATCAAAAGAAAGCTCATGACTAAAGGGAATGGGACTGACGATTACGTGTACGGGCACCGCTACGCTGAGCACGGGCACGGAATAAACAGATTTAATAGGGGCAACGGTTTTATTTGCAGAATTCAGATTAATCTTTAATAAAGAAATGTTGAAAAAAGTTTTAAGTAAAACATTCACATCCCAAATACCGGATGTGAATGGTAAAATTATTGGGCTTTTTTCAACATATGAATCAAGGAAAACATGTCGCAATAATCCACGCTTATCCAAGAAACTTATTGCGACATATATAGATTACCATGGAATAAGTATCCCAGGCAAGCGATAAAAGGGGTATTCTGAAAGGGTATATTATTAGCATAATTACATTGATATATATCCAAGATGAGTGATAGAATTAAAATTAGGTTTAAAGTTGAGGAGTTGCTATGGAACAAATCGGCAAATTATTAATAATCGTCGGAATCGTAAGTTTGGTTTTAGGGGCTTTGCTTTGGCTGGGCGGTAAAGTTCCCGGAATTGGCAGGCTCCCGGGGGATATTATAATCAAACGGGGTAATTTTACTTTCTATTTTCCTTTGGCGACCAGCGTTCTATTGAGTATAATCCTTTCAATTATTTTGGCTTTATTTAGGAGAAGATAATGGGCCTTTACCGGACCAAGGTTATTGTCTTACGGAGCAGGAATCTCGGGGAAGCGGATCGGGTCTTAGTTTTATTCAGCGAGGAACTGGGTAAATTTGAGGCGGTGGTTAAGGGGGCGCGAAGGCAACGGAGCCGTTTCGTCGGGAACACACTGCCTTTTAATTATTTAGAGGGTTTGTTTTTCCCGGGCAAAAGTTTGGATAGCTTGAGCCAAGTAGAGTTGGTGTATTCATTTTCAGCATTGCGCGAAGATTTGACCAAGTTCGCTTATGCCAGTTTCTGGGTGGAATTGGTTGATGGGTTTCTGCCCGAGCGGCAAGAAGCCGGGGATCTGTTCCGCTTTTTGCTGGCTGCGTTTATAGTCTTGGAAAAGGCCAGTGACCCGGAGATTTTAAACCTGGCTTTCCAGGCTCGGCTTTTAAAATATTTGGGTTACCAGCCGGAATTGAATCATTGTACCTGTTGCGGCGGAATTCCGGAAGGCAAATTGTCTTTTTCCGCTGAAGCAGGGGGATTGATTTGTAATGACTGTTCCCCTCAACATCGGGACTTATTGCCGGTAAACCCGGATTTACTAAATTGGTTTGGCCTTTTGGGTGAAACGGATCTCCGTCAAGTCCATCTTTTGAAAACCGAAAAGAGTAGCCGCCTTAAACTCTTTGCCTTACTCTCCAATTTCATTGAGGACCGGTTAGAGCGGCCTTTAAAATCCCGAGCTTTTCTGGATAATTTAAATAGGTAACGGGAAATCTACGACTGAATTGGTAATGTAATTTTATTGTTGTAATTGCCATAAAATGAGGTGTAATTCACAATGGATAATTTGGACAAAGTCGATTTGGTCCGCGAACGGATGAATGTGAACTACGAAGAAGCCAAAATTGCTTTGGAATCTGTAAATTGGGATGTTGTTGAGGCCATCGTTAAGCTTGAAAAGGATCAGCAAAACCGGAAAGAAGAAATATTTGTCCGGGGTAATGAATTGGTGGAAAAAGTTAAAGAGCTGGTTAAAAAGGGCAATGTCACGAAGATCAAAGTCAAACAGGACGATAAGATCCTGGTTGAGGTGCCGGTAACCGCCGGAGTAGTGGGAGCAGTCTTAGCGCCCCAATTGGCGGTTATTGGAGCGGTCGCCGCTCTCGTTAGCAAATGTACGGTTGAAATTGAAAAGCTCAACCCCGAAGTATGCCATTGACAGAATGTTTAGGGTTTGTTATATTTAAAGCGCGAGATTGGGCAAGGGTAAAGAGTTAAGTCTCAAGTGTTTCAATTTTTTAATAATAACGGGCTTTATTTGTTAGATTTTTTACTTACCCTTCATGCCTTATTAAATCTATACACGGCAATGACGAAGAAAATACCAAAGGGTACACTGGTTAAAGAGAGCCGGTAATGGTGGAAACCGGCACGGTGAATTTGGGAGGGCGCTTCGGAGCTGATTTTTTTAAGTGGATCCTTAAAGGATCAACCAGGGTGGAACCGCGGGAAACCTCTCGTCCCTGAAAGGGAGAAGGTTTCTTTTATTTTTGGTATTTTTGGGAGGTCAAGATGGGGGAAATTATTAGGTTGCTGAAAAGAGATTGGCCTAAGTTATTACTTGTGTCAGCCCTTTTTGTGCTTGGAATTCTGATGGGGGAACAATTGCCTCAGATTAACCCGGTGATGGCCGCTGAAGTTAAAAAAGAAGCTATGCAAAAATTCGCTGAAATCGCCAAATGGATGAAACAGGCGCCTCCCGGCACCGAGTTTTTTATAATCTGGGCTAATAATATCAGTGCTTCTCTAACCGCTATTTTATTTGGTATTTTATTGCCGATCATTCCCTTGGGGATTTTATTAATGAACGGAGTCCTGATCGGGTTATTTCAAAATATGTTGCAGGTTGAAAACGGGCTCAACCCGATCCACTTTTACCTTAGCCTTGCTCCGCACGGTATTTTAGAGTTACCGGCGTTTTTTATCGCGGTTTTTTTAGGGATCCGTTTCGGATTAATCCCGTATCGTTTAATCATTCATTATTTGCAGACCAAGGAACATCTTCCGTTATTCAAGGAAGTGACCCGCGAGGCCGGTTACTATGGAATTTTAATCGTAATCATGCTTTTCTTCGCTGCGGCAATTGAGGTGACTGTAAGCCCGTTGCTTTTAGGTTTATTGAATGGAAAATAACTAATAAGAATATTAATTATAGGGAGGCAAGGTTATGTCTGAAGTTCAAGCGGCTACAACCATGGAGAAGATCGTGTCATTAGCGAAACGGAGAGGTTTTATCTTTCAATCCAGTGAAATCTACGGGGGTTTAAACAGTTGCTGGGATTACGGCCCATTAGGCGTAGAGCTGAAAAACAATGTTAAACGGGCATGGTGGCGGAAGGTGATCCAAGAACGGGATGATATGGTGGGATTAGACGCCAGCATTTTAATGCATCCCCGGGTTTGGGAGGCCAGCGGCCACGTTGCCGGATTCACCGATCCTTTGGTTGATTGCAAAGCCTGTAAACAACGGTTCCGCGCCGACCACCTGGAAGGCGACAAATGTCCGGCTTGCGGCGGTGAGTTGACCGAGGCCCGCCAGTTCAATCTGATGTTCAAAACTTTTATGGGTCCGGTAGAGGAGAATGCGGCTGTGGTCTATCTGCGCCCGGAGACCGCCCAGGGGATCTTCGTTAATTTTAATAACGTGCTGACATCGACCAGGATGAAACTGCCTTTTGGCATAGCCCAAATCGGGAAGTCGTTCCGGAATGAGATTACACCCGGTAACTTCACTTTCCGGACCCGGGAGTTCGAGCAGATGGAGATCGAGTATTTCGTAAAACCTGGGACTGATGAAGAGTTCCATAAACAATGGATGGAACAAAGGTTCCAATGGTATCTTGATATGGGGATGACCAAGGAACGGTTACGGTTGCGCGCCCATGCCGCGGATGAATTGGCTCACTATGCTAAGGGTTGTTATGATGTGGAGTATTATTTCCCGATGGGTTGGTCGGAACTGGAAGGCATAGCTAACCGTACTGATTTTGACTTGAAACGCCATGCCGAATATAGCGGCCAGCGGATTGATTACTTTGACCAGGAAGCCAATGAACATTACGTGCCTTATGTCATTGAGCCGTCGGCCGGGGCGGATCGGGGGACTTTGGCCTTCTTGATCGACGCCTATCATGAGGAACCGGATAAGGATGAAGTCCGGGTGGTCTTAAAATTGCACCGGGCGTTGGCTCCTTATAAAGTGGCTATCCTGCCGCTTTCCAAGAAGGAACCGTTGGTTAATTTATCCAAAGAGATCGAGAAGGGACTTCGAAAATACTGGATGGTCGATTACGACGACTCCAAAGCAATCGGCCGCCGTTACCGGAGGCAGGATGAGATCGGTACGCCTTTCTGCGTAACGGTGGACTTCCAAAGCCTTGAGGATCAAGCGGTTACGGTCCGGGATCGGGACACTATGGAGCAGGAGCGGATCCCGGTAGCGGAGTTGCCTAAATATTTATGGGAGAAGTTGACGTGGTAATTGGTGGATGGGCACTTTAAAAGGGTGCCCTTTTTTTATTGTTAAATTTTACGTTTGATATTTAAATTCGGCAGGCATTGGTAATTTTAGCTAGAATTCATTTATAATCCGATTACCAAAAAGGAGGAAAAGTTAAGTGTTAAAAAAATATCTATTATTATTAGCGGTATTAGCGCTAATGTTAGGGAACGGTTTGAATCTGGCGATAGCAGCCGGAGCTGAATTTTCGGCCGATATGACCATGTCCGACGCTAAAGAAAAGGTAAGTAGCGGAAAAATCTATATCAAGGGTTCGCAAAAGATTCGCCAGGAGATTACAATAGATGGCGAGACCAATATTACGATTCTGCGGTTGGATAAAAAAGTTTCCTGGACGTTACTACCGGAAAAACAATATATGGAGATTGCATTCCCCTTTGATCCCAACCAGCCAAATCAGGAATATGGATATGAGCAGTCTGTCCTGGGAACTGAGACCGTTAACGGTTATGAGTGCAAGGTAGTCCAGTATACTTACAAAGATAAGAAATATGGGGTTTTGGTACAATGGGTCTCCGATAAGCTGGGTTTTCCAGTTAAAACCCAAACCAAAGATTCGAAAGGCAAAATAACTTCTACCATTGAGTATAAAAACATTAAACCAGCCGTGCAACCGGATTCGTTATTCGAAATTCCGGCAGGGTATCAGAAATTGGGAATGCCTTCATTTAAGATTCCTGGGATGTAATTATTCTGGGAATACGGGTTAATTAACATTAACATTAGTATTGTTAAAAAAGCACAATTAAAATTTGTGCTTTTTTAGGTAAGGTTGAATTACTGGGGAGGATTTTTGGTATTTCTACTGAATTTATATATTTAAAGCCAATAGTGTTAAATCATAGAATTTTCATTGATTTAGTTTATTTTGTATTTTAGGGGGATTGTGCGATGGATGACCTGATGGCCCGCAACAGGGGTTTCGAACCGTAAATCGCTGTCTACCGGCCAAGTTATAGGATTCGGGCTCTTGATTTTGATGTTCAATATATTTATTCAAATAGTTTTACTGTTGGGGTTGATTATATTCGCGGCAATCGGTGGTTCGCCCTCAACGGTGGATGGGATCGTGGAAAGCGGATTCTACCTGGCCTTGGCAACGTTTTTAAGTGGGATTACCGGTACGGCCTTAATTATCTGGATTACCCGGTATTATCAAGGCGGCTCTTTTTTGGAATATTTGGGGTTAACTAGGATTTCATTGAAACAATTAGGCTTTTGGTTGGCAATTTGCGTAATTTATTTGATTCTCAGCGATACTTGCACTTACCTCCTGAACAGACCGATTGTTCCTGAATATATGTTTAATGCGGTCAAAACCGCAAGGTTTCCTTTGCTTTTGTATATCGCTTTAATAGTGGCCGCCCCAGTGTTTGAGGAACTCTTTTTTAGAGGGTTTTTATTAAAAGGGTTTAGCCTTTCATGGGTAAAACCGGTTGGAGCCGTTGTTTTGACCTCCTTATGTTGGTCGCTCCTACACCTTCAGTATGATTGGTATGGGATACTGCTGATTTTTTTGGGAGGGTTGCTTTATGGGTTTGCTAGGCTGCGAACCGGCTCGATTTATGTGACCATTGCGATGCATGCCTTTCAAAATATAGTTGCAACAGTGGAAACGCTGATTATGATGAAGTAAGTAGTTAATGGTCCGGCAGGAATTGCATTGGGATTTAGAAAGGTATGGTCAGGTTCTCTTGAAATATATTCCGAGTCCGCTCAGGCCTTTTTTGGGTATTTGAATAGGTTACCGAAATTCTAAGAGCATATGACGCCTGATAATAGTTACGGGGGTAAATAAATGCGGTTTTGGGTATATTTTGTGCGCTGGTTCTTGGTTAATCGATCAGTTTTAATTTGTCTTGTGGACAAATATCGCACCGTCATTACTAAATCTATTCTTACACCTAAAGGGGACAATGGGGATAAGGGCGCCTAAAATTTTTCACGATCTATCTGCGGTGAATTAACCCATTTAAAACTTATGGTTGCGCCTAAATAGGGATGACGGCCAAAAACTGGCTATTGACATCTTTTATTGGTTTTGGTATATTATTATTTGTCACTTGACGGCTAAATGGGCTTGTAGCTCAGTTGGGAGAGCGCTTGAATGGCATTCAAGAGGTCAGGGGTTCGATTCCCCTCAGGTCCACCATAAGAATATCAAGGGTTTCCGAGGTTTCGGGGACCATTTTTTCATGCCTGAAAATAGCTCCATCTACCATTTTTACAACTAAAATCTGCAAATGTTGTATTTCCAAGGGTTTAATTTACTTTTTTCTTTCTTTGAAAATCCGCTCAGTTTGTCCGCAGCTTTCGCTACGTCTTAAGCCTGTCCCAAAATCGGTAACATAAACAGGATACCATGGATCATATAATGACGCGCTCCGTCCACGGCGGCGGAGTTTTTATCTTGCCTTTTCTATCTTTATTCCCAGGTCTCTATAATGATATAATTAAGCTAAAAATTTGACAAAATTAGAGAAAATTATTTACATTGGACCACGAAGAAAGAAAGGATTGGTTCAAAATAAACTCTATAACATCTCTTTACACCTGGCTGGTATTCATGGCTATCATAATTCTAAGCGCATTGGCGGCAATTGCATGGCGGAACCGGACGGTTTCGGGAGCCGCGCCTTTCGCGGTAGTGATGATCGCCCTCACCCAATATATTATCGGAACATATATCAATACTAATACAATCGTGATCCGGGAGAAGTTATTTTGGTCTTATTATTACGTTTCAGCCGCTTTTCTCTTCGGGTTGGCCTGGTTTGTCATGGCTTTGAAGATGTCCGGTTACGGGAAACGGTTTCAAAACCGGGTAATTTGGTTGATGAGTACACTTTCAGTCATATGTCTTGGTTTAATGGTTACCAACAGCTATCACGGTTGGTATATGCGTAATCCTCGGGTCGAATTCAATCAGATCAACGGAGAGCGGGGATTTGCCTATTGGCTGCTGGTAGGGGTGATTTATTTGCTGATAGGTTGGGGGACGGCAATTTTCGGGCAGCGTTTTATAAAAACATCCGGCTGGCGGCGGCGCCAGGCTGGTGTTATGTTTGCGGGGGCTTTACCGGGTCTAGCGATGGCAATTGTACTTACGGCCTGGCGAATGTGCCACCTTCACCAACCCTTGCCTTTAGGATTACTGCTATTATTACCGCTTGGGGTAACAGTCTGGATTTTTAGTTGGGGTGCTTTACGCTTGCGTTTCTTCGATGTCATGCCCATGGCTTTGACGACAGCAGCCCAGAATATGGGAGATGGCCTGGTGGTTATCGATCAAAACGATTATATCATCGAGCTTAATTCTGACGCCCAAAAGTTAATGGGCGGCCCGAAATTGGAGATTATCGGAGATAAATTTACAGATGCATTTAGGGCTTATCCCCGTTTGGCGGAACTCGCAGCCAAAAGAAAAACGGAAACAATCGAGGATTACCTGGAGCTTAACGGGGAACGAAGGGATTACCGGATCCACATTACTCCCCTGGTGAACCGGCGGGGTCGCTATCTTGGTAAAGCCCTTGTCTTACAAGACATCACCATCCAGAAACAGGTCCAGGATCAACTGCTGGAACAGCAAAAGGCGTTGTCGGTCCTGACGGAACGGGAGCGGCTCAGCCGGGAACTTCATGACAGCATGGGCCAGGTTTTAGGTTATGTCAACATCCAGATCCAAAACATCCGGGACAAACTTAACGGCAGCCATGATGGGAAAGTTGAAGGCGATTTGGCGCGCTTGTCCCAGGTGGTGGAAGAGGCCAATGCCGAAATCCGGGAATTTATTTCCGAGGTCAAGTCCTCCTTGCTCTTTAAACAGGGTTTCTTTGCTTCCCTGCAGCAATATCTGGATCATTTTCAAGCGAATTTTCAGATTCCGGTGGTCATGGAAAATCCGGAGCGATTGAGTGATCAGGAACTGGACCCGGCGGCTCAGGTCCAACTATTCCGGATTATTCAGGAGGCCCTGGCCAATGTGCGTAAACACGCCAAGGCCACCACGGTAACTGTATGCTTCACCAAAGAGGCTGCCCGGGACCTGATTCGAATCACCGTTATTGATAATGGAATAGGTTTTAAACAGGAAACCCCAAAAACGGGGCGTCATTATGGGTTGGAGATCATGAGCGAGCGGGCCGTTCATGCCGGGGGGAAAGCCCGGGTTGATTCAGCCCCGGGCCGGGGCACTCAAGTGATCATTGAACTTCCGGCTGCCGCTAAACAAATCCGCCTCGAGAGTTCCGGCGGAGAAATGGCGGCGGCCAAAAGCAGCCCGTTATTGTTGGTGGATGATCATTTTTTATTTCTGGAAGGTTTGCAAAAGTTGCTGGAGAGCAGAGGTTTTTTGGTGGCCGGTATTGCCAGGGACGGTTTGGAGGCGCTGGAAAAAGCCCAGATCTTGCGCCCGGCCATCATCTTAATGGATCTGCAGATGCCCGGTTGTGACGGTCTGGCTGCCACCCGCCTGATCAAAGCAAAACTGCCGGAGACCAAAATCGTGATGTTGACAATGTCCGACCGGGAGGAAGATCTTTTTGAAGCCATCCGCAGCGGCGCTTGCGGTTACTTGTTAAAAGGGCTGCGGGCCGAAGAATTGATCGAGCAGCTTGATGGCCTGGCCAGCGGTGAAATGGCGCTTTCTCCTGGTCTGGCGGCCAAGGTGATGCAGGAATTTCATATCGATGAAGTTGCCGCCGTCGCGGAAGCGGAGGCCAAGGAACCGGCAGCCAAACTGACGCCCAAGCAAGCCGAAGTATTGGGTCTAATCGCCGGCGGCTTGACTTATAAGGAAGTCGCCGCCCGGCTGGGCCTGAGTGAACGGACGGTTAAATATCATATGGGCGAGATCCTGGAAAGGCTGCACCTGAAAAACCGGAACGAGGTGGAGCTATACGCCAGGAAGATGGTATTGGGCCCGGAAAAGAAAGAAGGATAACCGGATAGGATTGCGTCAAGGTTAAAGCTACCCTATCCCTGAAAAGGGGATTCGCCAATCCTTTGCAGGTCTTTTGGTTTGGAGTTTTTTGATGGTTTTAACTTGCAACGTCCGGCTGGTTCCCTTCCAGGGATAGGGTCTTTTTTTAGACCGGCAACGGCTGGTATTCTCCGGCTTGAAGAGAGCCGTAAAGATGGCGGAGTAGAGACTTGAAAATTGAGTCAATAATTATTCTACCAGCCTTTTTATCAAAAAGTACAGGAGTCTTCAAGGGACCCTGTACTTTTTTTTTGCCAAAGTACAGTATTCAATTTTTTAAAATTAGTTTAAAATGAGCCGTGATTTTAGGTCAGGCATAAGGCGTGGGACAAGAGGCGAGAGTGGGTTAAAAAGCGAGCATTGGTTTTGTGTTTGGTCATCCTGATCTAACCGGAAACCTGTTGCCTGTTCCCTAAACTGAAGTTTTTACTCATGCCTCACGCCCCGTGCCTTATGCCTAATAAAAAAGGAGTTGTTCAAGATGAAAAAAATTAGTCATGCTGTTCTATATAAGTTGAATTAAATTTTGATTATACATCATTTCCTTAAGGCCGGAAATGATGGTGAGACTAAGGAATTTAATTCATCCTATATAGTTTTTATTTTGGCAATTACAGAGATTTACCAGTATGTTTGAAAACAGTTGGCTATCTTTTGGCCAAATTTAGCAATGAGGTGAATTATATGAATCAGTTACGGGATATAAGGCATCAGTTTCTAGGTGAGATTCGGTTATACGCATTTGATTTTGTTCCGGATGGTTGGATGCCCTGTGAGGGACAGCTTCTGCCGATTCGGGAGTATGATCTTTTACACAACTTTTTGGGGGACATTTATGGAGGCGACGGCTTAATCACTTTTGGCCTGCCTAATTTAAATTTAAATTTTCGGGAAGAGGCTTTGCCGGGGGCTGTGCCGATGCGGGACAAGGGCATTCATTACTGCATCGCGGTGCAGGGAGAAAGTATCGAAAGCTTGGGAGAAAATTATTTCATTAGCCAAATCAATTTTTTCCCATACTCAAAATCGCCGATCAGTGATTTTGATAATCACTGGCTGCCTTGTGATGGCAGAATGCTTGATGTTGGTTCCTACGGAGCATTATTTAGAATAATTGGAAACAAATTCGGCGGAGATGGGAAAAGCAAATTTGCCCTGCCCAACCTGCCGGACAGCGGGGATCGTACTGGTTATTGCAAATATTATATTTGCTTTGAAGGTGTCTATCCGCACCATTGATTACGGGTTTAGGATTTTGTAAAGGAGGCTTATAAATGGAGAATGGAAAAAATTCTTACCTTGGACAAATCAATTTTTACCCATATGCTAACCCCGATCCCGACTGGTTGGCTTGCGACGGCAAAATACTTAATATATCTTCCTACCCGGCTTTATTTCAGCTAATCGGAAATAAATTCGGCGGAGACGGCATCAGCAACTTTGCATTACCCGACCTGAGGGGCGCCGAGCCGCTGCCGAACTGCGGCTGTTTTTATATTTGCGTATATGGTATATATCCAACAAAGCCGCAGTGATTACCGGTTTGATGATTAAAAAAGTCGTTTCAAAGCTGTCTGCCAAAAATTAACGACCGGGCGGCGGATGATGGAAAAATATGAAAGGACGGAAAACAATGTCTGATATCAATATTGCCGAAAATAAACCCGCCATGGCCAGTAATTCCATGCTACCTTATAACGCCCAAAAGGCGGTTGACGGGGTGCTTGCGCCACTGAACCGGTGGATGGGATTTTCGCCATCGGTAAAGCCGGAGCCTATGTGGTTAATGGTTAATCTGGGAGCCGATTACTGGATCGGCCGTTGGGTGGTGTCGCATATGGGAGCGGTAGGCTGGCCTCCCGATAATAACATGTGCGATTACCGGTTTAAGGTGAATGGGCATGATGTAGATGAAGTGAAGGATAATAATAGCTCTAAGAGCGACCGGACTTTGGCAACTGCCGTAAAGGGCAACTTTGTCCAGGTATATGTGACCAAAGGGCTGCGCTGCAATCCCAAATATGCCGCGATCGTGGAGCTGGAGGTGTACGAAGCGCCCAATCCGCCTTATTTATCCAACTTGACGATCAGTCAGGGCGTGTTATCTCCGGATTTTTCCAGCAAAACGTATAATTATACCGCGAGTGTTCCAAATAACGTGAGTTCAATTACAGTAACTCCGACTGCCGCAGCAGGTGGCGCCGCAATTAAAGTAAACGGTCAAAAAGCAATAAACGGCCAAGCTTTTGGGCCAATCTGCCTAGCCGTGGGAGATAATACAATTTGTATCGATGTCACTTCTTCCGGTATGGAGGAAAAATATACGATTAACGTAACCAGAGAAGGAGGACAAGTATACCTCAGCAATCTGGCGATAAAAACCGATATGGATGATATTGTGGCTTTGAACCCTCCGTTTAACAGTATAACGCTAAATTATACCACAAGTGTGGATAATGGCGTGAGTTATGTAACGGTTAAACCTACGGCATCCGGCGCTACAATAAAGGTAAACGGCATAACCGTGCCAAGCGGCAGCACCTCACCAAACATTGGCCTAAATACGGGAAACAACGCAATAACAATCGAGGTAACCCCTTCGGGGGGCGGCGTTTCCACTAATTACAGTATTATCATTAATAAAAGCTTATAATATTGCAGTTATCCCATCCGGAAGATGATTTTGCTCATCTTCCGGATACTTGGTATTTTCTACAGTTTTATTGAGATTTGACTTTCAATTATTAAATCTTTTTCGGTCCCAGCGCTTTAGCCAATGAAGGAGGGGAACAAAGTGAAAAATCATTTTTTAAGAATCGGACTTACCGTTATTTCGGCCATAATTGTTCTATCAGTCGGCTTTTTACCGGGGGAAGGATTGATTCCGGCAAGCGCCGCAACTGATCCGATCTGGACTTTTGTTGGTTGCAACGGTTCAAACTGCATTAATTACGACTCGAATAAGGGAGCCCAATATCCGGCAATAACAACTTTTAAGAATGAATTATATGCAATTTGGGATGAGGACTCAAAAATTCGAGTAAAACTATATCGGGAAGGCAGTGGATGGATTCAAGCCGGAACTCCCAATCCGCTAAACCGTGATGGAACTCACACTGCCGAAAATGTGTGTCTGATGGTGTATAATGAAAAACTTTATGCTGCATGGGATGAGTATACTGAAGTTATAGGTGGAACAGCTCAAATACACGTAAGCGAATACAACGGGATTTCATGGACAGCTGCAGATGGACCAAATGGTTGTTTAAATTTTGGAGTAACGGCGAATGCTTACAGACCTTCATTGGCGGTATATAATGGCAATCTCTATGCGGCTTGGAGCGAAGTGACAAATCACGGCAATAATCTAATAAGGGTCAGCAAATATGATGGATCCGGGTGGAATTTGATAGATCAAAACGGATCGAACGGATCAATAAACGGATCAAACGGAATTAATTACAATTCAGACTATATAGCGGACTATCCGGTTCTTGCTGCGTATAACAATAGATTATATGCGGCATGGCAAGAGTATAACGATTCCGGAAAGTGGCAAGTTATTGTAAAAAGCTATGATGGGAACAGTACCGGGACTTGGAACCTTGTCGATGACGGGGTGGGAGATGTCGGATTAAATTGCAACAGTTCCAATAATGCTCAAAATCCCACTATTATCGAATACAATGGGGCTCTTTACTGCGCCTGGGAAGAAAAGACGTTGACGTATGCCCAAATTCATGTAAAAAAATATAATGGTTCAACCTGGGCATATGTAAAGGATAGCGGTGATGCGGGTTGGAATTATAATAGCGGACGCCCTGCTGCATCTCCGACATTTTGTGTTTTTAACCGTTCGCTTTATGTTTCGTGGGGAGAAACAGCAACAGTATCAACACCAACCGGATCCGTAAACAAAAAACAAATCCGGATAGCGAAATATAATAGCGATACCGATACTATATCTTTTTTCGATGGTAATAACACAACCGGTTTAAATAAAGATAATGCGCAGAGCGCAGAATATCCTGCGCTTGCCGTTTTTAACGGGGATCTGTGCGTCGCCTGGCAAGAATATAATGCGACGACAGGCTTTGATCAAATTTTGGTAAAAAAGAGCCCGATACCGGCAGCCATTATTTCCACAAACATTGCTGACGGAACATATGGACCCGGTAAACCATTAGATATAAACATTACATTTAACAAACCCGTATCGGTTACCGGAACTCCTTACATTCCAATTACGTTGAAAATCGGCTTGGGGACAGCGGCGACGGTAAATGCCACTTACGTAAATGGTTCGGGACCAACCGATTTGGTATTCCGGTATACCGTAAATAGCGGTGATCAAGATAGCGATGGGATAGAATTGGGAAGTAATCCTGCTATTACTCTTGGAACCGGTGGAATAATCAAAGACCAGGCCGCCGGTTTGGACGCCGATCTTAACTTGAATGCTCTTCCAGCTACCACCGGAGTATTGGTGGATGGAGTCAAACCAACTGTAAGCATCACCAGTACCGCCGGTAGTCCGACTGAAGTGTCCCCGATCCCGGTGACTATTACCTTCAGCGAAGCGGTAACCGATTTTGGATTGAATGATATCGCGGTCACCAATGGAAATATGAGCAATTTTAACGGCAGTGGAACTACTTACACGGGGGATATCAGTCCGAGCAGTCCGGGAATTGTAACGGTAAATGTTGCAGCCGGTGTAGCCCACGATGCAGCGGGGAACGGTAATACCGCCGCCTCCCAATTTAGTTGCAACTATAATGGTACGGCAAAATTGACCATTTCAGCGGATATGCCGGTATTGGCCGAATCCAACTTGGACGGTAGAAAGATCATTCTCACTTTGGTAGGGACCACCTTTAAAGATAGCACACTTTTGGCCTCAAATTTCACTTTGTATAACATCCCGACAGGTTTGACCATTACCGGTATTAGCCGTAGCAATAACTCTCAATGTGAAATAACCCTTACGTTTAACGGCAGTATGACCACAAATATCAATGATTTTCATATAACCATCGACAGCAGCGTAATAAACAGCGGCGGCAGCGGCTTGATCTCCAATGATTTAACAATTATCGACGATTTATACTCAAATAAACATTATACCAATCCCAGCGGTAGTGGCGGTGGGAACGGGTCCTACCTGCGGAACTTCCTGACCGCCGGCAATTTCCGCGGCGATCTGATGACAACTTGGAACCATGACGAGTTGATTTTGGGCAAAGGAGTAAGCGGCATCAACAGCGATCTCTGGTTCTATTATCCCGGGCTCACCGGCCCCGGAGGATTGATTCCTACCAATACCCCGATCGACCGGGCGGAGTTGGTACTCAAAGTTAAAAGCATCAATGGCGATAAATATACTCTCCGTAGAATCAAAATCTATACCATTCCCGACGCCGGTTTGGAACGGCCATACTTCGGAACGGTTGACGGCCTCCGCAGCGGACTCAACTTCCTGTACCGGGACAACCGGCTGGGCCGGAAAGTCCTTTGGAAGAAAGAGACGGCAAATATTTTGGCGGCAGTGACCGCCACGGAACTAAACGATACTTTTGAATACTTGCCGTATGCCTTTGAAGAGAACGGCGAGATGTTCATCAAAGTCGATATCACCAAAGCCCTGAAGGCATGGGCGGCTGATCCGGCCAAAAATCAAGGTTGGTATATCCTGAGTGAAGGAGAGGGCAAGGCCGGGGATAGTATATCAATTTATGGAACTACCACCGCCAATGTCAGCGACCGGCCCTACCTTAGAGTAATTTATGCCGATAATGGCACCGATCTTACGCCACCCGGCCCGGTAACCATCAATACTCCAACTCTGAGTAATTTACAGGTTACCCTGAATTGGCAAAATCCGTCGGCGGATTTCCAAGGGGTCAGAATTGTCCGGAAATATGGTTCAACCGCTGCTGGCCCGGATGATGGCAAAATAATTTATGATGGTAACGGTACGAGTTGGGTGGACAACAGCGGGCTGGAAAATGGCAAAACATATTATTATGCATTCTTCGCTTACGATGCGGAGCGGAATTATAGTACAAAAGCGTATGCAAACTACATCCCGGGTTCATGGACTTTACCCGCTTCACCCACGGCATTAACCGGCAGCCCTTCAACCACATCGGTTGATCTTAGGTGGGCAGACAATTCCAATAATGAGACCGAGTTTATTATTGAACGAAAAACCGGGGCGGTGGGTTGGACAGTTATTGCATCTGTTCCAAAAAATCGCACCGCTTATCATGATGGCAAGCTACAACCTGGTACTACTTATGACTACCGCGTTACTGCTAAAAACCCGGCCGGTCTATCATTAACGCTACCTACGACATCAGTGAGGACCCTCGATGCTCCGACAGCACCTGCCAATTTATCCTGGAGCGTAATATCCTCCAGCGAAGTTCAACTGCGCTGGGATGAAGTGACGGGTCAGGCCTACCGGGTTGAGATACTGGATGAAACCGGCGCCTTGCTTTGGTCGGAACCGGCCACAATTGACCTCAAAGCTGCTGATCCCGCTGTATTCCAATACTCGGTAATGCAATTGACCGCTAATATCGGTTACCGCTTTCGTGTGGTGGCGATCAACGGATATGGTGAGAATGCTGCGGAGATTGAGGTTATAAAGACGGCAGCCGATCCCAAACCGATCTTTTTCTAAGGGGGAAGGATTATGAAGATAATAAAATTGTCATTAATGATAATAATCGTTTTGAGTATAATCGGTTGCGGCAGCGGCGACGGAGGAAGAAACGATGGGGAGGACACCCTCATTACCGGCGATCCGGTTTGGAATAAGGGAATCGGGGTAATTACCGAAAGCACCACGGCAATATTTTCAGCCTATGCCGCCTCATCAAACGCTTCATGCGTTTCGAAGGAGATCAGCATCAAGGAATGGCTGGCAGGTGAATCCTTTGTTTATAACGCTATGACGGCCTATACGAAGACCAGTTTTACGACATCAGCGCTCAGTACGACAGACTGGAAAGATGCTGTCAAATATATTTTTTTGGATTGGAACTCATTGAACGGGGCCTCCTATTACCAGGTCTACTTCCTGGGGAAGGATGGTAGCCAGAACGTGAAAGTCTGGGATTCACGGGACCCTCATCCGAATGATCGCGTCTACACTACAAAGGCTTTTCTGGATCTCAGCGATGAATTGAAGAAGGACTCAGTGGACTTAGTGCCGGAGGCGGGAGAATATCAATTCAAGGTAATTGCCTACAATAAGAGTTATTCCAAAGAGTATCCGGCGATTACTGTCTCGATCGGCCGATTGCTTGACAAATACCTAAAGGAAGACGAGATTAACATTAGTGGAAATCAACTGTCATGGCCTGAAATCGGTGGAGCCAGCGATGGATATAAGGCGACGGTTTATAGCGATGCGGCCTTAACAACCTGTTCGAGGCATTGGGATAACGCTGTATCACCGGTAGATTTAAGCATTTTACCCGCCGGGGATTATTATGGTGTAGTCTTTGCTTATGCCGATAAAAACGGTAAGGTTGCCGAGGTTACTTATGCGATAAGGGGGTTTACACTTAATTAGATTATTTTTTGTTTCGAGGTATTGATTCATTAATTTATTAAAACCCAATTTTACCATGAAGGAACCCTGTACTTTTTTTTGCCAAGGTACAGTATTCAATTTTTTAAAATCAGTTTAAAATGAGCCGTAGTTTTAGGTCAGGATAGGCGTGAGGCAAGAGGCGAGAGGCAAAAGGCGTGGAGTAAAGTCTTAGGTAACAGGCATTAGGCAACAGTGGTAAAAAGAATTTGCTGGTTCCGTGTTTTCATCCGGCTTGATTGACCGGAAACCTGTTCTCTGTTGCCCCTTGCCCGTTCCCTAAACTAAAGTTCTTTTACTCATGCCTCATGCCCCGTGCCTTATGCCTAACATTATTCTATTTCAAAGGAGGATTTAACGATGAAACCCATCAAAATCAAAGTATGGACAAACTTATTGACATTCATACTTGCCCTGCTGCTGCTGGGCGGGAGCGCCCAGACGGCGCAGGCGGCGACCAAATACGTGAAAGCGGGTGGGGCCGGCAGTCAAGACGGGACTAGCTGGACTAACGCCTATCCCGACATCCAGGCGGCCATCAACGCGGCTGCCGACGGTGATCAGATCTGGGTGGCCGCCGGGTATTACTACGGGCGGATCACCTTGAAAAACGGCGTCGCCTTGTACGGCGGGTTCGCCGGCAATGAGACCGCATTAAACCAGCGCAACTGGCGGATCAATGTCACCACCATCGACGGTAACCATAGTGGAATGGCGGTTACAGTCGTTACAGTCCCCCATTCAGTTTCCGCCCGGATTGACGGGTTTACGATCACCAACGGCGGTGGCAACGATTATGGCGGCGGTATATACTGCGGTACTGATTCCCAACCGGTCATCAGCAATAACCTCATTCTTTGGAATTCCGCGCGGCAGCGTGGCGGAGGTATTTACTGCGACGTTGATTCCATCCCGGTGATCACCGGCAATGAGATCACGATGAATGGGGTGAGCTATTATACTGTCGATGATGGCGGCGGCATTTATCTGAATGCTTCCAATGGCTTCGTCATCAGCAACAACCTGATACGTGGTAGTTACCCCAATGCCGTTTTTTGCAAGGGTGCCGGGACTATCAATAATAACACCATCGTCCTTGACGACATTGATCAAAGCAGTGGAACTTATGGCATCGCGTATATTGTTGATAGTAACTTTTCCACGGCGCATATCATCAGCAATAATATTATTAAAGGCTTTGCGTCTACGGTGTACGGAGCCGGATACGGGTTGAATGTTTTGAACAGCGGCGGTGCTACTCTTACAATCGCCAACAATTGTTTGTACGGCAATACGACCCCCGCCAATGTAACTCTACCGGCCGGTAATATTACCAGCGATCCGAAGTTTGTCAATGACTATGATTTCCACCTGCAAAGCGCCTCGCCCTGCATCAACGCGGGCACGACCGCCAACGGCGAGGGCGCCACCGTCGCTTTGGATCTGGACGGTAACAATCGCCAAAACGGGACCATCGATATCGGGGCTTATGAATGGTATCTGACGGCGACCATCAGCGGCCCGGCTATGAACTTCACCAATCAGAATCCCTTCACGGTAAACATCACTTTCAACACCAGTGTAACCGATTTTACTGCGGGAGACCTGACGGTTGCCGCCACCTCCGGGACCTCTACGGTTTCTTACCTTACGGGTAGCGCTGACCAGTATACAGCAACAATCAATAACCAATCATCAGCAAAGGTTACGATCAGCCTCACCAAGGGAACTGTACATGCGAACGGATCCGCAAATTTGGCGGCGAGCTTAGATGTTATCTATGACAGGTATGAGCCGAATATTGTCTGGTTCACTATTAACGGCGGGAACCCGACCAATAATACCGTTGTTAATTGGCAGATAGCGGTACAAGATCTACCTGCCAACTACTACAGCGGCGCCTATCAGATGCGACTCAGCAATGATGGCGTCACCTGGAGTGACTGGATGCCTTTTGACTCTAAAATTGCGAATTATGAGGGCTGGACGCTGGCAACGCCGTATGCGGACAACACCGTCTATGCCCAGGCCATGGACAGGGCCGGCAATATCAGTGCAACGAAATCCGCGTCGGTCGCCTGGGCGAAGGCTGCCGCTCCGACCTTCAGCACCGCCGCCGGTAGCTATAACACACCCGTAAGTCTCACGCTGGCAACTACCGATGGGTCGCCGATCCGCTACACTACCAACGGTAGTGAGGTGGACGAAAGTTCAACCCTCTATACCGGTCCCATCCTGATTGACGCCACCACCACGGTGAGAGCCAAAGCCTTCCACGCGGATAACTGGCTGCCAAGCGATGAGGTGAGCGCGACTTATACCATTAACAGCACCGTTACCAGCTACCAGCCGGTCAATGACGACCCGCCAACCTCGGCGAATATCCTCCGGACCGTTCAGAACATCGAAGGTGATCTCTCGGTACAGTATAATTCGGCCACCCTGCGGCTGGGCAAGGGGAGAACCGGTAAACTCTCGAATCTCTGGCTCTATTACCCCAATCTCATCGGGTCAGGCAGCGGCCAGATTCCAACCGACGCCAAGATCGTCAGCGCCCAAATTGTCTTAACGGTCAAAGGCTTCACCGGTAATGCCTATCACCCGTATAAAATAAATCTTTACCAGATCACCGATCCGGACGCCAAAGGGATGCCATATTTCGGCAGCGGCGGAATTAGAAACGGCCTCGACTACCAGTACCGCGACCACCGGCCGGGGATGAACATTCCTTGGAAGACCGGCGCCGCCAATATCCGCGCCATCTTAGACAGTAATAACTTGGTCGATACTTACGAGGCCATCCCGGCGGTATTCCAAGAGCAAGGTTATACCATGATCCGGCTGGATGTGACCGAATCGCTCCAGTCCTGGCTCTCCGGTAGCGCCAATCAGGGCTGGTTCTTAAGCGGTGACCAGGCAGCCGATTGGGCCTTAAATGACGGAGTGGAATTTTACGGAACCGGAGATCCCACAGTCGCTAACCGTCCCAAACTGGTAGTTACCTATGTATCGGCCAGCGGTAATAATAACCGGCCCGCTTCAATCACCGGCCTGACGGCTACTTCGGGTAACAACCAAGTCGAACTCAAATGGACTAATCCCGGCGGAATTAACGGCGTGCTTATCCTCCGCAAAGCCGGAGTGATTCCGGCTGATCCCATCGATGGAACCGTGGTCTTTGACGGGTCCGCTGCCGCCAAAATGGATAACCAGGGTTTAACCAATGATAATACATACTATTACGCAATATTTGCTTATGATAATCTCCGCAATTACAGCAAGAAGGTTTGGGTCAAAGCGATTCCCACCGCGGGGGCGGGAGTACCCAATACTCCGACCCAGCTTAGCGTCAGCACAAGCGGGGACAACCTCACCTTTAACTGGACTTATGTTCCCGGCGTTGAAAAATGGTTCCAGCTTGAACAAAGGGAAGGGACCAGCGGCAGTTGGGCCAAAGTGGCTGCTACGGCTAGCGATCACAGCGGCAGCGGTAGTCTGACCGTCAACTTGAATGACCCCAACTTCAATTTGGAACCAAATACCGGCTATAACTACCGGCTCAGCGCGGTCAACGACCACGGAGCATCGGGTTATACAGTTACCAGTTCTACCCTGACTACCCCGGCCTTCCTGCAAGCCCCGGCTAATCTAACCTGGACAATCATCTCCGCCGGGCGGGTCGACTTGAGCTGGATCAACCAAGCCACGGACGTAACCGGCTACAAGGTGATTGTCTGTGACGCCGATCAAAATGAGCTCTGGTCGTACAGTCTGGCGGCTAATGCAACTACCTGCTCGGTCACAGGGTTAAATCCGGGGACGAAGTACCTGATCAAGGTAGCGGCAATCAAAGGCGCTGAGGAAGCGGCAGCCTGGACGGAACCGATTTTCACTACCATTGACTTTAAAGGAGGGTTGTTATAATGGAGATATGCGGATCGAGGAAGAGAATGACAGTGAGATCAGGAAAGATTATTTCCGGTTTAATAATATCCGCGCTTTTGGTTATAACTTTGGCGGGTTGCGGCGGTGGCGGAACTCCAACCCCGACTCCAACCCCCGAAGTAATTAATAATGCAATCGGGGTCGGGGTAGTGATGCAGAGCCGGATCAGCATTATGGCGTCCATCGGCTCCAGCAGTTCCGCTTGGAAATCGATAGTTTTACCATCGAACGGAGTGTATTCTTATAAACCGGCGCGCCTGCTGAGGATTACAGGCGCGAATACTACGTTTCCAACGGGCAGTTTTGCCTTTATCTACTTGAAATGGGACCCGGTGAACAGCGCCACCCATTACCAGGTTACCTATCAGGGAAACCCGGTTTGGGATTCCAATACCACTTATTCCGGAGATCCAGCCTTTATTGCTGCTAACCCCCAGGCTTATCTTAACTTGGATAACCAATTGGCGAATAAGATTACTGCGCCCGGGAATTACCAATTCCAGGTTAACGCGCTCAATGGCAGTGCCGTAGTTGCGCAATCAGTCGTGATTACGGTTTCGTTGGGGATGCTCCTTGATAATTACCCGGTTATGACAGCTACATCTTATAACTCAAGCACTCATCAGCTTAGCTGGACTGGAGTTACTAATGCCAATGGCTACCGGGTTCAGGTTTATAATAACGATTGGAATTTGGTTGTTGACAGTGACAGCAGTACACTGATTACTGATAATTTCTATACTATTTCCGGATTGACAAGCAACACTCATTATAATGTATTAGTTGATGCTTGGGTTTTGGACGGCAGTGGCAATCCGGTGGAGATTTATAGAGGGATAAGCGGGTTTACGTATTAATAATTAAATCATAAAAAAAAACATCGGCAATCAGTCGGCTATTACAAGTCCGGCTGATTTTTTTAAAGTACAGTATCCAATTTTATAAAATCAGTCTAAAATGAGCCGTAGTTTTAGGTCAGGCATGAGGTATGAGGCAAGAGGCAACAGTGGGCTAAAAAGCGAGCATTGGTTTTATGTTTGGTCCTCCTTGATCGAAGCGGAAACCTGTTGCCCGTTCCCTAAATTATAGTTCTTTTGCTCATGCCTCACGCCCCGTGCCTTATGCCTAACAAAAAAAGGATTTGTTCAAGATGAAAAAACTGAGTCATACTGTTCTTATTTTAATCCTAACCTTGGTCCTGACCCTCACCGGCTGCGGAGGGGGAAGCGGCGGAGGGACAAGCGATGATACCGTTATTAACATTACTGCGATACCTGGCGTGGTAGTGCCTGTACGAAACGAGGTTCCGGTAAAACGGCAATAGATACCGCACAATATACGGGCACTATTTCCTGGTCGCCTGCAGATGATTACTTTAAACCGCAAACGGTATATACGGCAAATATCGTTTTAACAGCGAAAACAGCGATATACCCTGAGTGGAGTGACAGAAAACTTTTTTACCGTAGCGGGGGCAACAATGGTTACCAACGCGGCAAATTCTGGCGTTGTGACTGCTGTTTTCCCGAAAATAGGCGGCGCGGCATCCGATATCGATGTATACTTTGAGAGCGCATTCCAGACCGGCGGTACTTCCGGAACCCGCCGATTCAACAGGTTTAATTCTGAACTTCGATGTCGATCCGACAACTTTGACCGCAGACCACATTACCGTGATCGGCGCCACAAAGGGCGCTCTCTCCGGTTCCGGAACCACACGGACACTTACGATATCAAATATTACCGTCGACAATGGAGAGGAAGTAACTGTTTCGATAACAAGCCCTCCGGGTTACTATATTTATCCGTCTCGGACCGCGGTGGTGTATAGAGCACTGACAAACATCACCTTTCTAAGCGCGACCCAGATCGGCGGCACATCGGGCACAGCCAATTCAAGAGGACTAATTCTGAACTTTAGTGCTGACCCAACAACACTGACGGCAGGCAACATTACCGTGACCGGAGCCACAAAGGGCACGCTTTCGGGCACAGGTGCCACACGGACACTTGCGATCTCGAATATCACCGTGGCAAATGGAGAGACAGTATCGGTTGAGATAACGAGGGCTGTGGGTTACTTGATAACAGGGTCGCCAAAGACAGCAGTGGTGTACAAAGCACTGATAAACGTCATCTTTGAAAGCGCGAACAGATCGGCGGCACATCGGGCACAGCCAATTCCACAGGACTAATCCTGAACTTTAGTGCTGACCCAACAACACTGACGGCAGGCAACATTACCGTGACCGGAGCCACAAAGGGTGCGCTTTCGGGCACAGGTGCCACACGGACACTTGCGATCTCGAATATCACCGTGGCTAATGGAGAGACAGTATCGGTCACGGTAACAAACCCGGCCGGGTATTCGATCACCGGGTCGCCGCGGACGGCGGTGGTGTATAAAATGACAATCGGGATGGATTATCTTGGCGGCAAAATAGCGTATATTCTGCAGCCCGGCGATCCCGGGTATGACGAGAATGTACCACATGGACTCATAGCGGCAACAGCAGACCAGAAGGAGGGTACTCAACAACCAAGTTGGGCTTTAGTGGCATATCAGTCAACATCAGTGCCGAGCGGAACAGGTACGGCTATCGGGACCGGCTCAGCAAACACGGATAACATTATAGCACAAAACGGCACAATAAATCCTTACGCGGCACTCGTTGCCCGCGCGTACAACGGCGGCGGCTATTCAGACTGGTATCTACCCTCTAGGGATGAGCTATACAAGCTTTACATTAATAGAGTTGCGATTGGCAATTTTGTGGATAACGGGAACTATTGGAGCTCGTCTGAGTACGATGCTGACGAAGCGTGGCGCCTGGGATTCTCAGATGGCACCCAGTTCTACACTTTTAAGCTGGTCAGTGGATTTGTTCGGCCTGTCCGGTCTTTTTAACATTTTTTTATCAACCTAAAATAAGCCGAGATTTAGTAAATTCAAATAACGGAGGCCGGGTGATGAACAAACCAACCGTGCTGCTGGAAGGAGATTCATTATTTATGGACAGTATCGCCGCACTTTTGCAAACGGACGGCGGGTTGGAAGTGCGGCAGATTGGGAAAGCAAGCGACCGGCTCCCGCCCCAGGGAATAAATCCTCCGACAATCGTATTGTTTGATTTGGACCGGATCGAGGCAGGGCTGCTGATGTATTATCTTGCGGAAAACCCGGGACCGGCGCTAATCGGCCTCAGCCTGGCCGGAAACAAGGTGGTCCTGCTTTCCCGGGAGTTGCGGACCGTCGCCACCGGTGAGGATTTGCAGGCGATCATTATGGATCAATTGAGGAAAGAAAAATGATCTGAGCTTACAATAATTCTCCTACCAGCCTTTTAGTCAAAAAGTACAGGAGTTCCCTTAGAGGACCCTGTACTTTTTTTTGCCAAGGTACAGTATTCAATTTTTTAAAATCAGTTTAAAATGAGCCGTAGTTTTAGGTCAGGCATGAGGCGTGAGGCAAGAGGCAACAGTGGAAACCTGTTCCCTAAACTGAAGTTTTTACTCATGCCTCACGCCCCGTGCCTTATGCCTAACAAAAAAAGGAGTTGTTCAAGATGAAAAAATTGAGTCATGTTGTTCTTATTTTAATCCTAACCCTGGTCCTGGCCCTCAACGGCTGCGGCGGGGGAAGCGGCGGAGGCGGAAATTCCGGCGGTGGGGATGATGGGGATGGAAATTCCGGTGGAGGCGGCGGTACAAATATCACCTTTTAAAGCGCAACCCAGATCGGCGGTACATCGGGCACAGCCGATTCGACAGGATTAACGCTGACCTTCAGCGCCGACCCGACAACTTTGACGGCAGACCACATTACCGTGACCGGAGCAACAAAGGGCGCGCTTACAGGCACAGGAACCACGAGAACTCTCGCGATTTATAACATTAATATCGCCAACGAAGCGACAGTTACTGTCACCATAACAAACCCGGCGATCACCGGCTCACCGCAGACAGCGGCAGTATTTAGAGTAACACAGGCTAATATGTCTATCGGCATGGAATATCGTGGCGGCAAAATAGCCTATATTCTTCAGGACGGCGAACCAGGATATGACGCGAATGTACCACATGGACTCATTATGGCAACTGAAAATTCGACTATAATACCATCTTGGTCTCGGGAGGAATATAAAAATACATTAGTGGGTACTGGAGAAGGCTACGGAACCGGCCTTGCGAATACGGAGAAAATCGTTGCCCAGCATGTGAGCGGTACCGGGTATTACGCCGCGGGTATGGCTTACGAATATGAGGCCGATGGTTATACCGACTGGTTTCTGCCGTCTATAGATGAATGGAAGTTAATAAGAGAAAATTTTTATGTTCTGATTGATAATGGTGTCTCATTTCCGACACTATTGGGCTATTGGAGTTCGTCCGAGTATAGTGCGGATAAAGTAAATTTAGCATATTGCAATCCTCATTTAATTAATTGGGCGTGGAAGTGTGCCACGGGTTCCTTAGGTTACGTTCGGCCTGTCCGGCGGTTTTAACAATTCAGTTATTGAACAATTCAAAATGGGGTTACCAGGGGGCTAAAGCCTCCTGGTTCGCATAAAAAAACTTGCTGTCAATGAAAAATATATTATTCTTGCGGGCAAGAGACCGGGGCCAGGATGGTCCCAAGATCCGGCAGCCCATGGATGGGGTGCTGCCGAAAAGGCCAGGATAAGTTCGTTGCAAAGCCATATGGATGGCTATTGTTGAAAGGTTTTTTTAAATGGCATTAACAATTATCCCAATAACGGAGGCCGGGCGATGAACAAACCAATCGTGCTGTTGGAAGGAGATTCATTATTGATGGACAGTATCGCCGCCCTTTTGCAATCCGACGGCGGGCTGGAAGTGCGGCGGATCGGGAAGGCAAGCGACCGGCTCCATCTGTGGGCAATAGATCCGCCGGCAATCATACTCTTTGATTTGGACCGGATCGAGGCGGGACTATTGCTAAATTATCTGACGGAAAACCCAGGACCGGCGCTGATCGGCCTCAGCCTGACCGGAAACAAGGTATTCCTGCTCTCCCGGGAGTTGCGGACCGTCGCCACCCATGAGGAGCTACAGGCGATTATCATGGATCAATTGAAGAAAGAGAAATGATTTGAGCTTGTAATAATTTTCCTACCGGCCTGTCTGTCAAAAAGTACAGGAGTTCTTCAAGGGACCCTGTACTTTTTTTGCTATGCCCTTGGCCGGCTGTGGCGGGGGTAATAGTGGAGACGGCGACCTCGTTCTTACCCCGTCATGGAAAGTGGTTGGCAGCGCCGGATTCTCGGTGGGAGGAGACCTCAGAGCTCCGAAACCGGAGCTTTGACCTTCGAACTCGGACCTCGGAGCTCCGAAGTCGATCTTATATTCAGGTGAGCCGATTTTAGCAATCTCTCGTAAAATCAGCGTAACAGTAATTTTTTTCACGCGTAACCCGTAACGAATAAACTACATCACCATCCCGCCGTCAACATTGATAACTTGTCCGGTTACGTATTTCGCCAAATCGGAGACTAAAAAACAAGATGATATTGGCAACATCTTCCGACTTGCCGTATTGGTTCATTGGAATCTGAGACAACAGTCTTTGAGATACTTCTTCCGATAACACATGGGTCATATCGGATTGGATAAATCCTGGAGCGATGGCGTTCACATTGACCCCGCGTTCCGCCAATTCCCGAGCGGTGGTTTTGGTTAGGCCGATCAAGCCAGCTTTGGAAGCCGAATAGTTGGCTTGTCCTATGTTTCCCAGCAGACCGGAGACACTGGCGATATTGACGATGCTGCCCGAGTTTTGTTTCAGCGTTTGTTTCGATACCAATTTGGTGCAAATAAAAGCTCCGGTGGTCGACTCCTCCGAGGCGACATCGTGTTTTATGGCAATGGTTTCCACGTCGTACTTTTGCGCAATCTCCTCAGCGGTTGACATTGCCAAAGCATCGTTAATATCGTGATGGCTAGCTTCACTTTTTCTCCTGCAAGCTTTTCCGCAATAGACCGGCCCAGCCCACGGGCGCGGTTTTTTAAGTTTTACCCTTTCCACTTATCTTTACCCGGTCCATCAAATTTTGTAATTACAAGGACTTTGTGAACCTCTACCAAATGATTCCAAAGTCCTTTTCCGTTTTCTGCAATCAAAACATAACCAAGTAATACATGCAGGAGAGCGGGAAAACATGTCGAAAATGATCCACTATGCATTAGTCAACATTGAATTGACTAATATATTTGCCCATATTATAATTGTGATATTATTAACGAATAAAAGCGCTGTCTCTGCGGCAAAACAGCGGTTTTTCGTATTACATATGCTGCGAAAGGAATGATAAGATAAATGAGTAGAATAGTTATCATCGGGGCTGGCTATGCAGGAATACTTACGGCAAAAAAGCTTGCCAGGAAATTTAAAAAGGACGCCGGTACGTCGGTCACCATTATCGATAAAAACCCGTTTCATACGATGCTTACGGAGCTGCATGAGGTCGCTGCGGGAAGGGTCGAAGAGGACAGCATCAGGATAAGCCTCAAAAAGGTCTTTGCAGGCCGAAAGGTCCAATTCGTCCAGGACTTTGTCGAGTCCGTCGATTTCGGTAAAAAAACCGTCCTCGGAAGAAACGGGTCTTATGAATACGACTATCTGGTGATGGCGGCAGGTTCGCGTCCGGTTTATTTCTGCATCCCGGGAGCAGAGGAGCATTCCCTGCCCTTGTGGTCTTACGAAGACGCCATCAGGCTCAGGGAGCGTATACTTGACCGTTTCAGGCAGGCTGCTTCGGAAATCGACGGGCTTAAAAAACGCAGGCTGCTTACCTTCTATGTTGTCGGCGCAGGTTTGACTGGAGTCGAAATGGCGGGCGAGCTTGCCGAATACGTGCCGATATTATGCGACAGGTTCGAGATCGACAGGAAAGAGGTGTCTTTATTCAATGTAGACCTCCTTCCCCGGGTCGTCCCGATCCTTCCGGAAAAGCTTTCTGCAAGAATACAGCGCCGCCTTGAGAAGATGGGCGTGGGCATGCTGCTCAACACCCGGGTCGCCGAGATCGGCGCGGATTACATCGACCTGAGCATTGAAGAAAAGGTAAGCAGGCATTCCGCCGGTACGGTGATCTGGGTGGGTGGCATCGAATCCTCTCATGTGACCGTCAAGGCCGGGGAGACCGTGCCCTGCGACCGCCGGGGCAGGCTGAAAACGGACAAATACCTCAGGTGTATCGACGACGAAAACTTTTATGTTGCCGGAGACAACATAAATTATATCCCTGAGGGCGAGTCCGAGCCGGTGCCTCAAATGGTGGAAAACTGCGAGCAAAGCGCCGATACCGTGGCGCACAATATATATGTATCCGTAACCGGCAAGGGCGGGCTCGAAGAGTATAAACCCAAATTCCACGGGACCATGGTAAGCCTCGGCGGGAGATACGCGGTCGCCAGGGTAGGTTTGCCCGGGAAAATGATAAACCTCCCGTCTTTCCTGGCGATGTTCGCGAAGCACTTTATAAATATCGTATATTTTGTTCAGGTGCTCGGCTGGAACAAGGTATTCAGCTATCTCAAGCACGAATTTTTCACCATACGCAATAAACGGAGCTTTGTCGGAGGGCATCTGAGCAACCGGACGCCCAGTTTCCTTCTGGTTCCGCTCCGGCTTTGGCTGGGCGCCGTATGGCTATTTGAAGGAGTTATGAAAATAGTGGATGGCTGGTTCAGTTCCCCTAAGCTTAAAGGCTTTTTCGGAGGGGCTAACGCCTGGTTCGATTCTTTGCTGGGCAACGCCTCCGACGGCCTTAACTCAGCCACGAATGCCGCCGCTTCGGTATCTGACGCGGTAACCGCCGCCACCGGAGCAGCAACCTCGGTATCCGACGCAGTGACGGCCGCCACCGGAGCAGCGCCCGACGCTGTCGCCTCCGCCGGAACAGTGATTATGAACTGGGATATCCTAGGCATTTTCAAGATGATCTTCGTAAGCGGCAAGTCGTTAGCTGAGTCAACCATCGCCGACTACGCTTTCAAACTGGATATTCCCATTATGAACTGGTTTATAAACACATGCATCATGCCTTACGACTGGGTCCAGGTCGCGATGCAGATATTCATCGTCGCCGCCGAGATACTCATCGGGCTTGCGCTTATTGGGGGACTGTTTACCACAATGTCCAGCGCGCTATCGATAGTACTGATGTTTATGTTCGTTACCACCACAGGCCTATATCTGTCAAACTTCTGGATGCTCTTCGCGGCAATAGTTATGCTCTGGGGCGCGGGCAGCATATTCGGCCTGGACTATTATACTACCCCGCTCCTGAAAAAAGGCTGGAAACGGTTGGGCTGGGTAAGGCGGTTATATATCTATCATGACTAATAAATCGAATTTGGCATCGATAAGTGAGCCTTCTCTTTCCACGGATAGGTTTGAATACGACGAAGCCCTGCGTCTGACGGAACTGGAGATCCGAAAACTCCTGAAGACCGCTCCGCCGCTCTTGAGGCGCCAGACTTCGCATCTTGCCCGGGCAGCCGGGAAAGGTGTACGCGCACGGGCTTTGCTTGCCTGCTCCATTGGGGGCGACGGCCTTGTTAGGCACGGCGCGGTCAATGCCGCCGCTGCCGTCGAGCTGTTGCATCTTGCTACGCTTATTCATGACGACATCATCGACGACGCCGATATGCGCCGGGGCATAGACGCCTTGCATGTGAAATTCGGCGAAAAGACCGCTGTCCTCTGCGGGGACTATCTGTTTTGCCTTGCTTTTGACCTGGCTTCGTCGATACCGCCCCGGGAAACGGACAGGGTAAAAATCGACGGCGTCCTGCCCTCATACTTTACGGAGATCTGCCTCGGCGAGATCAGGGAATTCAGCAACACCGGGAATCTCGACCTTACCGAGGGCGAGTATTTCAAGATAATATCCGGGAAAACGGCGGCGCTGTTTCAGGCCTCCTTCCACGCGGGCTTCCTTCTTTCCGACGAGCCGCCGGAGGCCGGGGATGCTTATATCGAAACAGGCAAACAGTTAGGGATACTTTTCCAGCTTGCCGACGACTGCCTGGACTTCGTAGCTTCGGAAAAAAGGGCGAAGAAGCCCGTGCTTACCGATTGCCGCCGCGGGGTCGTGACACTGCCGCTTATTTACGCGCTGCAAGCCGATAAAACGCTGCGCAGCAAAATAGGAAAGGGCCTATCGGAGCAGGAGCTGAAGGCTGCCGTTATGGCGGCGGGCGGGATTGAATATACCCAGTCCAAAATCAGGGAATGCCGTTCGAAGGCGAAAAAACTTATATCCTCATTGGGCTCCGAAAGCAAAAAGATCAGGCTGGAGCTGCTGCTTGACAAGGCTGCCGCTCTTTAGAAAACGCCTGCGAAAGGGAAGGCGCCGATGGATAACGTAAAGAGGACCCTGAGTTATGTCGAGCCAAAAACCAAAATAACAAACGAATTCCCTCTGATGGGTATCGTAAAGAGGACTCTAAGCTATGTCGAGATAAAAACTAAAATAACAAGCATATTCCCGTTTCTCATGGGGCTTGCCTATCTCCATTCGTCCGGCTACAGGATAGACCCGCTCAAAACAGCCGTGTTTTTCCTCGGTATGTTTTGCTTCGACCTTACCGCGACTACGGTAAACAATTATTACGATACGAAAAAAAACCATCAGACGCTCCAGTTTGCCCGGCGCACGGCCATGGCGATACTGCTTGCATTGTTTGCGGTAAGCGTCTTTCTAGGGCTGTTTCTCGTTTACCTGTCCGATCCGGTGGTTTTGCTCCTGGGCGTCCTGTGCTTCTTTTTCGGTATAATATATTCCTACGGCCCAGTCCCCATCTCTCACGGGCCATACGGCGAAATAGTTTCCGGTTTCTTTTACGGCCTGCTGATCCCGGCTATCCTGATATATATAAATGTTCCCGAAGGCGGGCTCTTTTCGTATTTGCTTGATGACTGGAAGCTGTCCGTGATTCTGGATATTAGGTCCGTCGCCGGGCTCCTTATGCTGTCCGTTGTCCCGTTCTGCCTTACCGCCAATATCATGCTGGCCAACAATATTTGCGACGTTAAGCGCGATGTGGCGGTAAACAGGTACACGCTTCCCTATTATCTGGGAAAAAAAGCCCTGTGGCTTTTCGCCGCACTGTATTACATGGCATATCTGTCGGTGATCGCGATGGTGGCGGTGGGTTTCCTTTCGCCCCTCAGCCTTATACTGCTTATTTCATTGATCCCGGTACAGAAAAATATAAATCTGTTTTTTGAAAAACAGATAAAGGAAGAGACTTTCATAGTCTCGATCAAAAACTTCCTGATCGTGATCATACTGCACACCCTGCTGATTTTTCTGGGAAGCTTTCTACCGGGCTGGGGTCCCCGATGAAATACGCGAGAAAAGCGGATCTAATAATAATCGCGGCCGTTGCCGTTTTGGCTCTGGTATTTTGGTTTTTAAACAGGTATTTTTTTGCTGAAAAAGGGGTATATGCCGAGATATATCATGATTCCGAGCAGGTTTACAGGATAGAGCTTTCAACCGCCAAAGCAGGTTCGTTCTCCATACTCGGCGAGCCCAACGTGGTTTTTCAGCTCTACGCCGACGGAAGCATCGCTTTTATCCAGTCCGACTGTCCCGACAAGGTCTGTATCCGTTCGGGCAGGCTAAAGTATGCCGGCCAGTTTGCCGCATGCCTTCCCAACAAGATACTGCTGAAGATCGTTTCGGAGGACAAAGATCGCGAAGGTCCGGACTTGATCATCGAATGAGGGCCGGCGATATAGGGACAGACAGAAACGGGATCTGTACGAAAGGGCGTCTTCCGCATTGGCGGCGGTGCTCCGCGCTAATGAGGATTGATCCGAATAAAAAAGCTCATGACAAATTTAAAGGAGGTTAAAATTTCCAATGAAAAAGTTAACGGCAGTAATTCTAGCGGTTTTACTCGTCTCTGCGCTCTGCTTCGCGGCTAATTCTGGAAAGGTGAAGACCGGCCTGGCGGTGATAACGGAACTAAATAAGTCCACCGATGCCGGCGCCAAGCCAGGACTGGCGCAAATCGATTCGACGGTCGTCGCGGTCACAGTTGACGGCAACGGCAAGATAGTCGAGTGCGTTATCGAAGCTGTCCAGAGCAAGATAAACTTCGATGCGTCCGGTAAGCTTATCACTCCGAAGGATACCATGTTCCGGACCAAGACCGAGCTGGGTGAAGGATACGGAATGAAAAAAGCCTCCAAAATCGGAAAGGAGTGGAAGGAGCAGGCGGCGGCGCTTTCCAAATATGTGGTAGGAAAGACGGTCAACGAGATCAAGACCATCGCTGTGGACGCGAGCAAGCATCCTACCGGATCCGACCTAAAAGCCTCGGTGACCATGTCTATCGGCGGATATATCGCAGCGATCGAAAAAGCCGTTGCGCAGGCGCAGGAGCTTGGAGCGTCGTCTTCTGACGAGTTGGGCCTCGGCGTAGTCACCAATATGGGGCACTCTGTCAACGCCGGTGAAAAGCCGGGTCTTGCAGAAGGGTATTCCACCTATATAGCCATTACCAAAGATTCGAAAGGCAAGATAACTAGCTGTCTCATTGACGCCAGTCAGGGCAAAGTCAATTTCAACACGTCCGGCAAGATAACCACCGACCTTAAAGCCGGTGTAAAGTCCAAGAATGAGCTGGGCGAAGGATACGGAATGAA
>JAEZJK010000040.1 GCA_023415835.1 Bacillota bacterium
GGTCACTGATTGCCTTCAGTCAGTCGTTGATGAAGCTTCATCGGTCACTGATTGCCTTCAGTCAGTCGTTGATGAAGCTTCATCGGTCACTGATTGCCTTCAGTCAGTCGTTGATGAAGCTTCACCAAAACGCCTTCAGGACGTGAAGAACGTCAATAAGACGGATGGCATGACTGCCACTGTTAATCAACAGCAGTTACTCCGCGAGGCCGAAAGCAAAGCGACCATGGTCCGTCAGTCAGTCCGCTCCCGGCTGCCCAAAGAGGACTGGAACCGGTTCGGCTTCAATCAGGAGAAACTGCAGGGCTGAAAGAACAGAACCGATGGATCCGGAACAAACGGGCATAGAAGGATAACTGAGTAAGGATATCCATAAATGCCAATCTGATGCTGCTTCGCATAACATTACCTAAAGGAAGACCAGCATAAAGGGCGAATTCACATAAGCGTCAGGCTGGACAAAAAAATATTTTTGGAGGCAAACACACAAATGAAAAAATTAGTCGCACTCACCATGACTCTCGTAATGACCTTCGCCTTTGGATACGTAACTATGGCAAGTACCATTGGCATTGGCGCCGGCGAGGGTTTCTCCGCTGAAATTTCCAATCAAATCGATCCTTCCGAAGATGAAATCGATGTAACCGGTTACTATGGTCTGAACAAACAAACTCAGTTATCAATCGGCTACGGCACGGACAGCAAAGATATTACCTTAGGGGCCCGCTATGCTTTCAATGAAAATATGGCAGCTACCTTGGACTACACCATGGCTGACGCCGAAGAAGCTTCCGACGTTACTGCTTTAGGATTCCGGTATAAAGCCGCACTCAACGATGCCTTAGCTTTAGTCGGCAAATTAAGCTATGCTGATGCTGATGAAGTTACTGCAATGGGTCTATTGGGTCAAGCTGAATACAAATTCAACGACAAGGTCGTAGGTAACCTCGGTTTTGATTATGTAAGCCCCGATAGCGATTTAGTAGAATTAGATGATTACACCAATATCATAGCCGGTATTGAAGTAACCCCGATCGAACAACTCACCGCTTACCTCGACTACACCATGATGGATGACGAAAATACTGATGATACCGTCGTTCTTGGAGCCGCTTACTCGTTCTAATCTAAAACCTTAAGCAGTAAACCAGCCTGAACTAAAAACGCCCGCAAGGGCGTTTTTTTGTTGTTCAAAAATGACTGTATTTATGTATACGGGTATTATGAAATTTTAACTATAGCGTAACAGGAATCCGATTAAATCAAAGGAATATATATTAGCGTCAGGCTGGAAAATTTTTTTTGGAGGGAAAAAATTATATGAAAAAACTGTTAGTACTTACCTTAGCTCTCGTGATGACCTTTGCCTTTGGATACGTAACATTGGCCAGTACCATGGGAATCGGGACTACTGAGGGAGCAGTTTCCGTGGAAGTCGGAACTTATGTAGATCCTTCAGACTATACCGATGAAGTCGATGTTACTGTTTATTATGGATTGAATGACCAAACTCTACTTTATCTGGGATATGGCACCGACAGTGAAGACATTAAATTAAACGTGCGTTATGCTTTCTCCGAAAACTTGGCCGCCACCCTTAAATATGTACTGGCGGGCCAGGAAGGCGATGATGATACAATCACCGCCGGATTACGGTATAAAACCAATGTCAGCGACTCTCTCGCGTTAGTCGGCGCTTTGCAGTACACTAATTATGATCCCGATGCCGAAATCGATGTTATAGGCCAGGTTGAATATTCATTCACCAAAAAAGTAGTCGGTACTCTGCAATATGTTTATTCGGAAGTGGGCGACTTAGACGGTTCCATGATTACTGTAGGTATCGAGACTTATCCTACCGATGCGCTCTGCGTTTACCTTGACTATGAGATGCCTGAAGATGCAGAAGATGATTATGCTTACTTAGCTGTTTCTTACTCTTTCTAAGAGAAACAAAAAACACCAGCCTGATAAAAAAACGCCTGAAAGGGCGTTTTTTTGTTCTTCTTCACAGGTAAATTCCTAAAATGGGGCGAATATTTAACATAAAAGCTACCCTGGCCCTAACAAGGGAATTCGCAAGCCTTTGCAGACAATATAACATTTTTGTCTCAAAGTAACTATCAACAAAAAAATAATCCTTAAATCCGAAAAATCCTGACTAATCATGGTCAAAAATATCTAAGGAGGAAAAAGATGAAATATATCCTCACTTTAGTTTGTTGCTTGTCGCTCTGCTTTACCTTTATTCATTCAACTCTAGCCAACACCATTCCCATCGCAGTCTCCAAAGGCGTCTCGATCTCATTGGAACGATCCCTCGAGTCCTCCGATTTATCCGAACCAACGATTGTAACCGGCAACTTTGGCTTAAACGACCATCTATTGCTGAAATGCGCCTATATTACCGAAGAAGAGCGAAATATCATCGGAGGCCGTTATGCGTTCAATGAAAAAATGGCAGTAATGTTTGAACATGAATGGAAGGATGATGCTAGCTCAAATAAATACGGTTTCGGTTACAAGTTCAATCTCCGAGATCAACTGGATTTGGTCGGGTTGGTTGAATACCAATCCAAAGATATTACTCTGACTGGTCAAGCCGAATACGAGTTCAAGGAGGCGATTACCGCCTATGGCGGTTTTAAATATGCCAAGCCGGATCAAGGGGATGCCGCAACCGATCTTTTGGTGGGAGTAGAGTATATGCCGCTCGATATTTTCTCCCTTTATTTTGATTATATAATGCCTGAGGAAGACGATGAACTAATTTACTTTGGAGTTTCATATATGTTTTAATTGGTTTTAGCTTAACAACTTTTTGTGGCTCGATGACGCCTCCTGTCTGAACCAGGATTTAACGGATTCCTCGGATTATAAGGATTTTCTTTTCAGCTGTTAAATACTTTGGTCTTAATAAATCATACATCTCCAATTGATCAATTTAAATGGATTCAACCGTTGAGCGCTGATCTTTAATCCTTTTAGTCCGCAAAATCCCGACTAATCCTGGTTCAGACCGGTAGCTTACATGACATGCTCCAATTTATTTTCACGGCTAATCACTCTTCTAACACCCTAGCCGCCCCCATGTCAAAACCAAACTTAATCCGTGCACCTTCCCGGAGAGCCCCGGCTTCCTTTCCAGCCATTAATTTGACATGAAACCGGCCGGTATCAATCTCCAATCGATAAAAAGGACCTAGGTATTCAATGCGAACTATCTCCCCTTCAAATTGTGGCTTTCCCGGTTCAAGCCGGACATCTTCAGGTCGGACCATCAGCCACCGTAGATCTTTTTCAGTAAAGCTTCCGGAACATATCTCTAGTTTGGTTCCGTCCTCCAAAATAACTAGCGCTTCTCCCGATTCCCCTTCACCAATATGGCAGGGTATCAAGTTAGCGTCTCCTAAAAACTCAGCCGCAAAACGGTTGGTCGGGTTTTCATATACCTCCCGGGGCTTTCCGACTTGAATTAATCGTCCCTGCCGGATCAGCCCGATCCGGTCCGAGATCGAGAGCGCTTCTTCCTGTTGATGAGTGACGAAAATAGTGGTAAATCCCAAGCGCTGTTGAAGTTCTTTCATCTCATCCCGGAGGTGGCTCCGGATTTCATAATCCAGGGCCGAAAAAGGTTCGTCTAAAAGCAAGATCTCAGGCTCAACCGCCAAGGCCCGAGCTAGAGCCACCCGTTGTTGTTCCCCGCCTGATAATTGCATGATTGGCCTTTCGGCTAAAGCCTCCAGCCGAAAAAATCCCAGCATCTCTTGGACCCGTCGTCTACGCTCAACCATGGAATATTTTTGTAATTTCAACCCATATTCGATGTTTTCGAAGACATTTAAATGGGGAAAAAGGGCATAATTCTGAAAGACCAATCCGATCCGGCGTTGCTCCGGACTAAGGTCGGTAATGTCCCGTCCGTTCAAGACAATCCTACCCCGGTCCGGCTTTTCCAAACCGGCGATCAAACGCAAAAGAGTCGTCTTCCCGCACCCGCTCGGGCCCAATAATGAAAAAAATTCGCCGTCTTCGATCAAGAGGTCAACTTCAATTTCAAATTTGGGATAGTTTTTCTCCAAAGCCAATTCCAGGATGGGTTTTGACATCAGGTTCTCCTTAAACTTTATAAATAACTGGCTGCCAATCTGTTAGAGGTCCTTGGCGTCCATCAGCGTTTCCTTTTATTTTCTTTTGACTTTTCCTGCACCGCCGAGTAAAGCAACACTGAAACCGCCATGAAAAGCACTCCCAAGGCTACTGCTCTGGCAAAATGGTAATGGCCAATTAGGCGATAAATGGCCACCGATACAGTGATCAGCTTCCCCTGGCCCAACATTAAAACCGCTGCCAAGTCTCCCAAAGAAAAGGCAATGGCATAGGTAGCGGCAGTGGCAATGGCCTTCCGCATCAAGGGCAATTCAACAGTCCAAAAGACCCTCCTCGAGTCAGCGCCCAAAGTCCGGGCCGCTTCTAAATAAGACTCACCCAGATCACGCCAAGCGGTCCTTAATAAAGAATATACCAAGGGGAAAGCCAGAAATACCTGGGACCAGATTACCAAAACTACCGACGGCAAATACCTGCCAGCCAACAAGCCGATCCCGAAAGCAAAGGTCAAAAAGGAAATTCCAACCGGAAGTTGGAGCCAGAGATCGCCCGATTGCCACGGTTCAAACCTTCGGCTGCGGGCCAAGATGTAGGCTGTTCCCGTAGTTATTAAGGCCACGGTTAAGGCCAAGGCAATACTGGTCCCCAAAACATTTCCCAGCGATTGACCGACGCTGAAACGGAACCCGGTATCCAGTAATTGCCGGTAATTCTCTATTGTAAACCCTGTTCCGGGAAGACCGCGCCGCATCAGCGAACGTATCCCCATCGCTCCCAGCGGCGCCAGAAAAAAGAACCCTATTACCGAGGCATATAATATGGCCGCTATACTCGGCAATGGTTTCTCACTCCAAGATAACTTGGGAAGATTCCGGTTGAAACCGCCCGCTATCCGGATTCTCCTGCCGAAACAGTGTTGCAGGTATAAGACTAACGCTAAAATAGCTGTTTGGATAAATGCAATCATGGTGGCCTGATCAAAGTTCAATTTGCTGTTATATTCGATATAAATCAAGACTTCGAAGGTCTTGTATAAATAACCGCCCAAGACCAATACCACCGTAAAACTGAGGAAGGCGTATAAAAAAACCAACAGAAATAAATAGCTGATGGTCTGGACCAACAGCGGCAGAATCACCCCGCAAAAAGTGCGATACCTGGACCCTCCCAGGACAGCTGAGGCTTCACCTAGAGTGGAGTCGATTCGCTCCCAGCTTTCTCCCAAGACCCGGATACAAAAGGAGAAGTTATAAAAGACATTAGCCAGAACAATTCCCCAGAACCCATAAAGCCCGGTGAATCTAAACCCGCTGTCCGGGAAAAACCTGACCAGCCAATGATTGAGAGCCCCGTTTTGCCCGTAAAACAGGACCATGCCCAGAACCACCAGAATACCGGGGAGCATAAAGGGCAGTACCAAAAGGTTGCGAAAAAGGTCTTTACCGGGAAAATCATAATTTCCAAAAAAATAAGCCCCCGGCAAGGCTAACAACAGGCTAAAAAACGCGCTTAAAAACGCTTCGGAAGCGGTAAATGAAAGCGTATTCCGGAAAAGTCCCGATTGAATGAACTCCAATAACCGAATGCAGATATTTTCAGCTAAAAGAACTTTCGCTAAAATTATCCCAACCGGGAGATAAAACAGGATTATTATTCCCACATATAAAAGAGAGACTTTCTTGGTTCGGCCATGGTTAAACATTATTGGTTGATAGCCTTCTCCCAATCGGCCAACCACAGGTCCAATTTTGCGGCTACTTGGTCCGGGGGCAAGTTTAAGATGCGTTTCGCTTGGGCCGCGACTCTAAAACTGGCCGGTAGTTTAGCGTCGGTGGTAACCGGATACATAAACTGGCTCTCCGGGATCAAACTTTGGAATTCTGGTGAAAGTAAGTAATCCACCAAGTGCCGTGCTCCTTTTAAATTGGCTGAGCCTTTGATAATCCCCATCCCCTCGATCTGGGCATAGGCCGCGTCATCAAGCACCAAAGCTCCATAACGTTCGGTCTTATCATAAAGCAAATGGTAAACGGGGCTAGTACCGTATGACAGAACCAGGGGCGCTTCGCCGGCAGTATACATACCGTAAGCCTCATCCCATCCCGGAGTGATCGTTAACAAATTCTTTTTCAATTGCTGCCAATAATCAAGATAACCTTTCTCTCCATAAAGAGCGATAGTTGTTAACACAAACACCTGACCCGGAGATGAGGTCAACGGGTTTTCGATGATGATTTTACCTTTGTAATATGGGTCCAACAAATCGCGATGGGTTTTAGGGATTTTATTCAAACGCTCCCGGTCGTAATTGAAGACCACATAGCCAAAATCGAACGGGGTCATCCGGTAACGGGTGTCAAAAACCAGTTCCGGCCGGATCTTGGCGGCGGCCTTTGGTTTATAGGATTGAAAAAGATCTCTCTCCACCGCTTTGGTAAAATAGTTATTATCTAAACCGATTACCAAATCAGCCTGGGGAGCTTTCTTCTCCTGCAACAATTGGTTGAAAAGCGGCCCTGTATCCGAGAAGGAGCGAAACTCAACTTTTGTTTGGTAAGTCTTCAAAAAATGACCTTTAATGGTATCAATTAAATTCACCGGAAAACTGGAGTATGTATAAACGGTAAGCCTTGGGGCAGCACTGGATGCCACGGATTGAAATAAAAGAATCATTAATGCTAATACAAGCAAGCTAGATGTTTTCCATTTCATGTTAATAACTCCTTTTTAAATAAATTAAACCACAAAGCAGACAGAGTTTACTGAGGAAACCCTTTAACAAAACTCTGTGCCCTTTGTGCTCGCGGGTGTTTAAAAGCTTCAAATAATAATTAAAAAAACCCCGATGAAAGGGGTTTTAATTTATTACCTGTTTCCCTACGCCGGCATTACCCGGATCAGGTTCAAGGGTATAATCTCAGCCCCGGTTCTCCGAAGCACCCCTCCATAAAACTAATCAAATATTAGCATATTACAACTTCCAAGTCAAATTGTGCCAGTCTATTTCTGCCGCGACAGGCTCTGGAATTTACTGAACTCCTTCTGGAAATAGAAGTCGACCGACCCCACCGGTCCGTTACGCTGTTTAGCGATGATCAACTCAGTGATATTCTTCCGGTCGGTCTCCGGATTATAATAATCTTCCCGGTAAAGGAACCCGACGATATCGGCGTCTTGTTCCAAAGATCCCGATTCCCTGAGGTCGGCTAGGCCAGGTTTTTTATCGGCCCGTTGTTCCACTGCCCGGGAGAGCTGGGAAAGGGCGATTACCGGAACGTTCAGTTCCCGGGCCAAGGCCTTTAGGGAGCGGGAGATCTCCGAGACTTCCTGCTGCCGGTTTTCACTCTTAGAGCGGGACCCCATTAATTGTAAATAATCGATAATTATCAAACCCAAACCATATTCGGCTTTGATCCTTCTGGTCTTAGCCCGTATTTCCAAAGCGCTGATACCCGGCGTATCGTCGATAAACAACATCGCGTCGGAAAGCCGCCCCAAAGCGTGGGAGAGTTTGGGCCAATCGTCATCCCGGAGAGTGCCGGTTCGGATTCGTTGGTTGTCGACGCCCGCCTCGGAACAGAGCAGCTTCAAAGCCAGTTGTTCTTTGGACATTTCCAAACTGAAGATAATCGCGGGAATCTTCAGTTCCACCGCGGCATGCTCGCCTAAATTCAAGGCGAAAGTGGTTTTACCCATACTGGGCCGGGCAGCCAGAATAATCAGATCCGAAGGTTGAAGCCCGGCGGTCATCCGGTCAAAGTCCGGGTATCCCGTGGGCAGTCCCGTGACTCCGCCTTTAGACTCGTAAAGTTTCTCAATCCGCTCGAAGGTTTCCACCAGGATGCTCCGGAGGTTGACAAAGCCTTTGACATTCCGCTTCTGAGAAATCTCAAAGATATCTTTCTCGGCCCGGTCTAGGATTACATCGACTTCTTCGGAGCCCTCATACCCCATTTTGACGATATTGGTAGCCACGGAGATGATCGAACGCAATAATGATTTCTCCGCCACAATATGAGCATAATGTCCCACATTGGCGGCTGTCGGGACAAAGTTGGCTAACTGAGTCAGATAGGGCACACCCCCAACCTTATCGAGCATCCCGCGTTGCTTTAATTCCTCGGAAACAGTTATCATATCCACCGGCTCGCCTTTATTGGCCAGATGGACTACGACCTCAAAGATGACCCGGTGGGCCTCACGGTAAAAATCTTCCGGACGTAAAAGCTCGGAACCCTTATATATTGCATCTTTCTCTAAAAGCATCGAACCTAAAGTCGATTGCTCGGCGTCAAGGTTTTGAGGGGGAATTCGTTCTAAAGCCGTAGCCCCGTTCATGTAGTTCCTCCCGTTTTATAGGCAGATTATTTACTCGATACATGTCGAATTTAAATACTTTATTCGTCTTTCGATGGTCAGTACCCTGCCGGACGGAACGTAAAATTGAAAAGTTAATCGATCGAATAACCCATAATCACTTTCCTCAATTTTTATTATATTGCCAGGTAATAGCCGATAAATTTCACCAAGAACATTGCCGAAGAGGAATAGAAGTGCTAAGATCGATATTGGGTCTTGCAACAAGTTTCAGCCGAGGATTAAATGAAACAAAAAATATTTTACGGTTGGATCATCGCCGCCGCCTGTATGCTCATTGCCGTCATCGGTTTGGGACTGGCCAACGGGACTCTTAGTTTGTATGTCAAGCCGATCTGCGATGATCTGGGGTTCAGTCGGGGAGCTTACTCTCTGGTTTACACCATCGCCTATCTTTTCCAAATGGTCGCCTGTCTTACTTTCGGCGCGGTCCAAAAAAAACTGGGCGGAGTAAAGGCAATCTTTCTAGTCGGAGTATCCTCCATAATTGGCGCCTTTGCAATCTACAGTCAGGCTAAAAGCATCTCCTTCTTTTACATCGGCGCAGCCTTCTTCGGAATCGGGATTGCTTATATCGCCTCGGTTCCTTTATCGGTCATGGTTGCTAACTGGTTTATGGAAAAAAGAGGCACGGTTCTAAGTATGATTTACTCAGGAAGCGGTATCGGCGGGATTATTCTCAACCCGATGGTCGGAAACTGGATTGCCGTAGCCGGCTGGCGCGCTTCTTATTTCTTTTCCATAATTTTGATACTGGTTTTTCTAACCCCCGCTTACCTTCTATTAAGGGAAAAACCATCCGCTATGGGATTAATGCCCTTTGGAGCTTCTCCCCTGATTTACCCAAACGATAATCCGGTGGATGAATTTTCCGGAACAACTCTGGAGCAAGCATGGAAAACCCCTGTTTTTCGAAGGATTTCAGGAGCGATCCTCTTATTCGGCTTCTCTATCCAGCCGGTATATGTCAATGCCGCGGCCCATCTGGGCGAAGCGGGGTTAAGCCCCCAGGTCGCCGCTTATATCATGGGTGTTGTTTTTCTTTCGAACACCTTTTCCAAAATTATCCTCGGCATGATCAATGACAAATATGGCACCAAACTGGTGCTGATGATTAACAATTTATTTTTTTGCATCGGAACCCTGTTCCTGATCTTTACCTCCCAGGCTACTTTGGGTTATGCTTTTGCGGCATTTTTCGGCGTCTCTTATACCATGACCAGTATTACCGTACCAATGCTAACTTCAATGCTTTATGCAGGCCGGGATTACGGAAAAATTCTCGGAGTTTTGGTTGCCTTTCAAACTGCCGGCTATGCCCTGGGAACTCCATTAAACGGCCTCTTCTTTGACCTGTTTCACAGTTACTCTTATGCTTTCGGCTTGGCGATCCTTTTGGATCTCATCGGCTTCGCCCTGGTCTTAACGGCGCTTGGCAAATGCCGTTAGGTAGAAAACAAACTTCTTCTCAAGAAACTTTCCTAAAAAGGGAATCTCCGCTTTAATGCCGAATCTTTAGAAATGTTTTTCGAAGTTAGGAGGAGAGATCATGAAGCGTACCATACTCTTTTTACTGCTTATCTGTTGTATATATCCTTCCATTTCCGCTGCATCCGATTTCAACGGCTTCTTCGTATTCGATCAAATAAAAAATTCAATTGAAATCTTTGATGGGACAGAACGGATTAACACCATTAAATCCGCTCCTAAGCCCTCCAGGATTATTAAAAATCCTAATAATAACGGTTATATTTTAATGAATCGCGGCGATAAAAAGAAATCCGGAGGGCTTACTTTCTTAAATCCTGATTTCAAGTCCGCCACCCGGAAAGAACTCCCCGGTTCAGTGATCCAAGACTTTTACCTCAAAGAATCCGGCCTTTGGTTATTATTCACTGTTTCTTCAGATAGCGATAAACCGGTCTCCAACCTTACCTGCTACGATCTGAATACTGAAGCCACTAATACTATTTCCTTAAATGGGCCTCCGGTGGCCTACCGGTTTAATGATGACCGGACCCAACTGGCGGTCGGCACTCTCGGGAATGCCAAAAATAAAGTTCCGGCCGAGTTGGCGCTGATCGACCTAACCCAAAATGAAGTCCGTAAGTTCCCGGTCTCCGCCAACCCCGGAGCAATCTATCAAACTGCCTCCGGTAAAATAGTGGTTGCTTGCGGCGGATTCCGTAATAGCCAAAAATACCCTTCAAAAGCCTTAATCGAAAGAACGGATTCCGCAGAATTCGCCAAACTGCATTGGATTGATACCGTTACCGGCGAGACTGAAGTCACCCAATTAGGATACTCTCCGCTCATAATCGGTCAAGACCAAAACGATTCCGATACATTCTATGCGGTTTGCGCTAACGTTTACGGCGATCCAAACGAAGAACAAACGGGCATAACCATCGGCAGTATCCTAAATGAATCTAACCAACCTGCCGCAACATTTTATAAGATAACTTCCGGTAAGATCAGCGCTGAATTGAAGCTCCGAAACCAACCTAATCTTTTGGTCCAACCCTCATCGGGCACCGTTTGCCTCCAAGGCGAAAAAGAAATTTTAATAATCGACATATCGGAGCCAGCCCCTCAATTGATGAAATATACGGATGACCGGGAAATTGATGAATTTTTATATAACAGTGATAGGACTATCGGTTTTCTTTCCAATGTCAATAGTAATATCTTAAATATTATCGATTTAAGAACCGGTAAAGAAATAAAAACTCTTCAAATCAGTAAAACATTTTATATCGGACGAATGTTCATTGATCTTTTTAAGTCGGGATTCCTTCCTGTAATCGAGTCCACGTCCGTTACACCGGAAACGATGCACCGCTCTGAAAACCGGAGAATGTTCTTTTCGAAAGATTTATCCCATTTGTATATACTCGCCGGCGCGCCTGAAGTATGCGTTATCGATCTCCAAACTAATGAAGTAAAATCGGTTATTAAATTTAAGGATACCCAATATGGAATTCATCCTACTCCTGAAGGTAAATTTATCGTAATAACCGCCGAGAATAGTTGGTATCTGCTCGACCCATCCCAAACCAAACCTGGGTTCTATCTAAACTTTAGGCTGGAAGAAAATGAACAAGGGCCGAAAGAAGGTTATTATAGCCCTAATGGTAACTTATTGGTAATCCCCTTCAAAAACTATCTTTACCTAATCGATCCTATTCAGGGCGTTTCAATAGGCAAAACTCGCACCAAAGCTATTGCGCCGCTAATTGCCTGGCCTGAGTAATAACAAGTTTGAGGGTGAAGCGTGAAGCTTCAATATTGTTAAGTTTAAAACTTTAACACCTGAACAATGTAAAAGTATCGAGTAGGAGGTAGATGATTAATTCATCTACCGACCTCTCACACCACCGTACGTACGGTTCCGTATACGGCGGTTCTCTAGTTTACACGTACCTGTCGATAGTAATCAGAGAAAAATAAATAACCAAG
>JAEZJK010000070.1 GCA_023415835.1 Bacillota bacterium
GTATTTTGAAAGCCCCGGCAATCACTTGAAAGTTATTCTCATCCTTGGTTAAAAAGGTAACCAGAGCCGGTAATGATACAAATATAAAATTCTTGATATATAACCAATTGGTTTTCTTTTGTTTCATGACTGCCAGCTAACTTGCCAGCCAGAGGAATAATCAATAAATTCAAAGTTGAAGGCCAATTGCTTACTCTTCTCGCTCAACCCGAAAACTGGCCTCCAACATTTAGTCATCTTTAATATTATTGTATCATTATCTTTGAAAAACGGCAAAATCTTCACCTCAATGTGCACTTAAACATAGAATGTAAAAAAGATTCGCCGTATCCAAAATATTTCCTGCTTTTTACAAGTAATTTTTTTCCTGTAATCTTAATTTTCGGAAATTACCTCGCTTTCACCGACGCCTTGACAATTTCAATCCATAAAAAAAACCGCTGATGTGATTGATTATCACTTAAGCATTGAACAAAACCGTTAAAATTATCACATCATCCCCCGGCTGCCTTATCCATGAACCCCCGCTTATCGAATATAAACGGCCGTAACCGCGCCGATCATATTTCTATTTTTAGGATCCGGGGAACTGTATTCCGCCTTTACGGGGGTATTGGACTCCTTGGGTCCTCCGACGGCTATAGTCCCGCTATAGATAACACTGCTTTCCCAAAAGAGCGTACCTTCCACAAAAAAACGGTAGTTACCCTCGGAAACCGACTTGCCGTGCTGATCGTCACAGTTCCAGGTGTATCTCAAATTGCCCGTCCGGGGCGTCGCTCCGCTAACCGCATCCACCTTATCCTTTGATGCCGCAGCTCTTTTTGATTTTTTCACCCAGATTCTTAAGGCTTCTTTTCTGGTTTGATAGCCGCGCCGTACGGTAAAATTGGTAACATACAGTGTTTTTACAAAATTGCCCTCCGTATCCTCAATCCAAACCGCAAATTGATTGCTGGCAATCCCGCTCTGTCTGACAAAGGGGAAGGATATCTCCACCTTTCCCAAAGAGCTTTGCCGAAGCGGCGCAGAGGTCCCGCTATTTTCCGAAAAGGCTGCCGCCAGTAAACTTGCTTGCGACGGCGCGGAACTTCCCGCCGTAAATCCCAGGTAAAGAACAGCGTTGAAAAAGGCCAGGCAAAAAAGGATTTGTTTTTTCATGGTAATTCACTCTCCTTTTTAAAAATTCTATTCACTAAAGAAATTCGGTTCGAAAACATTTGTTCCGCCATTTGATTAACCCTATTTTCTTGCTTAAAACCTCCGCTACCTGTCCGTTAAGAAAATCGGTGCTGCTTCAATCGCCAGCCCGAGGAGAACTACCAAAAGCCCCAATATGATTTGCTCGGAGTTCTTTTTTCATTTTAATTGATTGATTAACTTAAAGATTATCTTAGAAAGAACCTCATAAAATACCCGCTTAAACGGTAGCCTTATTACGGTCTCTAATAAAAAAATCAGTGTTTTAACTATTAAAAATTCTGTAAAATATTTCTTATCCCTGCATTTTTTGTAATGTCAGATCTAATAGTTCATCTATAAATTGTTTGTTCTTCTCCGAGCGTCCACTGTTTAGGTGGCGAGTCTCATAAAAAGGGTGAAGGGCGAAGCTTTGAAATATAATTGAATAACTAAAATCCCAGATTGGTCCAATCATTGAATTATAAGGATAAGGTGATATAATAAATATCAAATATTGGAACAAGTGGGATAACGGATGATTGATCATAATGATTTTATTTTCAACCAAGGATTAATCCGGACTAAATATAATCTGCCGGGTGTCAACCGTCGATTGGTTTCCAGGCAGCGATTATCCGAAAAGTTAAACCAAGTGCTTGACCACAAGTTAACCCTGGTGACTGCTCCCGCAGGATACGGTAAGTCCACCGCTGTGGCCGATTGGCTCCGAAAGGTTGGGGTACCGGCCGCCTGGGTATCGATAGATTCGGGCGATAATCATCCGATGGTCTTTTGGCGTTATATTTGCGCCGCGATGGACGGTATTCTAAGCGGCATCAGTAATGACACTTCCTATATTTTTTCCTCCCCGGAGCTAATCAAAGCCAACATTCATTTGAGCATCCTGATTAATCGGCTGACTGCAGGCCAAACTGATCTTATTTTAGTGTTTGATGATTTTCATTGCATCACCGAGCCGGATATTTTAGAGAATTTCACCTACTTTATCGGCTTACTCCCAGCCCGGGTCCACGTAATCCTGATCAGCAGAACCGAATCGGACCTGAAACTAGCTAAACTGGGTGTTAAAGGCGATCTGATCCGGATCGGCGTAAATGACTTAAGGTTTCAAACCGAAGAGATTGCCCGGTTTTATCAAGTAAGAGGATTATTGTTTGAAAAAAAAGAGCTTGATCGGGTTGAAGCATTTACCGAAGGATGGGTGGCTGCCTTAGTTGCCGCCACGATGTTGGCGGATGAAAAACCGGACCGGACTCAAGGTCAATTGACCGCAAGCTTTGAACCAAGCGAGCAGCTAATCGATGAATACCTGCAGGAAGAGGTGTTTGGTAAATGGCCAATGGATAAACAGGCCTTTTTACTAAAAACATCAATCCTGGAAAGATTATGTGGCCCGTTATGCGATGCGGTGACCGATTCGAAGGACGGCAGCGGGAAACTCCGCGAACTCTGGGCTAGGAATGAATTTTTGATATCTCTTGACAGTGAGAATCGGTGGTATCGGTACCATCCTCTTTTTAGAAGTTTTTTACGCAAATGTTTATCGGAAAAAGATCCGCTGTCAGTTCCATCGCTCCATGACAAAGCAGCCCAATGGTATAAGGATAATGGACTGCTTTACCCGGCGATCGGCCATTACTTGCAGGCGGACCGGTATGCTGAAGCTACCCGGCTGATTAGTTCGCAAGCAGGTTATTTGATACCGAAAGGCGAGTATGTTATGTTGCTTACCTGGCTGGAGCGGTTACCGGAGCAATTCGTCAGGAGTAGTCGCGAGATTATATGTGTCATGGTAAGTTATTATGCGGAAATTAACTCCTTTGAACTGGCTGAACAATGGTTGGCTAGATTGCAAGAGATCGTTGAAGAATACCGGAAAAATGAAAGCGAAGCTAAGCTTAGCCAAAAGATGCACAGCTTGATGGGGGCTAATTTATTGCTCCGTCAAGGGAAATTATCTGAATCGCTATTGAAGATCAAAGAAGCGGCCGCAGTTCAAGGGGTTACACTGCCATTCAATAGCGAATTCATGGATGTCAATCTATTCGACATCAGCTTATATCGAGGAATAGCCCCTTTGGTAAACCTGTTTAAACAAGATCAAGAAGCCTTTCAGAGCTTGGTTGCAAATTACCGGCCGATGATTGGTAAAAATCCGGGGTATGCGCCGTTAGCCATCGGAGAATTCTATTATGAAAACAATCGGCTGAGTGAGGCGTTACCGTATCTCCTATCCTCCATCGATGAGGCGACGAAGGCCGACTGCCCAGGGGCTCTTGTGCCCGGTATGGTAACCTTGGCCCGTATCAAAAGGGCCCAAAATGATTTTACAGCCGCCTTGGAAGTCGTCAAGGAATGCGAACAGAGGCTTGAGAAGATCAACAAGCCACATTGGAATTATCAGTTGGAGGCTTTTAAAATCCGTTTATTTATAGATGCCGGCCAAACCGGAGAAGTCGAAGAATGGTTTTCCAATTGTAAGCTCCGAATCTATCAGGATATTATCAGAACTAGAGAATATGAGTTGCTTGTATTCGCCCGTGTTTTAATGGAGCGGGAACGTTTTGAAGATGCCGCCATCTTGTTGCAAAGACTCTCGGCCTTTGCCGAAGGCGAAAAGCGGCTTCATAGCATGGTTGAGATTTTCAATTTACAGGCGATCAACGCCGATAAAACCGGGGAAACATCTTCGGCTATAATTTTCCTCGAAAAAGCGCTTGCCATCGGTTGGCAAGAAGGTTATTTCCGTAGCTTCATCGATGAATCGGCCCCCATGGCGGCGCTTTTGGATAAATACCTTCGTTTCCAAAAGAATCAGAAAAAATCTGCGGATAACATCAATCAGCTCACAGCCTACGCTGAAAATATCCGGAAAGAGACGAAAAATAGTATCCCAACTGTTACGGAAAAGCCGTCTGCCGTCCGGACGCCGATTCAATGTTTTGGAATTTTCACACTTTATCAAGGTGGGCATCCGGTCAACTGTAAAAACTCGAAAGCCCGGGAGATCCTAGCTTACCTAGTCCATAACGAAGGAATCGCCGTCGGCTGGGAGAAGATTGTGGAGGCGGTCTGGCCGGATTCTAATTATGAAAAAGCCCATGCCAACTTTCACGCTACTATGTACCTGCTACGCAAGTTTTTAGCGGATAATTCGCTGCCCGAGATCTTGGAGTGCAGCCGGGGAAACTACCGCATTCGGCCGGAAAAGGTCGATTGCGACATGTATCAGTTCAAACGGATTTTGATAAAGTATCACAACAGCCCGGAATCTGAGCCTAAGCTTGTAGAAACGGCCAAGCGGCTTTATACCGGAGGGTACTTCGAGGAGGATGGATTTGGGTGGGCTTACGCCAAGTCTGCAGAATTGGAAGCGATGTATTCGAGGTTACCAAATGGAAACATCTAGGGCCGCTTATTAAACAGCGACGATTGACCATTTCTATTATATCGTTTTACATCATTAATACCCGATTAAATGTAAAATCCCTTTAAACCGGATGCCCCGGGAGGTTTATTCCTTCCGGGGTTTTTATTTTAGAGAAATTTTTCTTTTAGGTTCGTTTTAGGTTGTTTTTTATATAATACTTTATAAATGCAAACAAGGTTTGCCGGCCCACCTCAATCCCATTTTCAATTTCACTTGGGTCTCTTGCAATAATATTAAGTGAATTACGGGAAGGAAACCAGGAGTATTAAAACATAACATATTCTACAAAGGAGGACAAGCAAGATGGCAAAATCAACAACAATCAGGTTAATGGTCATTTTAGCGACCGTTTTGACCCTCTTCGGTTGCGGCGGGGGAAAAAAGCACGAGGCAACAACCGATGTCTATGTCGCGGGAGTAGTGAAAGATGGTTTGACCAATAATAATGTCGCAACTTACTGGAAGAACGGTACCGCCGTGAAGCTCACCGACGGAACATACGATGCGCATGCCGAATCGATTTTCGTTTCCGGAAGCGATGTCTATGTCGCGGGGTATGAAGCGGACGGAACGGGTGGAGCCAGCGTCGCCAAATATTGGAAAAACGGAGTCCCTGTAATACTTTCGAATGTAGATAATCATGCCGAAGCTTTGTCAATTTTTGTTTCAGGGAACGTCGTCTATGTTGCGGGATATGAGAGTGAGGAAAGGGTGCCGGTCGCCAAGTACTGGGAGAACGGGACTGCAGTGATGCTTCCGGATGGATCATATGCCAAATCAATTTATGTTTCAGGAAGTGATGTCTATGTAGCGGGGCACCAATATAACGGATCATTAGGTATAGCCAAGTACTGGAAAAACAAGAACGCCGTCGAACCGGATCTTTCCGATGGAACATCTAATGCATCCGCCAACTCTATTATGGTTGTTGGAAGCGAAGTCTATATCGCGGGGGATGAGAATGACACCGCTAAATACTGGAATAACGGGATCGCTATACCGCTTCAGGTTGGCACGAATGAGTCGGATGCCAGTTCTATTTTTGTTTCAGGTAGCGATGTTTATATCGCTGGTTCTGAAGAAAATGACGAAGCGGAAATCGCCAAGTACTGGAAGAAAGGTAGCTCCGTGCCGCTTACGGATGGGACGCATGATGCATCCGCCTATTCAATTTTTGTTTTAAGGAACAACGTTTATGTGTCGGGATTTGAGAGCAACGGAACCGTACAAGTCGCCAAGTACTGGAAGAACAGTGTTCCCGTAGCGCTTTCAGACGGAACAAGCGATGCCCGTGCTCATTCAATTTTTGTAAAGTAAAAATAGAAATGGTATCTTTTTTTTAAGGATTTATGAAGCCCCGCTATAATTGTTCACGGCGGGGTTTCTTTATTGGTGTGTAAAAAAGACTGCCGGCCTTCTTTCCCTGGCCGGCAGTCATAAATCTTTATAGGATATTACGTTTCTCATTGCAATCAAGATTCTGGGTTGCAACTATTTACGATAGGCAACCAAGGTTTTATACATAATAAACAAATAGGTTACCACAAAGATAATCCAGACAATGGCGATATTATCCAAGAAAAACTTTGAAAAATAAACTCCAAAAATGATTCCGAACGAAACTAAAGTAATTTTTAAAGCCAAAAAATCCCAAAGATTATACTTTCGAGTCCGTTGCAACATGTTATTGATGAAATTTTTCATTACGGCAACCTCCTTTATATTTTTAATATTAGCCAAGCTTGGTTGATAGTCCCTATTCTACTCCGGTTAGCTCCTTTAGTAAATCGTATTTGTCCCCCAACCCTAGTAGTGTCATGGAAAATGCAATGTAAAAAGGTAAAAAGGGTTATTATGGATGATAATATAAAGACCGGCCCAAAACTTTTGGGCCGGCCCTATTTCATTCAGACCACCGCATATAATCGATCCCCGGGTCGACATCCGGTTCCTCGGCCAAATCATCCGCCTTTTTCTTGGCCTTGTTCCCCGCTCCGGCTTTATTTGTTAGAGGCGCCTTGATGTCCGGTATATCTTGTAATTCATTTAAATCTCGCGGTTCCATTTCTTCGCCGATCCTTTTTTCCACTTGTACTCACCTCCTAATGGAGGTAGTATTTAAAAAAATCAACCTTTCTATGACCAAATTCAAAAATCAATATGTCTGTTCCAAGGTATGGATCGCCCTCAATAAGAACTCATTCACCGGCGTATTGACACCATAATCCCGGCCTAGCTTGGCTACGGTCCCGGTAAGAATCCCCACTTCGGTATTGCGGCCTGCCTCAAAATCCTGAAGCATCGAAGTCTTTCCTTCCGGCCCTAAAGTATTAAGTACTCCGATATACTTTTGAAGTGGGCATTGGTTTCAACCACTGCTCCCAAAGGCATTCCTGGCATTTGACCTCGGTTCGGAAGGTTAAAGTTAGTCACCAAATCCTCTAGTCCCAATAAAGCTTTGATCTGGCGAACCCCTTCCTTTCCCGACGGAGACAATTTAATCTCATACTACAGGGAAAGATTCAAATTCTATTCTTCATTATTGACAATGCGCCTCATTTATTGATACAATATGTTTACGTAAACATTATTCAAGTTCCATGATTATACCGGCTCTATGCAGGCCATTTCCAATAGTACCAAAGATCCTGACCGAGTTTAATGTTTTTAAAAATCTTCAATACTGATAAGTACTTCCCTGATTAGGATGACAGCTAACGTCTCGTCAGGTTAGCTGTTTTATATAATAACTGATCTCTTTTTCAAGGAGGAAAACCACAGATGGAAAAGAACAATAATCTGTATCTATACCGGACAGCCAGAGATACCGGCGAACGATTAGCGAAAGTGGCAATATCAAAAACTTCCGATAAAACGGATGGAGACTTAATAGATATCAAAATTGATCCCTATGAGCAATACCAATCCCTAATCGGTTTTGGCGGAGCCTTCACCGAATCCGGCGCTTATATCCTTTCCCAAATCGAACCCAAGAAACGCCAAGAAGTTATCGAATCCTACTTTTCACCCCATTCGGGGCTAAATTACAACCTTTGCCGGGTACATATGAACAGTTGCGATTTCTCCCTGGGAAACTACTCCTGTGATGAAACCGACGGTGATATCGAACTTCACGATTTTAATATCAACCGGGATCGGCAATTTCTGATCCCTTTTATCAAAGATGCCCTTAAAACGGCTGAACTACCAATCCATCTGCTCGTTTCACCGTGGAGCCCACCCGCTTGGATGAAAACCAACGGCGCAATGAATTCGGGTGGCAGCTTGAAAAGTGAATACCGAAAGGCCTGGGCCTTATTTTTCGCAAAATTCATTCAAGAATATGAAAAAGAAGGGATTCCGATTTGGGGAGTTTCGGTTCAAAATGAACCCTTGGCCAAACAAACGTGGGATTCCTGCCTTTATACGGCAGAGGAGGAAAGGGATTTCGTCCGGGATTTTCTCGGACCCAGGCTTCAGCAAGACGGTTATGCGGCTAAAAAAATCCTGATCTGGGACCATAACCGCGATCTGGTATACGAGCGGGCACAAATAATTTTATCCGATCCGGAAGCGGCTAAATATGTCTGGGGTATTGGGTACCATTGGTATTCCGGGGATCAGTTCGATAATGTGGCCAAAACATACCGGCAGTATCCTAATAAACATCTAATTTTTACTGAAGGTTGTCTTGAAGGAGGCGTGAAACTAGGTCAATGGGATCGGGGCGAAATTTATGCCCACAATATCATCGGAGACTTAAATAGCGGAACCGAAGGGTGGATTGACTGGAACATGGTCCTAGGCCATACCGGCGGCCCCAATCATGCGGGCAACTTTTGCGATGCGCCGGTTATCGTCAATCCGGATACCAAGCTTATTTTTTACCAAAGTTCTTACTATTATATTGGCCATTTCAGTAAATTCATTCAGGTTGGCGCTAAACGGATCGGTTGCAGCCAATCCCATCAGAACCTTGAAACGGTAGCGTTCCTGAATCCTGATGGCAAAATCGCATTGGTCATTCTAAACAGGCTAAATCAAGATCATACCCTGGACATTGATTGTATGGGAAAACATATCATTTTGACCAGCCTGAAACACTCGATAGTAACATTAATCATGGCTTAATAAATCAAAATTCAGGTGCTTTTTCTTTCGATTAATTTGACCGGAAAAATCTTGGATTCCGGCGGGCGTTCCGGTTCCTTTATTTTATTAAAGAGCATTTCCGCGCCGGTAAAGCCCATCTCAAATAGTGGCTGGTTGACTGTACTTAGGGACGGGTCGGTAAACGCAGTTATAGCAATACCATCAAATCCGATTAGCGCCAAATCCTCGGGGATTTTAATTCGGGCGTTTTTGGCCTCGGTTAAGGCCCCCAAAGCCATCAAATCGTTGGCACAGATCAATGCGGTCGGCAGTTGGCCGGAGTCAAGGAGCCTTGTCAGTGCGTTGCGGCCCGATTCCGGGGTGAAATCGCCCTCAAAAATCCGGCCGTCAATAGCCTCTAACCCGTTTTTCTTTAAGGCGTCTTGAAAGCCTTTCAACCGTTCGCGCGCATTCCGGCTAGTTTTGTCCCCTTTTACAAAGGCAATCCGCCGGTGGCCTTTCCCAATCAAATATTCAGCCACTAGGTACATACCGCCATAATTATCACTGTCTACGTAACTAATAGAATTATTGATGGGACGATCCCCAATAACCACGCAAGGAATATTTTGGCCTTGAATTTTTTTTATCTGTGGATTATTAAGATCCGGGGTGATCAGGATCAAGCCATCCACCTTGCGTTGAAAATAGAGACGGAGGTAATCGGCAAAGGGGTCTTCATTACGATAGGTTGATAAAAGCAGGTCGAAATTATGGGTAATCGTTGATTTTTCGATTCCCGCCATCAATAAATTATAATAATCGGTTGCATGAATGCCGGTATTGGCCGGGGCCGGAGTGATGACGCCTATTGTATTGACGCTTTTGATATGTAGGGCGCGCCCGATCTGGTTGGGATAGTAGTTAAGTTCCTTAATAGCCTGTAAAACCTTTTCACGGGTTTCCTGCTTCACATACCCCTTCCCGTTAATCACTCTGGAAACAGTGATAAAAGATACCCCTGCTTTCTTGGCAACTTCCTGTTGAGTTACCATATGAATCTCCCTAGTTAAAAAATGAGTATAGAACTATCTGACATATGAAACCTGATGCTACTCCCCCCGCCCACAGATTGGGGGGGTTATTAGATCCCTTCTTCCAATTCCACTGCCGTTTTTTGCTGTTTCATAGATCTTCCGTATAATACAGCTGCAATAATCGAGGTCAACGGAATCACCATAATCATTCCGATACTGCCGGATAAAGCCCTGACCACCTCAGAGGCGATCATGTCCAAGTTAAAGATTTTCAATAAGCTTTCCTGATAAGCCATAAAAATCAAAATCAACTGGAGCGAACTACCGGTATAAGCCAAGATCAGCGTATTAGCCATCGTCCCCATAATGTCCCGGCCAACATTCATTCCTGACTGAAACAGCCGCCAAATCCCCAGCTCCGGGCAGACTCGCTTTACTTCCTCTACCGCTGAGGCGATCGACATACTGACATCCATCGATGCTCCTAGGGCCCCGATAATAATACCGGCAAAAAGTAGGCCCTGAATATCCATTTTAGCAGCTTGCGGGATATATAAAAGCATCGCCGCTTCCTCGCTTCCAAAGCCGGTGAGGTGAGCTGCCTTCCCTACTATAAAAGATAACAACCCGGCCACTGCTACCCCACCCAAAGTACCGGAAATCGCAGTGATACTTTTCCGGGATCGGCCTCCCACAATTAAAATCGTAACCACGGTAGCGATCATGGCAATCACCGCCGTCAGTAAGATCGGACTAAAACCGTGCAAAAATCCGGGCAATAATACGCCCCATATCAAAACCAAAGTCAGCAGCAGCGCACAGAGGGCTTTGGCTCCCTTGCGCCAGCCAATCGCCAATATCGAAATAATAAAAACTACTAATAATAAATACAACTCATCCTGCCTAAGATGATCCGCGATGTACGCTTCTTTAATCTTGTTCTCGTTTTTGTCCATCTCTAGGGCGACTATAACCCCATTACCTTTTTCAATGTTAATATTAAATACCGGATTAGAAGTTTGATAATTGATGACCGCAATTTCTTTGCCTTTAAATTTTCCGGAGGTTATGCGGACCTTTAAAATCTGATTCATTGTCGGTTGCTGAGAAAGCGGGTCAACTATTTCCTCCTCGGAAATTATCTCGATTACTTTCCCTTTTACCATCACTTCCTTGGAAGGGTTCTCGGGTAAAGCAATTTGATTGTTAGTAAATGCATCGTCTGAGACGGAATCTCCTGAAGCCCCTATCGTATTATTAGCACCGCTAAAAACTAGCAAGGCCATAATTATTATAATTGTTAATCGTTTCAATAAAGGAACCTTCATTACTACCTCCTACTTATTGGTCTATCTTCTATTTTTCGCGCTTTATATCTTATTCCCTTCTCTAATTTTATTAATATTGTTTATTAACGTGTAATCCGTAGATTTGTTTAACCGCGAAACCCTGTTATGCCTAACGTAAAAAAGACAGCCTCCCCCGATGATAAAAATAATAAGTAAAACGGTTACAATCTTATCAAAATGAATCAATAAAAAAACAGCAGCTACCATAGCCGCCATTAAGATTGACAATATCATTCTCAGAAAACCCACTTGTTTCCCTCGATTCATGTTTAAACAATACCCATCTAAAATATATAAGATAGTTATATTATAGATTATGATCAGCCTATAATATTTGAATATTAATAGCAACAAATCTCTTTGAGGTGACCGTTTTTACCGGAAATATCGAGCTAAAACAAGATATAATTGACAAACTTTGGATTTTTTGTTTATAATTGATCATCGTTATAAATATAACTATTAATGGTATTTAATGTTGTTTTCGCACGGTTTATTAAAATATAGAGGAGGAGTTCTATTGAAAAAATATATGGTAATTATTTTAACTTTTATTCTCGGAATTACTATTGGCCTGGCGGCTCCCATAGCCCAACATTTAATTGATTCCAAACCAGGCGAGGGAGTACTTGTCAACATCGATCAATTTTTCAAGGAACATCCGATTACTAAACCAGTTCAATTCGACACAGTTTTTACTTCTCCGCGAGGTGTTGTAAACCTAGCTAGAATCAACGGTCCATTTATCGGTATGCATGTTCATACCGAAACTGATGAAATAGTATATCTTTACAAAGGAAAATGTGAAGTCTTTCTAAATGGCAAATGGGTCCTAATGAAACCCGGCGACCTCCATGTCAACCCCCGAGGAGTTGCTCATACGACCCGGGCGGTTGATAAAGAAGGTTTTGAAGCGATAGCCATCTTTACCCAACCAACTGCTAACGACAAAGTAATGATTGACGATTAACCATAGGTAAAAGCGTCAATCAATTTTGAATAGTTCCCGAAAAATAATAGGTTTTAACTTTTTTCGTGAACCATCCATGACAAATACTATCATTCCATTCTAAGCTAATCTCCAAAAATACCGTGCGAGATAAGAAGGCTTGGCCATATAGAAAAGCCTTCTTGTTTTATACAAAAGGCAATCTATATTACAATAAGTTCTTTGGATGTAAACCTTTCAATGCGACATATATCCCTCCGGATAATATTGTCATATATTAATAAAAAAGAGCCTGAATTTATTCTCAAAAGTTAACAATCTGTGATAAAATATAACAGTTAATAAAAATAGTGGAATCCGTGTAATCAGCCAAATACTGGTTTAATATTGAAAATTACTGTAATTAAAAAATGTAGCTGAGGTAATCACAATGAAATCAACCGTTTTCTTTGGAACTATATTAGTATTACTATTAATGGGGGCAGCTATTAATTGTGTTGCTGAGACTATCAACGTCCCTCCTTTTCAACTACCTAATGCCCTTGATATAACAGTTGAGCAAAAACGAAGTTTACGCGTGGCACTTTTGGAACAAATGCTTGTTAAATACAAGGAACAACAAGTTTTTGAACAAATGCGCCAATATATGGAGTCTAAGTCAGCCGAACTTGAAAAAGATGAAACAATCGAATCCCCCGAAGTTTTAATCAGGGAAACCCTTGAACGGACCCGGGCAGTGTATGAAAAAGTCCAACCTTTTATCGGCAATCAATTTAAAAGAAACTATAATCCCGAGGAGATCGAGGCCAAGATTAATAAATTCGCTTGGTTAAAAGGACCCGCCTTTTTAATTCTCGGGATTCGCGAAAGGCATAAGATAGCGCTCTCCTTTTTCTATCTTCCGGAAAATGAGGAGCTTAAAGGGAAGTTTTTATATGACGCCATCCACTATTCATATCCGGAAGTATTAACTACACCGGAAAATCAGGCCTGGTTTGAGAAGATGAACGGTGTTATGGAAAGAATGGGGTATAAATATTTTAATGTCGATAAATACATCAACCAAAAAACAGAAACAAAATAATTCCAATCACAAAATAACTCTATATTCAAAAGTTTACCGAATATTAGAGCAGGTAACCCCCTTGAAGGCCGATTGTGGCTTGCTTTGTAACAAGGCCTGTTGCGATGGGGGCGATGGGGATTTAGGAATGTACCTTTTCCCAGGGGAAGAATTGGTTATCTCCGATTCATCATATTTGAGAATTGAGCCTACCGATATTCCGCTCGGGGGCGGCAGTCATGTTTTATTAGCCAATTGCGATGGTAAGTGCGATCGTAGGCTCAGGCCGTTATCTTGCCGAATCTTCCCGTTAACACCCTATCTTTCTTACCAACAAACCCTGACACTGGATCTGGACATTAGGGCCACCGGAATCTGCCCTCTGGTAAACGGTAAAAATACACCGCCCCTTCAGCCGGATTTTATCCGTTCAGTCCGAAAAACCATCCGGATTTTGGCAAAAGACCCAGAAATTTTAGGCTTCATTGAAAAATTATCCCGGATCCTCGATGAATATGCACAATTACCGGATTTATTTAAACTTAGCTAATTGAGCGGGTCTAAGAAATTTTCTACAAGTATAGCAATAAAACTACCTCCCCAAAAAGAAAAAGGAGCAAAACCCCTTTTTCCATTTTAATTTACTATTAATTTAGAGTTCGGCGAGTTAACGATGATTGTAATTATTCAGAAGTTTTTAATCCGTCGATCCGGTTAATATTAAAATCCCCGACGCCGAAAGAGCTCTTCTAGGAGAAGGATTGTCAATAAATCCCGAAATACCCCTCTCCGCCGGAAAGGCCTTCTAAAGAAAGGGCGACCAAATCTAAATTGAGTTTCGATTACAGACTCTTCCGAATCAGCCACTGATTCTTCAAGTTCCGCCATATCCGGATAAGCCGCTAAAAGCTCTTCATAGGCCCGGTCAACCATCTGATCGAGGGCTAATTGGCTTGGGGATGTCATATACGGATCATCCATCATATAAAGGATATTTTGAACTACAGGCTGAACAAGATAATAGATATCCGGAAATCTGGCCGGAGTTAATCCGGTTGGAGAATTAGCGCTCACAGCAAATAAACCTCCCTTATCGATTGGCACTACTGCCTTCTAAAACTATAATATGCACCTAAAGGCATACAGTGAGGATGACATTATAGGCCAACAGCACTTTTATCTTGTATTCACAAAATAAATAAAAATAACCCCGTATGGGGCCATTGATGATCGTATTCTGTTTAATGCTGAAGATTGCCTGGAGGGTAACCTAGCTCCCGGATAATCCGGCCATCCGAAGTTATCGCTAGCGCCCGTTCATCTCCGTAATAAATCTTGGTATAAACCCTTCGCCCACTGGCGTCTACCGTTAGCCAATGATCCTCCCAATGGCCGTTATGGCCCAGTTCCGCTTCGAGTGAAGCCATAGTTTGACCTATTTTCGGGTTCCGTTCAAATTTTACAGCTTCATCCCGGTTAAGGCGTTTAATATCTTCCTCCTCTAAACCAACAAATTCACGATTTTCAATTACCCTTGGCGTAAAATCTTCCACTAAGCGATCCCCTCCTCCCGGATAGTCTATACATTAGTTGGTTTTATTAACCAAAAAACTCAAGCTTCAAAACCTTTTGAAATTAATTTAAATTAGAGCTAATTACCTTATTGGTTTCAACGAAAATCTCAACCAGTTCCGGGTCAAACTGCGTACCGGCGTTATGGCATAACTCCGAAAAAGCCTCTTCCACCGTGGTTGCTTTCCGATATGGACGGGTATTCGTCATCGCGTCAAAAGCGTCAATTACTGATAAAATCCTTGAAAGAAGCGGGATTTGTTCTCCTTTCAAGCCCCGGGGATAACCTGAGCCATCCCAGCGTTCATGGTGAGTTAAAATCAATTCGGATATCAAAGCCAGTTCCGGGGAGGCCAAAGCGATCCGGTAACCGATTTCAGTATGGTTTTTCATAATAATCCATTCTTCGGACGAAAGCGGTCCAGGTTTTTTTAAAATATGATCTGGAACCGCAACTTTACCGATATCATGCAAAGCCGCAAGTAAAACTAGTTCATCCAAGTCGCTTCCTGATAAGCCGACTGCCCTTCCAATTTTAAGGGCGAGGTTTTGGAGACGCATTCCATGCTCCTCGGTTTCATGTGTCCTTTCTTGCAAAGCCTTTTGGAGTGAAGTCAGTATTGAACTTCGAGAACTCTTGCTTTCCAAAAGTTTATTTCGGTACATCCGTTCTTCAGCGTCACTTAATACTTCCTGGATGCCCTGGTTAATATCCTTTTTAGTGGCTATTCCCAGCGCCAAACTAAGCGGAATGAAATTCCGGCCATTTTGAGGATGGGCGTTTTTAATCCGTTGGGAGATTTTTTCCGCATCTTCATGGGTGCATCGCGGCAATAGTATGGCAAATTCATCTCCACCCCAACGGCAGATGATATCTTCGCTACGGCAAGATTTCTCCAGGATTTTGGTGGTATCAACCAATAATCTGTCGCCTTCCAGGTGCCCAAAGACGTTATTTACGAATTTCAAACCATTGATATCAATCAAAATTATACTTATCGGAAGTTGCCTTTCAGTATCTAGCCTTCTCAACTCTTCATCAAAAAAAGCTCGATTGTACAAGCCTGTCAAATCATCGTAATTGCTTAAATACTGAATCCGCTCTTCCGCTTGTTTTTGTTCGGTGATATCCCTGGTTGAACCGATAATCTGTACCACTTTGCCATCCTTAACCACCGGCGAAAGTACCGTATGCCCAATCCGCACTTGATTTAAAAAATTATAAGTCTCCTCATAAATGACTGGAACCCTAGTCCCTATGCATTGTTCGTATTTGGCTTCCAAACTTTTGCCGAATTCTTTCCCGAACAGATCACGGACGGTCTTACCCTTAATTTCATCCTTTTGTAAACGGAATCTCTCTTCACATTTCTTATTTACCATGCCGAAGCGAAACTCACCGTCTTGGTTGATATTAATCAAATATATTAAGTCCTGGGAACCGTTTATCACTGTGGCATATTGGTTAGTTAAATTGTCCAATTCCGCTTCCGCTTTTTTACGGAATATTACGGCTTCTAACTGCTCGGCGTATAACTCAACGATCTCCGGAGATAAGCCTCCTTTACCCTGGGGCATAATGATGAAAGCATTGCCAAGTAGTTCTCCGGCGCGGATAATACCTAAACGATATATTTCACCCATTTGAATTGCGGTTTCGATGGCGATACTATCAGGAGTTGGACCTTCTTCAAACATGAGCTCATGAATTCCGGAAATTTTCGTCAACCGTTCCGATTTGTTAATCCATGAACTAATATTTTTTATCTCCCAACTCCGTCCAACTATGGTCCCCAGTATTTTATTGGCCTTTTCAATCTCGGTAACATCCCCGGCAATCGCCTGAGTTGTAACACAATTTGCCATTCGGTTATAAGTGTCGATAAGCGTAAATATTGCTCCGGTCAATAGGAGCAAATCTTCGGCGAGCATTTGATAATTAATCCGGGCAATAGGCAACTCCAGATACTTTAGGGCGGTTTGAGATAGTATTTTAATCTGGGAGGTAGCCTTTTTAGTTTCAGTAATATCATGGAAGATTATAGTCAAAAAATCGCTATTTTCACTAAACATCATAACCGAAAACCATTTACCCGACTCATTAAGATAATATTCCAGTTTTACTTTAAGATTGTTAGATACAACTTTACCTAAAGTGTCATTGACCAATATCTCCGGAAAAACTTCAGATACTTTTTTACCGCTGACTTGTTCCAAATCAAGTCCCGGAACTTCTTCAAACACCCCGTTTATATTGAAAAAAACGGCATCGACAGGAATGCCTTCGTTGTTAAAAATAATTTTTAAATAAGCATACCCGTCAAGCATATTATCAAAAATAAAATGATATTTGTTCCCCTTTGGTTTCTCCATCTTTTACCACCCTTGATAACCTAGTGAAAACAATCAAATGTTTTTGATTCACGGATAATTATATAATTATTCGCTCTATTTTGTATTTATCCTGTTAAAATATATCATTAAATCAACACTTCTTAAAAAAAGTATGCTAACTTTTAATTCTAGAACCAACACCTTAAAACTAGTACTTGCTTGATGTCAAGTATTAATTGAAAGTTCATTCAAGAAAACTTAAATTCAAAAGTGAACAAACTTTATTTACCATGCCGGAAGGTTATCCAAAATAATTCCCAAATCGGTAAAATAGCTTAAATTATCTAAAACAATGTAGATATCCTAAAATAATCATTGTAATTCAGCTTAAATCGCCCCAGAACGTTCTTTGTCTCCAAAATTCACGCTTGCAACCAAAAATTTGGATGGTAAAATATTTTTTAGAAATTAGCACTCAAGTTAAGTGAGTGCTAACAAATATTATCAACAGGAGGGATATTATGAACATTAAGCCTTTAGGCGAAAGAATCGTCCTCAAAGTGTTGGAAAGCGAGGAAAAAACCAAGAGCGGCATTGTACTTCCG
>JAEZJK010000087.1 GCA_023415835.1 Bacillota bacterium
CGATGAAGTCCCTGGTGCTGGCCGCCGACGCCCAGTCGGGAGTTGGTGCTGGGGGTTAAGGGGATGGGGCGATCTACAATGGCATGTAGGCGTTGACCCCACCACCGTGGAGGCCCAAGTGCGTGGGGATCCCGCGTTAGCGAGCGTGAACTACGGCTTGGGGGTAAACCTGCATATGGTACGGTAGTTAAATACTTAGTATCGGTGCAGCGTAGCCTGCCTTGAGCGGTTTGGGAGGAAATGGGTATCAAGTCGTCAACCTCTGCAGGGCGAAGCGGCTCTCTGCCATTTGAAACCCAAATCCGCAAAAGAGGCTAGATGATGGAGAGCCTTGCGGAGGAAAACTCCTAGGCTATTCAAAATTTTTTGAGTTCCATTGGGGATTGCAGTGTGGACTAAGTGGTAATCCAGTCCCGTTGTTGGCGACAAAACGGAAGTGCCTTTAAAGGGAAACCACCTTGGCGGCGACGTTAGGGAGGTAGTTGGGAAAACCTACTGGACCTAAGCCACAATTTTTACTCAATGGATACCAACCCCTCATTTTATATGATTTTTTGGTTAAACCGGCCTTAAAGGGTCGTTTTTTTCAATGTTTAAGTAGCCGTCCACGTCAACACTCTGTTGGCACAAGCGGATAATAAAAATGAGTTGATGTGGATTGACAAGTATCGTAAGTATTTTCTAAATGGCGAAAGGCCAAAATATTATTAATAGGTGATTATTTGGTTAACAACCTTGTAAGGGCCCTTAAAATTGCGTTTTTATCATTTACAATCTCATTGACTATCTCCATTTTATCCGGGTCTTCATTAGGGTTTGGGATTTCTTTAGCGGTGCTGTTGTTGGTGATCCTGATCGGAATAATGTTTGATATTATCGGCACTGCCGTTACGGCAGCCACTGAATCCCCATTTCACGCCATGGCCTCCGATAAAATAAAAGGCTCCAAACAGGCTATTTACTTAATCAGGTATGCGGATCGTGTGGCAAACATCTGTAATGATGTGGTGGGGGACATTGCCGGAACCCTTAGCGGGGCATTGGTGGCGGTAATTGTTTTTGATTTTGCGGGGCGTTTTCAATTACTCAGCCAAGATATGATGAGTTCGATTGCTGTAGCCTTAATCGCGGCTTTGACTGTTGGCGGCAAGGCTTTTGGCAAATCTTACGCAATTGAGAATGCTAACCAAATCATTTTTGTGGTTGGAAAACTCCTGGCCCTTTTTAAAACTGACCGATTTCAGGCCAAAAAAGGCAAGCTAAAGGGAAAAGGCAAATCACGAAAGGCAAAACGAAATTAATGAGCAACTTATTGAACGCAATTAACCAGCCTTCGGATTTAAAGCAATTATCCGACGGGCAGTTAAATGAATTGGCGGCCGAGATTCGTGAGTTTTTATTGAAAACCGTAGCCCAAACCGGAGGGCACTTGGCCTCCAATTTAGGGGTAGTCGAACTTACCTTGGCTTTACATAGTGTTTTTCAAAGCCCAATCGACCAAATTATCTGGGACGTGGGGCACCAATCGTACATCCATAAAATAATTACCGGGAGGTTTCCGCGGTTCGAAACTCTCCGGCAATACAACGGCCTGAGCGGCTTTCCCAAGCCCGAGGAGAGTGTGCACGACGCTTTTGCTACTGGGCATAGCTCAACCTCCATTTCAGCGGCGGTTGGGTTGGCAAAAGCCCGTGACTTATTGGGTGAAAACAATAAAGTGATAGCAGTGATCGGCGATGGGTCGCTTACCGGAGGTATGGCTTTTGAAGCTTTAAACCACCTTGGGCACCTTCAAACCGATCTAATCATTATACTTAATGATAATGAAATGTCAATCTCTAAAAATGTCGGCGCTTTATCGCGGTACTTAACCAGGCTTAGGTTAAACCCCCGTTTGCGTAGGATAAAGACTGACGTTCAGGATCTACTACATCGAATACCCAGGTTAGGCCCGGTTACAGTACGGACCCTTGAAAAACTGGAGGACAGTATTAGGTATCTGGTGATTCCGGGGATGTTCTTCGAAGAATTGGGAATTAAATATTTGGGTCCCATCGACGGTCATAATATCACCGATTTGAAACTTCATTTAAAACAGGCTTCAGTCCATAAGGGGCCGGTCTTGATCCATGTGCTGACCACTAAAGGGAAGGGTTATGAATTAGCTGAGAAAAACCCGCAAAAATTTCATGGCACCGGTCCATTTGAACTTGCTAATGGTAAAAAAGTTGGTGGTTCAGTAACTAATACCAGTTATACTGAAGTTTTCGAAAAAGCCATTATTGAAATAGCGCGCCAAGATCAAAAAATTGTGACCATAACCGCAGCTATGACTGATGGTACCGGATTAGTCAATTTCGCCAGGGAATTTCCGGAACGTTTCTTTGATGTTGGTATTGCCGAGGAACATGCGGTAACGTTAGCGGCCGGTTTGGCAAAAAAAGGGTTGCGCCCGGTGGTTGCTATTTATTCTACCTTTTTACAAAGGGCTTACGATCAAATTATCCATGACGTTTGCATCCAGAATTTACCGGTCATCTTTATGTTGGATAGGGCAGGTTTGGTAGGCCCGGACGGCCCAACACACCACGGGGTTTTTGACCTTTCGTATTTGGGTCATATTCCAAACATGACGATAATGGCTCCCAAGGACGGCAACGAATTACAGGATATGCTCTTCACTGCCTTGGGGATAAATGGACCGGTGGCAATCCGATATCCCAAACGGGACGGTTTAAAACTGATCATGGAGGAAGGTCCAAAAAGGCTTCCAATTGGGCGGGGCGAAATTATACAGCAAGGACAAGCTGTGGCGTTAATCGGTGTAGGGTCGATGGTTGAGATCGCGGTTGGAGCAAGCCGACGTATGCAAAAGTACGGAATTAATTGTACTGTCGTTAACGCCCGGTTCGTTAAGCCCCTCGATGAAGAGTTACTGTTACAATTGGCCGAAAACCATCAAAATATCATTACTATTGAAGAAAATGTAACATCAGGAGGTTATGGCTCCTCGGTTTTGAATTTTGTAAATAATAAAGTAGCCCGGGCGCCAAAGATTAAAATTATGGGGTTGCCCGATCAATTCATTACTCACGGTTCGACCGAGATTTTATTAGAAAAATGCGGTTTGGATATGGAAGGGGTTTGTCGCGCTATCCGGGAGTTAAACTTGCCGATAGTAGGGATAAGGGCGAGGGTATAATCGATGGAGCAACGTAGTTACCGCTATTTTGACCTGATCTTAGGTTCTTTTGTCGCAGTTTTATTGATCAGCAATATTGTTTCGGTGAAAGCGATTCGTTTTACCCTTCCTTTGACCGGGCTTGCTCTCTCATTCGATGGCGGGACTTTGCTATTTCCACTTAGTTACATTTTTGCGGATATACTCACCGAGGTTTATGGGTATGAACGCTCGCGCCGAGTCATCTGGGCCGGATTGGCCGGTTTAGTTTTAATGGGTTTCATTATTTGGTTGGTTGGGGTGATCCCGGCCGATCCCGATTGGCCTCTCCAAGAGCCATATCAAGTTCTACTAATGACTGCGCCGCGGATAGCCCTAGCCAGTATCATTGCTTACTTTGCCGGCGAGTTTAGCAATAGTTATATTTTATCCCGGTTAAAAATCTTAACCAAAGGTAAATATCTCTGGTTCAGGACAATTGGTTCAACTTTGGCCGGACAGTTTATCGACTCGGTATTGTTCGTATTGATAGCTTTTGGTGGTGTTTGGGAAAATTCATTGGTGATGCGGGTTCTAATCTCCAATTATATCTTCAAAACCGGGTATGAGGTTTTAGCCACCCCCTTGACTTATGCTGTTACCCGTTGGCTAAAAAAACGGGAAAACGAAGATCATTATGACTACGAAGCCAATTATAACCCATTTTTATTGAAATAATTATCTACCCATACTTGTAGGGACGTAATCCATGGAGTGAAAACCTCCCACCGCAGCGCAGAGTTAATCTATATATCTATCATGCCTTCTTCTTAGCGTAATTTCCCAACAGGAAAATCGATCTTAAGATTGAATATAATCTCTCCAATGAGGGCTTTTGGGAAAGAATAATGTCATTCCCAAAGGCGCAAAATACTAAAAATAGATGAGGAGGGATTATCTTGGCGAGATTACGTTATTTCTCTTTATTAACAATGATTGGTTTATTATTGACCTCGGCTGGAGCAACTTTCGGTTATGGAGCGTTTGGCTCAACCGACTTAATGTTTACTCCTTCGACCGCAACCCTCGGTCCCAATAGCGCCGGTTTTGCTTTGAATTTTAAAGAAGGGGATACAACCTTTTTTAACCTTGATTTCGGTTTAATACCGGATTTGGAAATAGGGTTGTCGGTAATGGATTTTGACGATAGCCGTTGGGTTGACGGCGACACTTTTATCACCCTTCGCGGTAAATACCGATTACTACGTGAAACCGCATCAGCTCCGGCATTAGCCGTAGGGATTCAGGACATTGGGGAGGAAGATTTGGATGCTTCACCCTATTTGGTAATCTCCAAAAACCTTGGATCCGGTTTGGATGTTGATGGTTATCTGGGTGTCGGAGGCGGAACGATAGATGGTATTTTCGGGGGCTTAAGTAAAACTTTTAAAATTAGTTCGGCTCAAAGGGGCAGTAATAACTTGTCCAAAATCCAACTTATTTTGGAATTTGACTCCGACAACATGAATTTTGCCAGTAGATTTCATATCGGGCCTCGTACTAAAATCAACTTTGGATTTAACGATATGGAAAACTGGGTGATGGGAATCACGTATACTACCGGGAAATAGCATTAACTTTAATATGAAAACGGCCAAGAGGCCGTTTTTTTGTATATCTGAAAACTACCGGCTTTGCCGGTGGTTTTGAAAAGGCTATGCCTATGAGTAAGAAAAGGAATCCACCCTTGTTAAAATAAATGAGGTTCGCCAATCACCAACAGCATTAACAACAAGGGAGGATATCCAAATGGATAGTGGATGTTTAGCAGATACTACGTGGAATTGTAAATACAATCACTTTTAAGAGGCAGCTTGAAAAAGAAACGCGGTTGGCGGCTTATTCGAAAAGCCTTAATACTTCGCTAGTACCATGCCCTTATGGGGTTGTTCTAGCTGCCCGTTTTACAGGTGGTTTTGACTAATATTGCATTTTTAAAAATATTAAAACTATTTTAAAAAACTTGCTGTTGCATTATTTTAAAATGGTTTGGGTAAAGATTATCCCACTAATTCCGATATTTATGTTAGGATAAAATCGTTATTTAAAAAGGGTGCATGATTAAATTGCCACTTAGGAGGGCTTTATGACAACAGATAAGAGTGGGGTTATCATCCTGGTTGCAGATGATGACCCTGATGACCGTCTTCTAATTCAAGAGGCCTTAGAGGAGGCAAACCTAAAAAACCCGCTCCATTTTGTAGAAGATGGAGCCGAATTGCTGGATTATTTAAAGAGGCAAAATAAGTACCGGGATTTGGCTGGAACCGTTTTTCCCGGTTTAATTCTTTTGGATTTGAATATGCCACGCAAGACTGGAATTGAAGCGTTACAAGAGATTAAAGAAGAAGCTGCGTTCCGCTCGATACCGGTTGTGGTATTTTCTACCTCAAATGCTGAAGAGGATATCTTAAAAACCTATAGCTTAGGTGTAAATTCTTTTATTTCCAAGCCGGTAAATTTCCAAGCTTTATTGGATACAGTTGAAACTTTAGCTAAATATTGGTTCAATATTGTAGAGTTGCCACCGATTTGTGGAGGATCAAAAGATGGATGATACAAAGATCAGGATTTTAATTGTTGATGACGATGAAGACGATTATTATATAATCAAGGATTTACTATCTGATATTAAAGAAGCTAAATATGATACTACCTGGGTTAGTTCTTATCAATTAGCGCTTCAGGCCATGGAATCCAATAAATTTGACGCTTACTTATTAGACTACCGGCTTGGTGAATATACCGGTTTGGAGTTACTCCGGGAAATTGTCGACCGTGGTTTTCGTACTCCGGTTATCTTACTTACAGGGCAAGGAGATCATGCTATTGATATTGAAGCGATGAATTCCGGAGCTTCCGATTACCTGGTTAAGGGTGAGGTGGGGCCGGTAATTTTGGAACGCGCCATTCGGTATGCAATGGAAAGAAAAAGGATGGAGGACGAGCTTTTTAATGAAAAAGAACGGGCTTTGGTTACGCTGGCCTCAATTGGAGATTCGGTAATTACAACCGATAACAATTTTCGAATAATTTATATGAATCAAGAGGCTGAAACGATTACGGCTTGGAAGAACGAACAAGCCCAGGGCTTACTTCTTCCCCAAATATTGACAGTAATCAATGAAATAACCCGTGAATCGTTGGGTAACCCGGTAGAAAAAGTTTTAAGCGAGGCCAAAAAAATAAATTTTTCCAGCCAGGCGCTTCTTATTAACCGGGAGGGCCGTGAATATGCTATTGAGGCTACTGCTTCACCAATTAAAAACCGGGAAGAAGAAATTACCGGGATTGTAATTGTTTTGAGGGATGTTACTCAAACCCGGGAACTTACTAAAAAAATTTCTTATCAGGCGAGCCACGACTCTTTAACGGGGCTGGTTAATCGGGGGAAGTTTGAGGATTATTTACAACAAGTATTAGAAAGCGCAAAATCTCAGAACTTAGTGCATGTGTTATTTTTTATGGATTTGGATCGCTTTAAAATCGTTAACGATACTTGTGGGCATTTTGCCGGAGATCAGTTATTAAAACAGGTATCAAATCTGCTTGAAAAACATTTAAGGCATTCAGATGTTATTGCGCGCCTGGGAGGAGATGAATTTGCAATTATCCTGGAAAATTGCCCCCTTTTAAAAGCGCAGGAAATTGCTAAGAATATTTGTCAGACCATTCAAAATTATCGGTTTGCATGGCGGGAGAATCAATTTACGATTGGCATTAGTATCGGTGTTATTGAGATTGATGCCAGCAGCATTAGCGCTGACCGGGTATTAAATGATGCTGATGAAGCATGCTACATTGCTAAGGAAAATGGAGGAAATAAAGTCCATGTATATCAGAGAAGTGGGGTATTAACCACACATCACGGAGAAGCGGAATGGGTCCTTGATATTAACCGGGCTTTTGAGGATAATCGTTTTCGCCTCTTCTTTCAACCGATTGTACCGATCACTGGCGAAAACAATGTGAATCATTATGAAATATTAATCCGGATGCTGGATGAAAAAGGGAATATAATTTATCCGAATAGTTTTTTGCCTGCCGCCCAAAGGTATAAATTGATGTCATCCATTGACCGATGGGTAATTAATTCTTATTTTTCATATTATGTCGCAAATTATCAGCAAAATAAATCTCAAAAATCCGCTTTTTGCAATATTAACCTTTCGGGATTATTCCTAAATGAGGAATTTTCATTAGAGTTTATTGAGGATCAGTTTAGGCAATATAAAGTTCCACCGGAAGCCATTTGTTTTGAAATTACCGAAACTTTGGCAATTGCTAATTTTGGCAAGGTAATTGAATTCATTCAAAAATTGAAGAATATCGGCTGCCAATTTGCGCTTGATGATTTTGGAAACGGATTGGCTACCTTTAGCTATTTGAAGAACTTGCCGGTGGATTATGTTAAAATTGACGGTTCGTTTGTACGGCACTTGGTAGATAATCGGGTTGACTCCGCTGTGGTAGAGTCAATTAACCAGATTGCGCATTTGATGAATATTAAGACGATTGCAGAGTTTGTCGAGGATGAGGCAATTTATTTGAAATTAAAGGAGATCGGAGTAGATTTCGCTCAAGGTTACTGGATTGCTCAGCCGACCGCTTTGGAGCCGATTGGGCCCTTGGAGGTAAAGTTGGGAACCAGGAAGTCATCATCTAAGCGTAATTAATGGATATTAAATCCGATTTACAGATATCAAGATGACCTGGTATAATTATTTAACAATTATACGACTGGAAAAGGGATAGTCTTAATGAAAAAGATACTCGTATTTTGTTTAGTTTTTTTCGCGTCTATAATGGCCCCGACAATGACATTAGCCGGACCGAGTTTGGAAATTTCGATCAACGAATGGGATCAAACCGGTTCTTTTGATTATACCCTCTATTATCCAAATTCTTCCCGAGTGATTTCTAAGGTATGTTTACCCCAGGATCAATTGAGGGGCATTTTGAATCTCAAGTATCATCTAGCAAATGAAAAGGATTTTATTAAGTTGAGATTTGGCCAGTCAATGATAGAAAATAAGGGGAGGGGCTATGACTCGGATTGGTCGAGCCAAGTTTCCGATGCAATGACGGACTATGGCGAACTCGACGCGTATGGCAACCAAAAGATTATTGCAATTCATTTCGGAACGGCCCTTCTTAAGAATGAGGCTCATCAAACCAATCTTCTTTTGGGTTGGCTACAACAGGAAACAACCAATGAACTTAAAAACATAGTCTATCATCGTAGCGAAGGGATAGATATTGGGGATCAACCGCAATCGGATAACGGGAGTTACCTTGATGGGGAATTCAGTGGGCTAACACTAGGAATTAATGACGACCTATTCTTAAGGGCGAATTTAAAACTTACTACCGAATTGTCCCTGTTATTTTTAAATACCGAAGCTTATGGACATTGGGCCAATCATGATCCGGCCTGGAATTGGAAAGATACCGGGAAGACCGTTGGTTACATGGCGGACATCGGTTTGAAATATGCCTTTAATAGTAATATCCATGCTGAGCTTGGCTACTGTTATTACTATGCCAAAGCTAATGAATGTAAGGAGACCCTTAACGGAACAATGTTGCCGCAACTTGTCAATTTAGAATACCAACAGAAAGGTTGGCATTTAGGTTTGGTTATGTTGTTCAAATAAGGTCTTGAAGATCGGGCTCCGGGCATTAGGTAAGGTAACAACATTTAATAAAGCTGAACCTTTAGAGCTGATGCTCCTTTTTTTTGCCCTTCAATTTGTACTAATCGGTTACGTCCCTATCCCACCCCGGATTATTCCTATCTTAACTCGAATTGCTCCTATCCCATCTCGGATTAGCCTTATCACAATAATTTTAATTTAGATAATAGTTTGATACTTTGAAAAAGTATTCTGATGACCTGAATAAGTGAAAAAAATCAGGCTGCTTTCAGCTGAAAATTTTGAGTTAAACCGTTTTAAGCCGCAGGTTGTAACTACAGCTTAACAGTAGTTATTTTCTATAGCCAAAGCTTGCCGGAATGACCAGCGCAGGTGATGGGGACTTCCATTTTAAAACTAAATGTCATATAAAATTCTTGCTTGACAAAATTTGAACATGAAGTTAATATAAAACTAATGAACGTTTTTTTAACATATTCACGAGGAGAAGATTATGCCGGTAGACCGCAAAAATGAAATATTACAGGCCTTTATGAAACTGGTGAGCCGGTTTGGGCTAGACAAAACCACGATGTTGGACATAGCCAAGGAGGCTGGAGTCAGCGTCGGAGTTATCTATAAAGATTTTACCAACAAGGAAGACTTAATTAGCGCTTATGCCAACAGTGTGGTTAAAAAGATTAGGCACGAGTATCAAACTCTAATTGACAAGACTCAATCTCCCGAAGAACAATTGCATAATTTGTGCGTTGGTTCGGTTAAGGTTATCCGTCGATATATAATCGATGACCTGGGGATTCATCAACTTTTGGCAGATGAACAATCATTGAAATATATACGTAAAAATTTTTCCCGGAAAGCTGAAATTAATAAGTACTTTATTAGTTTGGTAAGCTATGTTATGCGGGACGGAGTCGAACAAGGCTTATTTCAAATAGAAGATATACCAAAGACTGCAGCTTTATTTAAAGATGCATTTGAAGGTTATTACATGAATATATTATTTGATGGAAATAACTTCGATGAGCTTTTACCAAAGTTCGAAGCAATGTACCAATTTTTAGTTAAGATTATCAAGAAGTAATTTTTTTAATTTACCGTGAACGTTTAAACAAATTATTCATATATTTAATTGTTCATATAAAAATGTTTATATTAGGGAGGTGATGAAAGTAGAAACCTATTAGTCTTAAGTAAAGAAGAAAAACTCAGGTTATTAACCTGAGCGAGTTTCATAATTACAAAAATTTATCTTCGCATGCAATATATAGTGTAGGCTTTATTTTAGTCTATCAATATATTGTATGCGAAGCCGGAAAAAAGGAATTATGAAACCGCCTAAACCTACATAAGGAGGAGATATTTTTGAACTTGATTATAAATTTACTTCAGCATAAGGTGCTGGAGGCACAATAAGACAGGCGTTAACAAGTTTCGCAAAGATTTGATGTTCACAAAAGCGTCTATTAAAACGGTAACAGAATTCATCCAAGTA
>JAEZJK010000092.1 GCA_023415835.1 Bacillota bacterium
CTTCACGAAGCAACTCTATCACGACTTTGGTTTTAAATTCTGCTGTGTATTGATTTCTCTTGTTCATGTTCACATTATAACTTATTTTTTCTTTTTTGTGTCTCACCCTATGGGAGCATTATATTTAATTCATGATTCATTTCACTTTATCTAGCTCAGGCAATTTTAACTCCCTTAAAACCTCATTTAACAAATGTAAATCATATATTTGAGATAAATCAGGCTTATCCTTCCCTAAAAAGCCCAAATCATAAGCGCGTTCTGCTGAAACATATAAACTTTGCGGCAAAGGATCGTAAGTCAAATTCAAATTCTCAAATGCCCGATTGATGATTTTTTCTGGCAAGGGACTACCGGTGATCTTTTTTAATTCTTGATTCAAGCGCCTAATAGCCTCCGTTTTATTGGCGTTTAGGTTACGGGTTATCTGAACATGAGCCTGAAGCCACTTTTTAACTTGCTTCGGATATTTTTTTAAATAAGTTTGGGTGGCGATAATATGTGCAGTTACAAATTGCCCCTTAGGCCAAAGGCTGCGTTCATCAAGAAATACTACACCCCCGGCTTCATCCACCAACCGGCTAACCCAAGGTTCAACAGTCCAAGCGCCGTCGATTTCCTTCTTCAAAAATAAATTGAGTTGATCAGGGTTGGCTATTGGCAATACCTCCACTGTACCCCCTTGCTCCTGAAGTTTAAAACCATTGTCTTTCAAATAATGGCGCAAGGCTACATCTTGAGTGTTTCCAATTTGAGGCGAGGCTAACTTCAACCCTGCTAACTGTTTTACATCCCCTATGCCCAAATCCGAGCGGATCACCAACGCCGCTCCACCACTGGCTGAGCCGGCAATAATCTTTAATAAAGCCCCCTTCGTTTTAAGATAACCGTTAATAGCAGGATTAGGCCCGATATAAGCCAGGTCAAGTTGCCGGGCAAGCATTGCTTCGATTACCGAAGGCCCAGCATTAAAAATAAATTTTTTAATTTCAATTTCTTTACCCAAAAATTTTTGAAAAGTCCCATCGGCTATTCCAATTACCGCTTGAGCATGGGTAATGTTTGGGAAGTATCCCACCCTGATGGTTTCTTTTTTAGGCGCCGCCAGGGACGGTATTGCTACCAAACCTAGTATTAAAGCTACAATTAACCAACGATGCTTAAACAAATAATACCCCTCCCCTAGTTTCTCTATCAGACACTGCTATTGCCATTTAACATTAGGTATAGTATTCATCTACTCGGGGAAAGGTCAAAGTCATTTTTTAAATAAAAAAATCCGGTTTTGATTCCGGATTAAGATTCTTAACTAAAGCTCCTTAACTTTATTAGTTTTTTTCGACCATTTCATAAACCTTTTCTGATTCCTCTTGCTCCAAAGTATTTTGGATATAAGTTTGAATATATTGTCCGTCATACAAATTAATTCGGACCGGTGGTTTTACCATCTCCCCGTTTTGAGCAAGATAAATGCGTATTTCGGGGCGGAAAGGCGCGCCTTGGTTAATTCCGATTACTTTTGCGGTTTCACCGGTGTTTAGTTTTACCATACTGCCGATTGGATAAATTGCCATACAGGCAACGAAAGATTTTAAGATTTTAATATCAAAAAGGTGTGGTTGGCCTAACAAATTTTTCAAAGCATCATAGGGAGTCATCCGTTTACGGTGTTTCCGAGGGGAAATACAAGCGTCATAAACATCGGCGACAGCGATAATTTTCCCAAATAGGTGCATATCCGAACCCTTAATTCCTTTCGGGTATCCGCTACCATCAATCCGTTCGTGGTGTTCATGGATCCCCCGAAGGATCGCTTCGGAAAAATTCCCGGATTGTTTCAAAAGCTCCACGCTCAAATCAGGATGGCGTTTAATCTCCGACCATTCTTCCGGAGTAAGGGTTTGACTTTTATCATATAAACTATTATTAATCTGTGTCATGCCAAAATCATGTAATAGAGCTGCTAAACCCAAATCTTTCTGTTCCTGGCCGCTAAGTTTCAATTCCTTACCGATAATCATCGCCAAAATAGCAACATTGGTTACATGCGAAAATAAATAATTATCATGGGTCTTGATATGGCTTAGATTTAAAAGCACATTAGTATTTAATTCGATTTGAGAATCAAGATCGCCAACCATTCCGCGGAATAAATTCGGGTCAATATCCTTGGCGTCTCCGGAGGACATGATGCTTTGGGTAATATTAACAACCCGATCACGTGCTGCGGCAACTTGAGGCGCTATAACCGCTTCTTGTTGGTCTTTAAGGGATATAGGCGGTTCTTCGACTTCTACTTCATTAAACCCCCAGAACTTTAACTTAGTTATTAATTCTGCCGTTAAGATTGTATCTTTGTTTAATAAAAGAATTCCGTTGGTTTGCATTATATCTTTGGCCAAAATCATCCCTGGAACCAGGGCTGGAACTTGAACCAATTTCATATAATTTCCTCCATCTATTGCCGATCTGCTTCCCTTAAAGCAACATAAATATGGATTTCACCGAAATCAGTCGTTACTGGGATTACCAAAATTTGTAAATCCTTTATTGAAACCTTGACTTCCTTTCCCATGAATAAAGAAGGAGGAGTAATATTACAACAAAATCCATTATTGCCCAATTCAGTTGCGGCATTACCGGTAATAATATTACCGAGTTCACTGATGGCGCTCTTAGCAATTTCATCAAAATCAGTAATTGGTAAGCCCATCAGCATAACCGAAGCCAATTTTTGGGCGGTATCCGTAGACATACTATAAATTACCTGCCCTAAAATATCACCGGTCACCCCAATTACCGTATTTACATCCATTCCAGCAATAGGAGAGGAGGCTAGGCTCAAGGATCCCTTAGACACCTTAGTCTTCCCTACCTTTTCCAAAACCATAAAAGCCGCTGAAACAAAGGGATTAATGAATTCTACTTTCATGGCACACCTCATGAATAGAATATTATTAGTTATTTTTTCGGCGCGGATTTCTTTTCTCCTCCTTATTATCGGCACGTTTTATAAAAAAACAAGTTTTTTTAATGAAAAATTTAACAAAATTCTAGAGATTAAACTGATTGCACCGTTTTAGGACTATTTGTGTAAGTTAAATAATTTAAATTAAAAATTTCTTTTTATCTCAATCTAAAAATAGATATACTTATCGAATTCTGGCTTAAAAAACATTTTAAATATCGAAAGAAACCATTTTCACTAGTTGCTTTTTTCAAACTTTTTTCGGTAAACATTCTCAGTGTTAATCTGCTCATAATTCACCTTTTCTAAATTATCCCCCGGCCCTTTCAGGCAACAGCAAGGATGAAAATACGATCAAAGTTTGATATTCACTCCTCTTGCCTCTATGATTTTAATCCGGGACATAATATAAGTATAGGATCCAGGCTGCTTCATCCCATTGATAGCTAAACGCGCTATAATCGCTAATCAACGCTTCCGGATCGACCCAAAATTCGCCATTGCTGTATTCACCAGCTAGACCGTAACCATCAGGTCCATTAATTATCAAACCCGGTTTTGGCAGCTGTTTTTCTTCAAACCATTTACAAATTCTTGAGTGATTGATTAAAATTTTGTGGCCGCTTCCAAACCGCCCCGCTTCATCAATTTTATCCCCATTAATCAAAACTTTTATGGAATTGACTGTCAAGGTATTCAATGCCTGATCCCATTTCAGTTTCTGTTGTACACCCCCTAAACTACTCAAAGGATCCCAAAGAAAATATCCTTGAAACAGGCCATCATCAGGCATTATAATCGAAGGGTTATTTTTAGCAAAAAAATTATAGCTAAGATATACTTGGTTATTCCAATAAAAACCATCAATTTCCCTATTTTGCCTGGCACCATCGATTTTTATTTTCCTAGGGACCATTATGGTTAATGGTTTCTTCGCAGTGATTAAATAATTTAAAGCTATCAGGTGCGGTTGAAATACCCAATTTAATTCGGCTAAAACTTCTTGGACTTTCAGTTCAAGATTAAACCGATGATATATATCGGGATAAATTTCAAGCCAAGCCTGATTTACATGATCGATCATGCCTTTTACAGTTAAATAGTTTATTTTAACCCCTGTCCCGACAGGTACGATTGTAAATAGTTCTTCAATTTCATGGTTATCCATCCGAAAACAACCCATAGAAACAGGGGCGCCGATAGACCAGGCGGCAGAATTTCCATGAATGCCATATCCTTTATTGTTCAGGCCCATCCAATACTTCCCTAATGGGTTGTTAGGCCCTGGCGGGATGGCTGGACGATCCTCCGGATACCAGGTGGGATTAATCACTTTATTGATAATTTGAAATTCTCCTGTCGGGGAAGGGCTATCCGCTTTTCCCACCGCAACTTTATAGGTTTTAAAAAGTCCACCGTTATGGTATAAGTAAAGCCGGCATTCAGGAATGTTAATCATGATCTGCCACTGAATTTCTTTTGCCAAAGTAGGTATGGTTCCCAGTAGTAACCCTAGGCATAAAAAAATAACCCTAGCAAATCTTTTCTCGAGCATTAAATAAACCCCCCGAATAATTCCTTATAGCTTACGCAGGGGGTATTTAAATATTCACTTGACTTACAATATTTTTATTGTTAGTTATTCCCGGATTCGCCTTTGGTAACCTTCGGATCAACTTTCTCCTTAACCCGAAGCACCGTCCCTTTAGTGACAATTTCCTCACCAAAACGGTCCCGAAGGCGATCCATGGCTTGGTGAAGTTTTTCTAGGCTAATGTCTTTGGTTGCTACCGGTTCGTTAAAAAGGCCCAACTGCAACGATTGCCTGTTATCAAAACCACTTACACTAACCCCTATTAACCTAACCTTCCTGGATCCCCATTGGGCTTCACCTGCTAACCGGAAGGCTTCCTGGTATATTTCCTCTTCAAAATCAGTTGGTTCAGTTAAAGTGACCCGCTTGGTTAGGGTTTTGAAATTATGATCGCGAATTTTAACCGTAATTACCCGGCCCCTTAGGTTACACCGACGTAACCTTCGCGCCACTTGCTCAGTAAGCCAGAGTAGTACTCCGGCCAAAAATTCCTGATCATCGGAATCGTTTTGAAAGGTTATCTCGTGCCCTACGCTTTTGGTATCGGCATCGGTTATAACCATTCGGTCGTCTAAACCATATGCTAACTGGAAAAGTTGTTGGCCGGACTCTCCGAATTTTTTAACCAGAAGGTCCGGATTAACACGGCGCAGCATTCCAATGGTACGAATACCCATCGCAATTAGTTGCGTTTCGGTTTTGGGTCCTACACCCCAAATTTTCCCTACCGGAAGATCCTCTAAAACTTGAGCCACATTATCTTCGCTAATAATAACAAAACCGCCCGGTTTTTTCAGATCGGAAGCAAGTTTAGCCAGGAACTTGTTAGGCGCTAACCCGGCTGAGGCGGATAAACCCAACTCCGTACCAATACGATCCACAATTTCGCGTCCGATTTTTTCCGCTGGACCAAAGAGTATCTCACAACCGGTTATATCCAAAAAAGCCTCATCAAGCGAGAGCGGTTCCACCAAGGGGGTATACTGGTTCATAATCTTCATAATCTCCCTCGAAATTTCGGCGTAACGCCTCCCTCGCACCGGCGTAAAAATACCATGGGGGCAACGGCGAAAAGCCTCCTTCAGAGGCATTGCCGAATGAACCCCAAACTTCCGGGCTTCATATGAACAGGTAGAAACTACCCCCCGTGAACTAGGATCGCCCCCGACGATCACCGGTTTACCCCGATAAGCCGGGTTATCGTGCTGTTCGACTGCTGCATAAAAAGCGTCCATATCGATATGCAGAATTTTTCGAGCCATGATATACCCCTGGCCATGATCTATAACCTATTGTACTTGGATTCAAATGTCAGGAGACAGGAGCCCAAGAGGCAAGCTAATGATCGAAATCCCAAGCCGTTCACGGTTTTATATGACTCTTGGCTTCTCAAATCCTATCTTCTGCCTTTATGCAAGACTTATAAAACTTCGCTTACGCTAACGGATCCTGGTTCCCCGGCTCCTCTTCTTAATAGATCTTCGCACACGAACCGATGTTCGTCAAGGGGGAGAACCTAAACCAGCCTTAAGTTAAAACATTAAAACAAACCGAAAGTAAAAATTTTTTTAATAAATGGTTAAAATTTTTCATTTCCAAAAAAGGAATTTAATGATCCATTTAGAATATATTTATCATAAACGTTTGTTAAAAAGAAAATAGAGGAAACCATGACAACCATCAAAGATATTGCCCGCAAAGCCGGAGTAGCTCCCAGCGTGGTATCAAGGGCTTTAAACAATAAATACGGGGTTAAGGAATCAACCAAAGAATTAATCCTGAAGTTGGCCCGAGAGATGGATTATTATCCAAATACCGCTGCACGAAGCCTGGTAACAAGAAAAACCGAAACCATCGGGATTATGATGGCTGATATTTCCGAACCTTATTATTCTCAAATCATTAGAGGCATGGATTATATAGCTAACCAGACGGGATATACTTTGTTGTTTTCAAACTCCTATGAAAGCATTGAACATAATAAGGTGCTTCAAAAAATGATCAATGCCGAGCGGGTTGATGGGTTAATTATCGTAGGAAGCAATATTCAGGAAAAGAACTTTTCATTAACCCTTTTTGATCAGGATATTCCATTTGTATTGGTGGAAAGGAGTTTTGCGGATCCCCGGGTCAATTGTATATGGGTGGATAACGTTAAGGGCGCTTACTTAGCTACCAAATATTTGATCGAGAAGGGCCATCGCAATATCGCCCATATTACCGGAAATTTATATTACCAAGTAGCTTTAGACCGTATCGAGGGTTACAAAAAAGCCCTCCACGAAGCCGGTATCAACTATTCAGAGGAACTGGTCGTATCAGGCAATTTTATTTGGCAGGGCGGCTATGAAAAAACGAAGGAAATTTTAAGGCACCATCCGCAGTGTACAGCGATGTTTGTTGCTAATGATGTGATGGCATACGGGGTCTTACAAGCCATTGCCGAGGTTGGTTTAACCGTACCGGATGACCTTGCGGTGATTGGCTTTGACGATCTGGAGTTTTCCGGTTTAACCAATCCGCCGCTAACTACGATTCACCAACCCCGCTATGAACTGGGCCAAAAATCGCTGGAATTATTAACTGCCATTCTTCGGGGCGAACGGGAAAGCGGAGTCAAAATCTCTTTGGATCCGGAGTTAGTAGTTCGTCGGTCCGTATAAAAATTTTATGGTTTTTCGCAAACGTTTGTTACCAAAAGGAGGATTTTCATGGGTTTACTTCAAGAAGCTCTTTTAGGAAGGTTGGGTTCCCGGTTCAGTTTAAACTTCCGTCCTAGGGAACATAAGGTTTATCTTTCTCCGCTGGGACGCTTTTATGACCAACCGTTTGAAATAGGTATCGGCCTGCGTTTAAATGGAAGGACCTATGTTTTTCCGTTTGCCGCTAACGAAGGTTTCACTGTTTTTTCCAAAGTTGAACAAGAGTTTTTAATTGAGGGGCTTGAATATAAAGTTCGTGACTTCAAGTTAGGATTGGAATTTGTTTGCCGGGTCCATGCCCCGTTCTATCCTGAAAATCGAAAAATTTCGTCCGCTCCATTCTTTTATATTGATCTAAGCGTCCGTAGTTTTATCCACGGGCGAAGCAGTTTTCAGCCGATTAACGGGGAATGGTTTTTTAGCCTTTCCGGGGCCAGGATAGACGCCGATGGCAGTCTGGCGTTACCGGTAGTATCGCAATTAGATAAAAACTGTTGGTATTATTCCGGAGATAACATTACGAAATCCAGAACACCCTTTTCTGAAAGCTCTTTTTACGGTGAAATCAAAGTTTCCCCATTAGTACCGGGTTCGGAATGGCAAACTGAACCCGATTTAACAAACGTTTGTCTTTTTAAACCATTTAAACTGGAATCTACAGAACAAATTTTAAAAGAGACCTTAATTATTGCAGGTTTCCAACGGGACACCGTTTTAAAAGTATGGCAAAATGACTGCCATCTCCAATATACCGAATATTTTCCTAATATCGATGCTGTAATTGAATATGCCCGTTCAGAACGGACTGAATTACTTAAACAGACTGCTTTATTCACTAATTCCATAAACCATTCTTCAATTAGTGAATCAACCAAATCTTTGATAGCCTGCGGTTTCCAAAATTACTTGGCGAATTCATGGTGGGTCAAAGATGATCACGATGAAGATTGGTTTTTTATCTGGGAAGGCTGGTGCAACTTCCATTCCACCTTGGATGTGGAGTATAACAATTCCTGGTTCGCCTTGCTTTATTGGCCGGAATTGCTTGAAAAACAATTTTCTGCCTGGTTTCGGAGTATCCATCCCGAGGGCTTTCCCAGCCATGATGTTGGATTGTTACTGGAGGTTCATTCTCAAGTCTATCCGCATCATATGCCGGTTGAGGAGTCATGCAACCTGCTGTTATTGACCTATGCCCTGTGGCGATTTAGAGGTTATCGTAAATGGCACGGGAACCTACCGGAATTAGTTAAAGTAGTGGAGTATCTTCTAACCACGGATACTACCGGTAACGGTTATCCCAATCAGGGAGTAGCCAATACGGTGGATGACGCCGCGGCAACCGTTCAATACGCCAAGGAGCAAACTTATCTGGCGGTAAAAGTTTTATCTGCATTAACCGCTTTTTTGGAGTTAAGCAAAGATGCGCCGGAACCAGAATCTTTACAAAATTTAGCTGAGAAATCGCGAAAGATGATTGCCGCAATTAAAAATACCATGGAGTCCGTCGCCTGGTTGGGCGATCATTACGCAGTTTGCCTCCCGCAATCCGCTGAAGGCTTACATGATGTCTGGACCGGAAAAAAAATCAGCGCCACCGACCTGAATGGCTGGGATGGCTATTCCTTTTATACCACTAATGGGCTGCTGTTTCTATTGGGAACCGGATTAAAACCGGATCTGGACTATGATCGGCTATTAATCGACCTGCAAAAATCAATGTCCGAAAGCCTTACCCCTTATGGTTGCACTCATAGCAGTGTTGACCGGAGTAATGTCTGGTTGTCGCAAAACTCCTGGCGAGATCAAATCGCCGGTTACCTGGGCATCGATCTGCTGGATATGGCCGAACGTTATTGGAAATTCTTAGAATGGGAAAATACTCAAGGCCGCGGTGGATGCTATGTGGATACCTATGGTTGGAATTGGCTTTCTTATTACCCCCGGGGAATAACCACGATTGGTATTTTAGCGAGCGCCCTTGGAATAAAGGTTAATGCGGAAAAAAAGACTGTGGAATTAGCTCCGGTACGCTTGCCTTGTAGATTTCCGCTTACGATCTTGGCTGACTGGGAACAGGGAACCATGCCTTGGATTGAATGTTGGTTGGAAGACGGGAAACCCTTATGGAAAATTGAAGGTAGTCTTTTAGCTAATTGGCGGATTAACATCAATTTTGACAAAAAGTGAACAGATTATCTGTTTCTCAACACAGATCTGCAACTAAACAAATAAATGCTATTTAGTAATTAGTCGTCCACGTCAGCTTTCGCTTGGCCCACGTGAAATTATGAAAATGGGTGACGTGGATCGACAAGCAACTGTGACATTCTCTAGATAGCAAAGGAGATGATATTTAGATTAAATATCATTCCGAAAAAGAGGTCCTAAAAAGGAGGTGTTTCAAAAAGGCATCTGCTAACAATTATTAGACTTGGTAGTAAATAGTAATAATACTAAGAAGGAGGAGTAGTGTATGAAAAAAGCTAAATTGATACTTATTCTCGGTTTATTAATCATGGTATCCCTTGTTCCGGTTTATGCCGCTCCCAAGATTACCCTGACCGTTTGGGCAGTAGACGATCCCGCCAACACGCAAAATACTCAAACAGCCTATGTGCAAAAAGTGTTTCATGGCTTCCAAGCTAAATACCCGGATATTAAAATCGAATGGGCTGCTTTCGGTATCCAAGGTTCGCCTTTAAACAATAAATTAAAGGCTTCCCTACCCAACAATCAAGGCCCGGATATTTTTCAATCCTGGGGCGGTAGTTTTATGGGCCAATTTGCTGAAGCCGGCAAGTTACTCGATTTGACGAAAGAATTGAAAAAGATACCGACCAGTGATGCCGCAAGAGCAGCGATGAGCTGGAAAGGTAAAACTTATGGCGTGGCACCTTTCTTCGCTGTTGCCGGGTTGTTTGTCAACGAAGGTATATTCAAAAAACTCGGATTAACTGTCCCGACTACCTTCGATGAATTTGAAGCAGTCTGTGAAAAATTGAAAGCAAATGGAATTCAACCGGTTGCCGTCGGCGCTAAAGACCAATGGCCGGCCCTTGCCACCTACATGTATCTTGTTAACCGTTACGGCGGTAACGTATTCGCTGACGCCGTCGCAAGAAAAGTCAGTTTCGATGCCGACCCCTTTGTAAAAGCCGGCCAAAAATATCAAGAATGGGCTAAAAAAGGTTACTTCGGCGACAAACCCTTATCCGAAGCTTATGGCGATGCTCAGATGTTAATGAGCACAGGTAAAGCCGGAATGCAGATCTCCGGTTCCTGGTTATGCGGACTTTATTCCGATCCGAACCAAACCGATCAAACCATCGGTTGCTATGCGGTACCTGTTCTCAAAGGCGGTAAAGGTACGGCTGGTGATGTTATGGGTATGACAGATATCGGATTTACCGTTACGAAACTGGCGGAGAAGAAAAAAGACGCAGTTGTTAAATTCTTAACCTATGCGATGAGCGTTGAAGCTTGTGAAGCTGAAACCGGCCGCGTATGTTCCGTTCCGGGAGTGAAACCTCCGACTAGACTTACGGGTATGGCTTCCGCTAATGTCATGGTGAAAGCGAAGAATGTACAATTTTGGTGGGACCAGGATCTTCCAGCTACTGTTTCAACACCGGTCAATACAACCATCCAAACTTTCTTCTTACCGGATACCAATGTGAAGAAAGAGTTAACGAAGTTTGAAGGCCTTGTTGAAGAAAACATGGGACCGGCTAAAAAGTAAGAATTAAAACTTAACAAATTATCTTTTTATAATATTCAGACAAATTAATTGTTCGGGAGGGCCGTGCGAACACACGGCCTTCCCTAAAATCAAAGTTTATAAGGTAAAACACATTTATAGGAAGTCGGGGTGGTATTAATGGCAACTGCCCAAAGCACCAATGCGAAGTTAAAAAATCAAAAAAAGTTTGATTGGTCAAAATTATGTTTTAAAACATTATTTCTTTTACCCGCTTTTTTAATGCTGGGAGTTTTTATGTATTACCCGATTGTGGAAACCTTCCGATATTCGACGTTGCGCGCCAGTAGCCTCGGACCGGAAACTTTCATCGGATTTCAAAATTATATCAAATTGTTTGGGAACGAAGAATTCTTGATAGGTTTAAAGAATGTTATTAAATGGGCTTTTTGGAGTATCATAATCCAAATTCCGTTGGCCTTTTTCATAGCTTTCGCCATTATTAATTATAAAACACGGCTTACCATGAAGTTACGGAGCATCTATTATTTGGCCAATGTTTTCCCCTCAGCTGTTACGGCAATGGTGGGTACATTCCTTTATTCTCCCAATGTAGGGGTAATTACTACTTTTGCCAAAACCATCGGTTGGAAATGGTTGGAGAAAATTGACTTTTTAGGCGATCCCAAGCTTGCTTTTTGGTCCATTTTCGCGCTTGCCACATGGGCCTATCTGGGATTTTACATTATCTATTTAATGGCGAATATTGATCAAATACCTGTTGAACTAGGAGAAGCGGCCATGATTGACGGCGCTAATAGATGGCAATATGCCCGTTATATCGTAGTACCGCAAATATCTTTTTCTTTACGGATTCTGGCAATTCTGTGCACGGTCGGCAGCATTAAACTTTTCGATTTACCATGGATGATCCTACAGGGAGGACCAGGAACAACAACAGTAACACTTGGGATTACTCTCTACCGGGAAGGCTTTTTGAATTGGCAGTATGGTAAAGCCGCGGCAATCGGCGTAATTATCCTATTACTCTCCTTATTTTTTACCATTGCCCAATTCTCTTTGCAACGCAACCCGAACGAATAATGAAACAAAATTAAGCGCTATTTCTGTGCGCATAGAGGGTTAAAGGAGGGCTTTTTATGAAAGAGTCCGATATACAATTACTCGAAAAGAAACTACTTCTAGAACATGCCAAAAAGGAATTTAGTATATCTTCGTTGTTAATACATTTGATACTAATACTTTTGGCGGCAATTGTAATTGCGCCTTTGCTATTACCGGTTATGTTTTGCTTTAAGACGCCATTGGAGTTTAATTATAATCCCTGGGCCTTACCCAAACAGTTATTATGGGAAAACTTTGTAACCGCCTGGAATGGGGTACGTCTTGGTCCGGGAATGATCAATACATTCATCGTTTGTATCGGTGTTGTTTTACTAACGGTCCCGATCTCGGCAATGGCGGGTTATATTTTTGCCCGTTACCGCACCAAAGTAACTGATGTCCTGTTTTATTTTATTATGGCTGGTTTCTTCATTCCGGCGCAAATGGTTTTGATTCCGCTGTATAAAATAGAAATTACTATGGGTATAATAGATACTTTACCTGGTGTTATTTTAGCCATCACTACATTCGGGATTTCATTTTGGACAATGATTTACCGTTCTTTTTTTACGTCTCTTCCTAATGACTTAATGGAATCAGCCCGTATCGACGGCGCCGGACATTGGACCATTTTCTTTAAAATCATGCTTCCTTTGACGAAATCAGCTTCTGCATTAGCCTTTATACTTACTTTTATGGGCGCTTGGAGTGACTATTTACTCTCGTTGATTTTAATTAATTCAACCCAATTGATGACATTACAGTTACGAGTCGCAATGTTTATCGGCCAACTCGGAGCAAATTTCTTCCCGCAATACTCAGCTGGAGTTATTATTACAACTGCACCAACTATTATTCTGTACTTGGTTTTCCATAAACAAATTATTCACGGAAATACACTGGCTGGCGCTCTTAAAGGCTAGGCTCCAAATTGATCTTACATACTAAGTTGCGTTTTAGAAAATGCCTTATAGAACACAACTTAGTATTTAATTAGCAGCAAGGGGCAGAAAAGCATATAGTACCCTTGCTTTTTTATAATAATGAGCGAGTTTCATAATTACAAAAATTTTTCTTCGCATACAATATATAGTGTAGGTTTTATTTTAGTCTATCAATATATTGTATGCGAAGCCAGAAAAAAGGAATTATGAAACCGCCTAATAATTGAAATTGATGGATTGGGTGAGATAATATGAATTTTAAACCATTTAAACATAAACTTATATTCTTATTCGTTGTAATGATATTTTTTATCATAAATCTTATTACAATTAACTCAATGAATGCAATACCCACTTGTACAGTTAATTGGAATATTGAAAAACAAACCATCGAGGGTTTCGGGGGTTCCGGCGCTTTTCATCAAAGCGCCAATCTAATGGCTTACCCGGAGAAAGAACGCAACCAGGTTCTTGATTTGTTATTCTCCCAAAATAACGGAATCGGGCTGAGCATCGTCCGCAATATCATCGGAGACGGCGGAGATTGGGGCAACTCCATCGATGGGGCGACGCCTAGTATTGAACCTCAAGAAGAGGTTTGGAACTGGGACGGGGATGAGGATCAGATCTGGCTGATGAATGAGGCCAAAAAACGGGGTTGTACCAGATTTGTAAGTACTGTTTGGTCCCCGCCGGCCTGGATGAAAACTAATAATAGCGTTATTAAAGGTGGAGCATTAAGTCCGGATAAATATCAAGCTTTTGCCGACTACCTGTCGAAGTATGTCCAGGGTTACCAGGAACATCACAATATCGATATTCATGCAATTTCGCCAGCCAATGAACCCGGTTTTACGGCGCCGTATTCCTCTTGCCTCTGGACTGGTCCGCAATTCAGGGACTTTATTAAGAATCACCTCACCCCAACCTTAAAACGGGATAATGTCGATGCAAGAGTAATAATACCGGAAGAAATGAACTTTAGTGAAGATTATGCCATCGATACCTTAAACGATCCCGAGGCCGGTCAGGGAGTTGATATTATCGGAACCCACGCTTACGATTTTAAGGCAAAACCATTTCCGGTGGCTAAAAGCCAGAACAAGTCCATCTGGCAGACTGAGGTTTCTAATATCGGATTCAACGACGGCAGCATTAATGACGGCCTCAAATATGCCAAACTCCTGCATGACCATATGACTATAACAGAAGTCAACGCCTGGCTTTTCTGGTGGCTGGTTGCCTATAAAGAAGGGGAAACCCTGATCCACTTGGATATGAATTTTAAAACATTCCAAACCTTTAAACGTCTCTATACCATCGGAAATTATAGCCGTTTCGTCAGGCCCGGATATGTCAGGGTTAATACCGACTCGAATCCGGCCGCCAATGTTTTTGTGACGGCTTATAAAGATAACAGCAGCGGGAAATTCGCCATTGTAGCGATTAACAACGGTGATCAGGAACAAACTATCGGTTTCAATTTGAAAGAGTTTCCAAAGTTCAAAGGGATTATTCCCTATCGGACCTCGGCAAAAGAAAACCTGGCCAAATTAGATAGAATCCCGGTCTCGAAAAATTCATTTAACGCTCAATTAAAAACAAAAAGCGTCACCACCTTTATAGCCGCCGAAAATGAACTTCCCGGAGAGCTAAGTTTCAGGGAGGTTCTGACGCCAATTGAAGCTGAGAATTTTGATGACCAATCCGATATTAAGCTGGAAGGTTGTAATGAGGGTGGATCAACAATTGTTTTTACTAAAAAAGGGGCTTTCACAACTTATCAGAATTATAACTTCTACAACGGCGCCGCTACTTGCGATCTGAGAATCGCCGTTTATGGTCGGGGCAAACTGGAACTATTATTAGATAGTCCGACACTTGGCACCCCTATTGGGAAGTACTCCTTCACCGCAACCGGGAAAAAATCCGGCTCGTGGCATAAAACGGCCTGGGAAACCGTATCGATTCCCGTGGAAAAGGTTAGAGGCGTTAAAGACTTTTATGTAGTATTTACGCCTTGGGACCAAGACTCCACCTGTAAGCTGAATTGGTTGGAATTTAAAGCTCCCCTCAAACCTCCAGCGGGTAAAATAATGATTCAAATGGAAAACCAAACGGTTGACACTAAAACCAACCAAATTACACCGCGTTTTAAAATTGTGAACAGCGGGACTGTACCGGTAAACCTGGAAAAAGTCAAGCTTCGCTATTTCTACACACTCGATTCCGAAGCGCCACAACGATTTGAGTTTAGTGGCGGATCAATACCAAGTTCTGCGGTGACCGGGTCAATTGTTAAAATGAAAGCAGTTACTCCTCAAGCAAACTTTTGCTTAGAAATAGGATTTAATAACAATGCCGGATCATTAGAACCAAAACAAGAAGCTGATTTCCATGGGTTAATCTCTACCCAAGGGGCAACTTACCGGCAAGATAACGATTTTTCCTTCAATCCAAACCAGGACGGCTTGGCGGATTGGGAAGCGGTAGCCGGTTATATCGATGATATACTCTGCTGGGGCAGTGAACCTTCATTATTGGTCAACCCGGGGTTTGAAGACGGTACGGCGGCCGGATGGTTTAACTTCGGCGGACCGAGTAAGATTACGGTCACAAATGAAACTGCCCAGACCGGGACATATTGTCTCCTGATTACCAACCGGAATGAGTCCTGGCAAGGCGTGGCCCAGGATCTGATGAATGTGATGAAGCCCGGCTTGACATATGAAGTTTCCGCCTGGATCAAGCTGAAGAACAAGCCCAGAGATGCCGGGCGGATTAGCGTCAAAAGGACTGACAATCGAGGTGACAATTATACTTGGATCGAATCAAAAACCGTTTCCGATGAGGAATGGACCTGTATCAGCGGTTTGTATGAACTGAAAGCGGCCGGTGAATTAAAAGCGCTGCAGTTATATACCGAAGGGCCGGAACCGGGAACCGAGTATTATGTTGATAATGTAGCCGTGCGGGAGGTCCAGGCCGCAAACTAGGTAGAAATATTAGCCAGTGCAACAATAGTATATCCCGGATCAAACGATTTGACCATCTGATTTCTAAGGACTATTTATGGAATACTTAGAAGGTTGGTGATAAAGATGATTTTTAATCAGATCCGAGTATTAATTGCCAATGATTTACTACCGATTAGAGAGTACTTGAGCATGGTTTTAGGTCACGAACCGGATATGGAAATTGTGGGTTCCGTTGGAAACGGCCCTTTAGCAGTTGAACATGCCCTAGCGCTAAAACCGAATGTGGCCTTAATGGATATTGAGATGGAAGCCCCCTTAGCCGGGATTGACGCAATCCGGACGTTAGCCGTAGAAGCCCCGGAAATACGTTCAGTGGCCTTTACAGAATTAACTGATGAAGAAACTGTGTTAGCCGCTTTTGAGGCCGGCGCCGTTGATTATCTACTTAGGAATTCCTCCGCTATTGAAATTTTGGAAGCCATCCGGGCGGCCGCCCGGGATCAAACCGCCATCCGGCCGCAGATTGCCAGGCTGATCCGGGAGGAATTCCGGGCGCTCCGATCCGAACGCGCCACCTTAGTTTCAACTCTGAATGTTGTATATAAATTAACCCCGACGGAGTTGGAGTTATTAAAACTATTTGCCGAAGGGAAAACCCAAAGCCAAATCATTGCAATGAGACATATCGAAGCATCCACGTTCCGGACCCATGTTGGAAATGTGCTTAAAAAATTTAATGCAGTCTCCCTTCGCGATCTGGTTATTCAGCTAAAACATTTGGGGGTTTTTGAGACCTTTTATAATGAAAATCATTAATCTTTAGTAAACCGGGAGCAGAACGGGGTATTGGAGAATCATTCCCGGCTCGATTTCGATCTTGCTTCATTCCGGAAAATAAAGTAATATATATCATATCGGGGAGCAGAGAACAACTCCCCTGTCCAGTCTGGAATAATGGAGCATCGTATGAAATCGAAGGCCGTAATATTTGACCTCTATGGAACTTTGGTAGACATGGTTCCTTTTAAAGAAAACGAGTGCGTCTGGGAGATGGCTTATCTTCTGGGAGCGCCCCAACAGGAATTTGCCCAAAGATGGTTTGACTCATTTAAACAACGGGAACTAGGTGAGTTCTCCACTGTAAAGGCTTGTATCGAATATGTCTGTAATGCGATGGGCGTCGCCTCGGAAAGTTCAAAGATTATGAAAGCGACCAAGGCGTTGTTGGATTTTACTTATCAAACTCTCACCCCAAGGGTGGAGGCGATTGAAACCCTTAACCTCTTAAAAAAAGATGGTTTTAAAATCGGCCTGATCAGCGGATGTTCAATGGAAGTCCCCTTGGTATGGCCTTCCACTCCTTTAGCATCGCTGCTCGACGCTTCGATCTTCTCTTGCCTGCTTGGGATTAACAAACCTGACCCGCGGATTTATAAAGAAGCTTGCAAACTTATGAAGGTTGCTGCTGAGGAATGCATTTATATCGGTGACGGCAGCAGCGCGGAACTCCGGGGAGCTTTGGAGGTTGGAATGCGCCCCGCGCTGATTCGGGTTGATTATGACCGTGAATACGACGTTTACCGCGACATCACCGATTGGAAAGGGACTGTTATTTACTCGTTGAAAGAAGTAAAAAGGCTGCTGGCTTCGTAACATTTAACCCGTCGGATCTTAATAAAGATATGAATCCGCCTAAGTTGCATACCTTTTTTCCCGTTTAACATTAAACCTCCGAACTCATCAACGTTACCATAGAATGCGGATCATTACTTTGCCCAAGTGAAGGCGGAAGTTACTGCTCTTAAGCTTTTTGGAATAGACTAGGTATCAAGCACAAAAATTTAGCAAGGACCATAGTTGTTACAGTCCTTGCCAATAAAAGAAACTTGTCCGATTACATATGTAATTTTATGGAGTAGTTATTCCGCCTTCATCACTATCCCCACCAGTTGTATCATCACTATCTCCGTCAGTTGTACCACCGCTATCTCCGTCAGCTGTACCTACTGGTAATGTTTTATCAATCTCTTTTTTGGTACTACCTTCGTAAGTATATCCTGTTATCCGGACATTCTCAGTGCCTTCCGGGGTAATTGTGAGCTCTGCATATAAGGATCCGTCCACCCATATAGTAAATCTTCCACACCCGTTAGTTGCATCTAAGTCTTCAAATTTTGTTTTCCTGGAATGCTTCCCTAAAAAAGGATTGTTTATTTCTAAAGTATCCTCTCCATTCCACAAACCATTTTCCCCTTTGAAAATACTGGTGAAAGTAGAAGTGCTAGATGTAGAACCATCGTGATATGTACATTCATCTATCATAGAATACTCAATTTTCTTTGTTTCGGAAAGATAGCGCATTTTATATGTTTCGGTTCCAGAATAATATCCTTCTTCCGAATAAGGTACAACTGCCGTATACCAGCCATCCTTATCGCACTCAGTGGACCACGGCAGTTCTTCTTCATCTTCACCTTCTCCCATGCTTTTAAGTTTTTGCGATTTTACAAACATGCTTGAAGTATCAACAGAAATTATTTGATCCAAATAAATTCCCATTATTGAGATAGCGTCGCTTACTTCGTGCATATTTCGGTCAAACTGGACACCGAATCCGGTTTAAACTGGACAGGTATTCCGGTTCAAAGTGGACAATGATTCCGGATCAAACTGGACAGGTCGGAGCGAAGCGACGGATAAAAAAATTAG
>JAEZJK010000104.1 GCA_023415835.1 Bacillota bacterium
TTTGAGCGAGTTTCATAATTACAAAAATTTATCTTCGCATGCAATATATAGTGTAGGTTTTATTTTAGTCTATCAATATATTGTATGCGAAGCCGGAAAAAAGGAATTATGAAACCGCCTAAATTTACGAATTAGATTTAATAAGATTTATAAATACTAATCCGGAGTTGTTGGTTTTCGTAAACCAGTTCAAAACTATCCCGGAAAAGCGTTTCATTGAGCCGGTATTCCCGAGAGATCCGGTTGCCGTCCTCGATAACAACATACCGGATCTGGTTTTGGCGAAGTAGCTCTTTTACTTGATCCGAATCATTACCGCCATAGATACTTCCTACCACATATTTTCGCGCATCAGTGTCATACCCCGCCGACCATGTAAAATAAGGCCATCCGTAAAAAATCTTGCGCCCGGCCAGTAAGATGGGATGAATACAATAAGCGTCGGTTAAAAACATTTCGTTGGGTTGGGTATTATTCCTAACCCATTCTAAAATGGGATCATTCACTTCCACCACGATGGCTTTTTGGGGAATGTTTTTATTGATTAAAGTTATCAAATCAACTACCCCGGTAATTGTTAAGCTAATCAAAAGGATTAATGCTAAATATCTCATCAAGGCCCGGACAGTCAGTTTGGTTAGTTGATGTGACCATAATGTAGATAGGTTATCGATGAACATGTGGTGTAAGTTATTAAGGATATTCACTTTATGATCAACCGGAGGGTTCTCGTTAATTTCCCCGGCAGTCTGTTTGGTTAATCCTTGCCCCGGTTCATTGGTAGTCGCCAAATCTTCGGATCCACCCAAGTTTTTCCGTTTCCAATCCCAATTCCGGAGCGGCAACCAGTCTGCCTTAAATAAATAATATAGGAAATTAGCGGCAACCATGTTTAACAGCAGGACCGAAATGATTACAAATTTATGGTTCATGGCGATATCCGGCGTTAATTGAACCGTAGTAGCGAAAACTAAAGGAGCCAGAAAGGCCGTTGCTAGCAAAAAACTCCCTCTTGGCGCGAAGCAAAAACCGGCAATTAACGCCAAAGGTAAGAAGCCCAATAATTCTTTATAAAAAATCAAAATCCCCGGCCAATCCTTTTGATAGGCCAAAAAACCAATCTCTAACCTGGGCTGAACCACTGAACTACCGGACCCGATAAAAAATGAAGTTTGCAAAAAGGTTAATATTACCGTGAGCAAGGCAATAATTAAATATTCGAACCGGTGTTTTGAAAAAACCGCCAGAACCATCAGTATTAGTAAGGTTCCAATCACTACGGCCCCATTCCAAAAGCCGGTCAATCCCAAGAGTAATCCGATTACGATTGGCTGTCCCCATTGGTGCGGTAACCAGGCGTCCCCTTTCAGGAGAAACTCATTCAGGCTAACGCTTCGCGAATTATTAGATTCGCCCGCCGCCTTCACGGCATTAAGCATTTTGGTGACCAGAGGGAGCGCCATGACAATAACGATCAACATGATGCCCAAAGAGAAAGAGAAATGGCGTTGATTGACATAAACGTTCTGCGCCCAAAGGCCCCAGTCTTCGTGAAGCGTCTTCCCGATAAACGTCTCATTTTGCAAAATATTAGCTAACACATTCTGATTGTTATTAAAAAGTTCGCCAAGATATCTAAAGAACGCCATCGAACTTCTGAAAAAGAATAGAATAACGGTTAAAATACCAACCCACTGCCGGCCCATTATGATAACTGCAAGGGCATAAAGTAAGATTAAAAATGAAACAAATGATAAAATACTAGGCAGGTTAAAGGCCCAATCCAACGGCAAACCTAAAAACTCCAAATTTCCGGTTAAAAATTGAAATAGAAAGTGATAACGGGCCTGCCCATTGGCAAAATGGGGGTATTCGGTGGGAAAATTAACGCCATAAGAAAACGAGCGGATTACCGCCAAGTGTGGGCCAAAATCGCTAAAAACGGATAACCCCACATAAATCCGGCCGTCTTTGATGTGAAAGGTATAAAACATCATAAAACAAGCAACCGTAAAAATTACAGTGATTAAGAGCGTTTCCAGCCGGTATTTTTGAAAAAACTTAATCACTTGTGACCGGTTGATCTTTTTAAAGGTGTTTAGGTATTCCCGGCGTTTAGTAATTATAAAAAAAAGCGCCCCAGCGGTAAAAAAGGTTAACGAGCAAATATTCCCGTAAAAAAGCGGATTCGGTTTAGCTTTAAAGAAATAAGCGCAAAAATAAGTAACCCAGGTTATTAATAAAGTGCCAATTAAAAATGAGGCGGGATATGTAACCATCCAATGCTTTAAAGGGATTTTTAAGCCATAGAGGCTGTTTCGGTTTTCAAGTTGATTAAGTTGAGAAAAAAACCGTTTTATTATTTGTTGTCCGAGATACCATCCGGTTGCCAGATACAGAATAGCCAACATTCAGCCCCACCTCTTGTTTGTATGTCCGAAGCCAGTTAAAAACCGTCAATAATGATTCCCGCCCCAAGTTTTCCGGACTGCTGTTATTTGATTGATGTTACGGGTTTCAGAAATGATGTATCTGGGCCGGTTCTTCACTTCCTCATAGATTTTAGCGATATAGGTGCCGATAATCCCTAAACAAATCATCAGGCAACTTCCGATAATTAACAACAGTAAAATGACAGTAGTAAAACCACTTACCGCAATGCCGCTAAATTTCATATATAAAGTTTGGATTCCGAGTATGATTGAACCAATGAAAAAGATGGCTCCTAAAAAAGTGACGATTTGCAACGGAAGTGAAGAAAAAGAGGTTATCGCGGTAATTGCCAGTTTAATTAGTTTCAGGGTCGACCATTTACTGGAACCGTGGATCCGTTCCGGAACTTCAAACGGAATGGTAACGCTTTGATAACCAACCCAAGCCACCATTCCCCTGAAAAAGGTATTACGCTCGTTCATCTCCCGCCATGAAGCAATGACTTTGGCGTCGAGCAACTTAAAATCCGAGGCCATATTCAAATCAATTCCCGAGAAGGCCTTGAGAATTCCATAAAAAAACCTCGCGCTTATTCCATGGAAAAAATTTTCTTTTCCCCGGGAAGCCTTGACCGCTTCTACAATCTCAAAACCATCTTGCCACAATCGCACCATTTCCGGAATGAGCTCTGGAGGGTGTTGCAAGTCGGCATCCATTACTAGGCAGGCGTCGCCGTCCGCTTGTTCCAGGCCGGCGCAAAGAGCCGCTTCCTTCCCGAAGTTCCGGCTCAACCGAATCGCTCGAATACCGTCAGTTTGGGAGGCTACTTCTGTTAAAACCCGCCAGGTATGGTCTTTGGAACCATCATCAACCAAAATAAACCCATGGTTAATGTTGCATTTCTCCAAGCTGCTTTGGATGATCCGTAAACTCTCGCGAATTTGCTTTTCTTCGTTATAAACGGGAATGATGATTGAAATTTTAAAAGAACTCATTGATCCCTCTTTTTATCCAAAGCAAATAGATAATACATATTCAAAGAGATACGCATTTTTTCAGGAAAGGTGCATACCTTTATGAATATACTTTAACTTTTTTTGAATTCGACTTCAAAGGCAAAATCCCTTCTTGTCTGTTACACTTTTTATACAATGTCATGTTTTATAGATTACTTTTTTATAGATAACGAAGTTCCAAGATACTACCAATCCTACGGCAAAAACCTTGGAAACCAAATAATAAAACTTAAACACGCTGGTCAATAAATACATTATACCGCTAGAAGCTATCAAGTTGAATACGAATAAACACAAATACATAAGCATTTGCCGTTGTAAATTATCTTTTGATTGAAAAGCCCAAAACCGGTTCAACAAAAAATTAAGCCAAAATACAACGATATATGCAATTGAGTTTGAATAGAGGTACCAGAGTTTAAAATGGTCGGTTAATAAGTATAAAAGTGAAGTCTCGGTGATAAATGATAAAACCCCTACGAAAATGTAACGGAAAAATTGAATAAAAGTGCGAAAATTAAAAAACTCCCCCAAAATATGGTGCGACCGTAAACGTTGAAACAGATTACCCACAGGATCACCCTCACTCATTCATTAAGATGTACACTTCTAATTACCTTAGATTGTAAATTTTATCCCAAATTTATTCTATTCGCGACTAATTATTGTTTCCCTGCATAATATATTTCCATAGCCGTTAATACTCTGGTTTAATTATTTGTAACAATATCAAAAACAAAAGGGTTTCCCAAGCTATTCGGCGAAATAAAGAGAGTACTATGTATATCAACAAAAAATTACAACATCGCCTCTTATCCCGGAATATTCGGTACTCTTATATTGACGGGATGACATATTGTTTTATGATGGGAACTACCATTCCTTATTTAGGCCTGTACGTATTACGTTTTAACGGTCCTACAGAGTTGGTTAGTTTAATTGCATCAATCCAACCGATTGTTTTAAGTGTAGTTTCTTTGTTGGCCGCTTCTTACGTTAATAGTTTCCAAAAGAAAAAACCAGTCCTAATGCCTCCTAGCCTTTTAGTCAGGTTATCCATTTTCTTGATAGCCCTGATCCCCTTGTTCCCCAAACCATGGCATGCTTGGATGCTCTTTTTTATGTGGGGAATAACATATATTCCCTGGGCTTTTTGCACTCTTTCCTGGTCCCCGATGATGAGTAACATTGTCCCTGAGGAAATGCAAGGCCGTTTTTTTGGTACCCGAAATGCCTTTACGGGAGCGACCACTTTACTTGGAACGGTATTTACAGGTGTTGTCCTAGGTAAAATGCCGTTTTTGCCTGCTTTTTCTTTGATACTTATTTTATCTTTCGCCGGAACCATGGTTTCTTTTTATTACCTTACTAAACATATTGAACCGATTGTTCCCGAACCGGGTGAAACTAAAAATCAATACCGGACCAGTAATAGCCCCTTATTTCAATTTGATTTCAAGACAACCATCGGCACATTCAAAGACCCTATTTACGGGCCGATGTTTAGCCTGACTTCCTTTGCCATCTTTATTTTTCATATTGGTTACTCCATGGCTATACCGCTTTTTACATTAAGGCAAGTTCAAGAGTTAGGGCTGAATAACGCTACCATCGGACTGATAATCACCCTTACAGGGCTGGCTGCATTGTTCGGTTCTTATTACGGAGGTTATGCCTCAAACCGTTGGGGCTATCGTTATGTTTTACTATTCAGCACTTTGACGTCAATCGTACCGCCTTTAATTTGGGCGGTAACGCCCAAGCTTCCTTGGTTGTATTTGGCCGCTTTGATTTGGGGATTCACTGGAAATGCTTATATGATCTGCTTTCAATATATGGTTTTAGCTGTTTCGCCTTTTAAAGACCGCTCCCGTTTTGTAGCTATGAATACCGTAACCGGTAATTTGGCCGGGGCGTTTGGTCCGGTTATCGGTTTGTTTTTGACCAAAGTCCCATTTCTAGGAATCCGGGGCAGCTTGGTAATCACTGCCCTATTTATGTTTTCCGGGGCAATCTTCTCGTTTCAAGTCGCCAAAAAAGGAACTTTCTAACTTCAAACTCTCCCCAGCCTAATTAGTGATGCATCAAAAATAGCTAAAACCCTTTCAATCATCTCTTTCAATTCCAGCGGGTCGTTGCGCTGGATCGGTTCAAATTTTTGTTCCGGGTCCATAATCCGGTCAGGTAGGCCGCCGTACTCGATTGTGACTGTCTCGGGGTTCACCATTCCCAGGATGGGTTCGAACAACTGATAATCATCATCGGTTAACTTGGTATGGGTATCCCGGATCCCTTCGCCCCGTAGTTCAGTACCGGCCAGGTGGATCTCAACCATCCTGTGCAAAGGCAACCCCTTAAGATACTCCTCAATTGAGATCCCAAAATTCCAGGCGCTGCATCTGGCATGGGCAATGTCCAATAAAAGCCCGCAATCCCCGGCCTCGCATACTTCGGTAATAAAAGCCGGATCTGAGCCCAGTTTGTAATGGCGCCCCCAAGGATAATAGGGAATGTTCTCCACTAAGAGCGGTAACCCGGTCTCTTTTTTTACTAAATCAATACCGTTTAAAAAACGATCAAGCATTTCCTTATGGAGTTCCGGATGAAATTGATGTTGTTCGTTTTGGAATCCGGGAAAAAAGTCCACCATCGCTTCTAAGTGGGTCGATAAATATGGCGGTTCGGTTAAGTTAATTACCTTAGCCACCAATTCCCGGTTGAACTGTTCCCTAGGCAACGGATGCCCTAGGGAAATCACTCCCGTTTGAGCAAGATGAGGCATTAGTTTTCGAAAAACACGCCCCCGCTCGAACTGAGAAAAACATTCCGGAAAAGGTATGGTTGGAACTTTAACAAAGTCCACTGGCAAGCCGGGATCTTCGGCAAATAGGATTAGTAAAGCTTCGGAAAAATTGACGGCTAACTTCAAGGTGGCGCCTCCAACCACAAATTTCGCAATTGAAAGTCAAAGGTTGAATCATAGGCAATTGGCGGTTAGCAGTTAGCTATTAGCTGTTAGCTGTTAGCTTAAAACCAAAAGCCATTAGCTCCTCTCAAAAAAACTACCAATTAGTAGTCGGTGGATTTTAAACTTTGAACTTTTGAACTTTGCCCTTTAATATTATCGCATTCTTCACCCATTTAAAATAGGGGTTTCAAGTGCTTGGGATTAAATAGACAAAATGGTGACAAATATGATATATTATTGAAAAAATATATCTTAAAGGAGTATCAAATGAAAGAGCTTGAGGAAGGAAACCAGTTACAGCTCGATTTTTCTAAAATCGCAAAAATTGCCGCCAAATGTTCCGATGTGATTCCGGTGGCGGTGCAAAACGCCGATACTAATGAAATCATCCTGATAGCGTATGTTAACGAACTGGCTTTGAAAACCGCGATCCAAACCAAAACGGCGGTCTTCTGGTCCACTTCCCGGAATGAGCTTTGGGAAAAAGGCAAGACCTCTGGGGAAACTTTTGAATTATTGGAGGCCTATGTAAACTGCGAACAGAATTCTTTGGTTTTTAAAGTCCGGCCCCGCCGGGGCGGGATTTGCCATACTAATAATTGCAAGGGGGAACCGCGCAATTGTTACTACCGGCGGTTAAACCTGGAAACCTTGGAATTGGAGAATGTTAATCCCTGATTAGGATTGATTCAAATAGGGGCCCTTGTACTCAAGGACCCCCTTTTTAATCAATCAATTCATTTCACCGTAACTTTAAAACTCTTCTCTTCCTTCAATCCCAGTTCCGGATCTTCTACCGTCACCCTTACAATATATGTTCCCTTCTTTTCGTAAGTGTGCCGCTGATCCAAACCAGCCGCTTTTTCCCCTTCGCTAAAATCCCAAGTATAGACGAGTTTCGAATTCGAGGATCCTTCCTTTTCTCCCCAAGCCCGGCATTGGATTGACAACGGGGCATTCCCGGAAGTTGGAGTGACTGAGGCGGTCAACCGGAGTTTAGGCATTTTAACCTCGATCTCCAAGGTAGTTTTGACAACATTCTCCGGATGCAGCCTGTCTTTAACCTCCAGGGATACGGTTTGAACGCCCTCCTGCCTGAAGGTATGGGCTGGATTTTGTTCAAAGCTGGTGGCTCCATCGCCAAAGTTCCAAATATATAAAGGTTCACAAGGGGAACCGGTTATTCCTACCTGGGCATTAAAATTTATTGTAAGGGGCACTAAACCTTTGGTAACGCTGGAAACAACATTTACTTTCATTTCCGGGGCTAATACCGACATCGGGATCGAAGCGGTAGCCAAGTTACCGGGATGGAGCCGATCGTTAACCATTAATTGAACCAGGTAATTGCCGGCTTTTCGGTATACATGTTTTGGCTTTGCTTCATTACTGGTTTCCCCATCACCGAAATCCCAATGATAAACCAGATCAACCGGGGAACCTTCCACTTTGATCCCTGGATCAAAGCTTACCGTCAGCGGAATGACCCCATTGGCGATTGAAACCATTGGCGCTAGCGTGATCCGTGGGGCTAAGGCCTTGATAACGGTAACTTCATCTGGGATCAGCAGTTCCGGATGAAGCTTGTCGACTGTCTTTAAAACAACCTGGTATTCACCGGGTTCGGTTATCTTTTTAGTAAAACCGGTAGCTTCAGTTTTTTCACCGGCTACATTCCAGATAAACTGGAGTTGCGTCGGTCCCCCAACCACTTTAGGCGTCACCGAACCTTTAACATCCAATGGCACCGGGCCACTGGTCGGGGTAATTACCGTATTAGTGGTAACAGTTAAAGGTGCAGCTTCAACCAACCAGCTTTTTTTGATGTTATACTTGTCCACCTTAGTGGTTAAAGTCAACAAATACTTGCCGGGTTTGAGATAGTTGTTTTTAGCCTCCGGGCCGGCCAACTCCACCCCATTCCCAAAGTTCCATACATAAGAAGCTTTTTGGCCGTAATTAACCACCGCATTGGCTTGAACGGTTACCGCCAGCTCAACCGGCCCGGTTAAAGGATCAATTTTAGGGTTTAAAACAACTAACGGCGGCACATCCATTTCAAAGTAGAACTTTTTAGGACCCTCCCCACTCGAGGAGTCGCCTTTTCCGATTACTACCACCGGGATTTGTCCGTCCCGGTCAAATTGGTATGTAACTTGGCCGCCATTGGAGGTTTGATCGTTCCCCCATTCCCAACGCCAGTCTTTAATACCAGCCGGACCTTTAATTTCAAAATTAAAAAGATAAGGTTGATCCCCTTGGCTGTATTCAACCAGGGCTTCGGTATACTTCAATTTGGCGTTGACTTCGGCCCCGCTTTTTACCAATAGCCTCGAATATTCGCCGGCATTAATAGTCACTTTATACCTAGTCCCTCTGGGAATAATCATTCTTCCCGAAGCCGAAGCGGAACTCCTTTGCAACTGTTTCGGAAGGGCGCCGGTTTCTTCAATCATAAAATAAGCGGCTTGTTTCTCCGCAGATAGCCCTTTTTTAGCGATGGTAAAATCCCAACTGAGAGTGGTATCGAAGTCCAACGGCTCAACCGGGACGAACAGTTCTTGTTTTTGCCCCGCTTGGTCAACAGCCGCTTGAAGTTCCCAGTCCATTTGGATGAATTTGGTGTTGTTGGTTGAACCGGCGGTGATATTACTAACAAATAAAGTTATCAGTAGTAATGAAAAAAGACAATATTTTTTCATGCTTTAACCCCCTATCTCGTATAAAATAAAATTGTAGTTGATGGAACCGAACTCAGCCTCTTTCAAACTTGTTCGGCGCCACACCCAAAAAACTTCGTATTACGTCCACCCGTTCCTGACGTTTTCAAAACCTAGTGGCGATGCCGACTTGGTTTTGAAAATGTGGGCGCGATTCCCCGTGAATACACGACTTTAAGATAACTTTATGATTTATATCCCGCGCCTCGCCAGCAGGAACAGTACTGTCTCCTACGTACCGGACCTCAACCCACACGACAGCTGAACCAATCTTTACCTAGTAATAAGCCTTCTTGAATAATACGATACTCTTTTTTATTTGTAAGAATTACTTGAGAATATACAGGTTCTAAGGCAGATAATATGTTAATATTGGATTGGTATTGCTTTAGAAGGTTAATATCATCAATCAAATTAAAGTCTTGTGTAAATACAAAGAAGTGAGAAGGATTAAGTGAAGTATTTATACTAGCAATGACCACTCTATTATATCCGTAACTTGTAGTTAATAAATAGTCCATTAGTGGAGTATATTTAAGGCTTTTTACTTTATTAAAAACCTGAATTTTTGTAGGTAAATTCAGGGCTTCAATAATTTTTTCAAACAATTCCTCACCAGTAAAACAGACAATACCCATTTCTTTGACTTGATCGAAGTAGTCTTTTCCTTCAGGAGTAAGGGGCGATGTTGATAAAAAAATTCCATGTATCTCTTTTTGTATTATTCCCAAGGGAATTAATTTACCCACAAATGCACTAATAGTTTGTCCATCAATTGATGCTTCATGTGCTTTAGCTTCCCCAACAATTTTTACAGCCGTTGTTTTATCAGTTCCTTCTAAGTCATATTCTAGACTATTATGTTTTTGTCTGATAGATACACGATAACCGTTTTTATCTAAGTACTCTGCAAGTAGCTTTTCAAATAATATGCCTTTATAGTAATTATAGTTCTTTTCATTTTATTGATGATGGTAAAATAAAAACACTCATGTACCCCCCCAATTTTATAATTTAGACTTGATTTATAAAAAATTCATACATAATTAATGTGTAAATAATTTAAAGTGAAACTTCTATTTTTTTGGCCATGTCCACGATGGACTGGCCTAGGTCCGGTATGTTGGAGAACTTAAATTGCCAGATCTAATGGCAAATCGGATATATCTTTTAACCGTTTTCCATCAATCATGATATTAAGTAGTTCTTCCGCATCTTCTGCATTTATAGCTTTGACAGACGCAACCAGTTCATTCAGAGCAAAATGATAGACGCAATCTATATCTCCAGTCCCTAATGCAATTGAAGCAAGCCGACTTGGTAAGGGTTCAGCAGTTACGACAACAATATGAGGAAGATGTCCTTTTCGGTTACGAATAAGATTAAGCGCTTCTGAGCGACTATTTTGACTCCTATCAGAGCGAATAGTCCATTTTGATGATATGCTTGCGTGAAGTAGTGGTTGACCTCCATTTATTTCACGGATATTCGCTTTACGGCTGACTTCTGAATCAACTATAGTGTTAGGGTTATTAATTTCTTCATCTTTGAGTAAATGATGAATTATGATCACATCTGGTGTTATAGTATAGTCGTTTCCTAAAGCCGCAGCAAGTTTAGGATTAGATTTCGCTACTTTATCCAACTCAATAAGATGAGCATATTGTTCATATTCAGCAATTGCCATTCGATTACGATTTCCGATCCGTTTTATCTCCCAGTTCCCTGGACGAATGTGAGAAAGTGATAGAAAAGTTTCCTTTAAAAAACCTTCATTAAGGACTTCAAATTCATTCCCACTTGTTTGACCAGCCAATCTTTCTCCGGCTTCTGAGCGAAGCATTTCAGCAATATGTTGAGCTATCCGGACAGAAAGTTTGCTATCTTTATCAGCATTACTAGGAACATTATCTTTATTAACAGTTAATAACGTTTTAAGTAAACTCACGTGATAATTCTTTCGGGCAACTGCAATTAATGAATCAGCCATTGCTATTCCTTTCAATGATCTATTCTTTTTATTAACCTGTTTTAGTCTTTTTTATTGAGGTATTTACTACAACCGCTTTTTTACTATGTATGAGAGTATTAGCAATATTGTGGGAGACAGCTTGTGCGACAGGAGGCGGAAATGCATTTCCTACTTGGCGATATGCACTCGTCTTTTTCCCGTATAGTTGCCAACTATCATCAAATCCTTGAATTCGCGCCACCATACGAACCGTTAATTTTGGCATTCCACAAAAATCAGGTAAAGGGGCTTCATAAGCTATACCATGCCCATCTACCCCCAACGATGCCCAGGCCCTTTTTGCTCGGGTTGGCCCTAAATCTGGTCCTCCATGTTTTTTTGAGCCGCCAACTATAGTAGGGGCAATATCATTTGCTTTATCCGCCCAAAGCCGGGCTCCTTGCCAACTATTCTCAGCCATTAGATCATATAGCGTTTCACCAACAGTTAGGGGAGTTTTTATTTCATTTGGCCATTTGAAATAGTCAAAAATATCTTTTTTTAATGCTACAATGACAACCCGCGGTCTAAGTTGAGGTACACCAAAGTCAGAGGCGTTAAGTAATCTCCATTCAACCTTATATCCTAATTTTCGAAGGCGTTCAAGAATACGGCTTCGGTAGTCATCAAAAATAGTGTCAAGAAAGCCGCGAACATTTTCAAACATTACTGCTTTAGGTCTAATTTGATCAACTATTCGCAGTCCAACTTCAAATAGATTTCTATCGTCTTTTTCACCCATTTGTTTACCTGCTACAGAAAATGGAGGACAGGGAAACCCTCCAGATAATAAATCAATTCCTTTCCAGGGACGGGCATCGAATTCGTGAAGGTCATCTTCAATTATATTCCAGTAAGGACGATTTAATTTAAGTGTGGAACAAGCATCGTGGTCAATTTCAACTAAACATGTATGTTCAAAGCCAGCTTTCTCCATTCCAAGAGCCTGCCCACCAGCTCCTGCACACAGCTCAAGCGATGGTATATTGTGATTCATATTTTTCATTTTCCACACCTACACATAAGTTTGAGTAATACGTTCTTCACACATAAAAAAAACCCTCCTATTTTCACGAACTAATGTTCGTAATTTGCGATCATAAAATAATGTTTTATTAGTAAGAAACCACTCCCAACGGCTTTCGTTTTAAATCACCGGCTTGCTTTAGAGTAATAATACCTCCCCTGGCCATTTGATCCAACACTTGATCCCGAATGGTTTTCGCCGCCGCCGGATTATGCAATAATTGTTCCTTCTTGGCAATATCCGGGGATAAGGTATCCGTCGCCAAACCGATTAGGAATGCGGTTTCATGAGGTTGTAACTTGATGGCGGTTTTCCCAAAGTAATAACTGGAAGCGGCCTCCACCCCGAGGATACCCTCACCGAAATAAATATTATTCAAATAACATTCCAAAATTTCTTCCTTACGGTATTTACGTTCGATCTTATAGGCTAAGATCGCTTCATCCAGCCGATGGGGCAGGGATTTTTTACGGATCAAGAAGAGATTATACGCTAGCGTAGAGGGTATGTCCCGGTAGTATTGATTAAGAGCGCTTAGGCCAAAAAAGGCCTTAACTTCCAAGATAAAAGTATTAGAAAGGTCGCTGATACTTCGATTATGGTTAAAAAAGCGGGCATCCTTGTTTTGGACGAATGCCCTTTGGAGTAAAGTAGGCATTTGGGAGACCCGGATTTTGGTTTGCTCCCTAACAAAAACCTTTATTACCTCTTTTTGCCGCCAATCGTAAAACGATATCCATCGGCCGTCTTCCAACGGCAGGTCGATGATAGCGGGAACAATGGTAACCGCCTTTAAAAACTTGGTTGCCATAAAAAAACCCAAACAAATGCATGTCAGGCCCAGTACCAGGCAAAAACCGAACTTATGCCCCTTTAAGGAACGTTTTTTCATTAGGGTCCCTTCAACCACATATTTCATTAATTTTTTGCGAACATTGATCTTTTCGCCGTTGGTCCGGGGAAATCCTTTAACCCTGAATGAAATCACAACTTAACTTAACTCGTGCCCCAATAGATACTTACCCCTTATCCCGGAATAACCTTTACTGAAGAAGCGGAGTATTCAAAAACGGGACTTTACCATCATTGAAATTTCGTTTCAGAATAGTTTACCGGGGAATAAATTAATAACAACAAGCCCCTTACAACCCATCAGCCGGATAGCGTATTCGTTGTTGCCCCCGGGGAATTGGTTTGGAAGTCCGATCTCGAGGCCTTGCGATCATTGCAGCGGGGGGAACCCGCCCCTTCAACCCTGGAAGCAGTGGTTGCCAAAGTATTTGATTAATAGATAGGGTTCTTAAAATCGATTAAAAAGGCCTTGCCGGGAGAGAAATTTCCTGGCAAGGCCTTTTTTAGTTTAGTAATTTGGCACAAAGCACTATGCTAATTGTTGGATTTACACTGTTTCTTTCTGGATAAAACTGGATGTCCCATAGGAACCGTTCAACGACTCGTAGAAATCATGGAATAACCCGTAGGAACCGTTAACCACCTCGTAGGAACCATCGACTACCACGTAGGAACCGCTGGACGACCCGTAGGAATCGTTGACCACCTCGTAGGAACCGTCGACTAACACGTAGGAACCACTAAACGACCCGTAGGAATCGTTGACTACCTCGTAGAAAACACTGAACAACCCGTAGGAATCGATCAACGACTGCGTCGCGATAGGGTCTGTCAATAATTTTGTGTAAACTTCATTTCTACTGTAAATATTTATTAAACCTATCTTCAAAATAAATAGAAAAGTGTGTAACAATCGAAGTCCAGTATTGAACCCGGCAAGTCCACTGATC
>JAEZJK010000017.1 GCA_023415835.1 Bacillota bacterium
ACTTGGATGAATTCTGTTACCGTTTTAATAGACGCTTTTGTGAACATCAAATCTTTGCGAAACTTGTTAACGCCTGTCTTATTATGCCTCCGGCACCTTATGCTGAAGTAAATTTATAATCAAGTTGAAAAATAATAAAAAACCCCTTCTATTCTTTATCATTACTAAACCCCTTTCAATAATTGGTATTTATTAAAATTTCGATAAGATAAATAAACCTCAATAATTACCTAAACCAAAAAACCACTCAATCTCCATGCCGGTTTTCGAAGTTCCATTCTTTTTTGTTACAAATCCAAACCAGGCTCTTTATATCCAAATTAATGGCATCTATTTCCAATTGTAAATAAAAATGAATTTACTGTCAATCAAGAAAATTTATTGAATTCATGTAAGTTTTTATTGTTTTTCGCTGGTAGAAGAAGAGTTTTTTCTTTGAAGATATTTTGGACCGGGATTACAAAGATTTCGCGGATTGCACTGATTGTATGCTGTTTCTGATGGCAAAAATCCAGAATGATTTTCTTGGGTTGAGTCAAATATCAAAAGTCCAAAGTCGAATGTCAAAAAGAAAACTGCAAAAGTTCGGAGGCATATCATTATGATCGTTGGAGACACTACTCGCCCGGAAAATCGTCCTTAAGCCGGTTTTAACCGGGTTGGTTTTTACAGCAAAGGGGTTTAGCCTTTTGCTTTACGACATTGATTGACACCATTTAATTGGCCCGGATGTTATTCATTCTCCTCAATCCGTGGCATCAATATCACGGCTGTCACAACCAACCCCCATGAATGAGGCTAAAACCACTCAAGTACCCGTCATTATTTAGCCGGTTTCAATCGGGTTGGTCTTGACAGCAAAGGGCTTTAGCCCTTTGCTTGACGACATTGATTGACACCATTAATTAGCCCGGATGTTATTTATTCCCCTCAATCCGTGGCATCAATACCACGGCTGTCACAACCAACCCCCATGAATGGGACTGAAACAATTTGGGTGTTCATTTTAAGCCGGATTTTTCCGGTTTGATATTGTCAGCAAAGGGATTTAACCCTTTGATTGGCGTTATTGATTGAGATATCATTAATTGAGATATTATTGATTGGCCGTTCAATTGTCCCCTCAATCCATGCCATCAATACCACGGTTGTTACAACCAACCCCAGAATGGAGCTAAAATCAATCCCGTTATTCATGACCATTACCTATTGATAGAACTACCCCTGAAAAACTGTTAACAGTCAACTGAGAACTGAGAACGCCACCGTCCCTCTCGAAATTCTGATTCAGAACACAATAAAGGAAATTACTAAAAATTATAGAAATATATTACACTGCCGGTCGAAGATACTTTTAAAAAAGTTAGGGGTGTATAAAGGTGAAGAAATTAAAATCATTTTTCTTATTAGTATTAGTTGCCTTAATCTTTTCTTTCAGTGTCGCTGCAAATGAAAATACCCACCGCGCTTCTATTGAGAAGCTTCTAGTACTAACAGAAGTGGATCAGGGTTATGAACAAGTTTTTCCGCGAATCAAGCAATTCGTATTGCAACAACTCAAACAAATGAATGTCCCTCAAGATCAATCCCCGATAATTGAAAAATATTTTGGTAAAATGATTGATGTAATGAAAACCGAAATGAGTTGGGATAAGATGAAAGATGACTATATCCAATTATACATGTCGGTCTATACCGAAGAAGAGATTCAAGGGTTAATTACTTTTTACGAGTCTCCAGTTGGTCAAAAAATGATTGAAAAGATGCCGTTATTAATGGAACAATCGATGGTTATCAGCCAAAAATACACTCAAAACTTGTTGCCTCAAATTCAAAAAATTATCGAAGAAATGATAGCTGAAATTCAAAACAAGGCTAATTAGTAAATTTCTAAAATAAACGAAATAAAAAATCCCCATTACGCTGAGGATCCAAAGCCGAGTCCCAACATGATTGAGCTTTAGACGTTTCAATCCTCCCCCAACACATTTCTCTGTTTTTTCAAGGTAGATATTAGCCCGGCGGCCTCCCCGCAATATTTCAGGGAGGCCGCGGATTCGACTGCCTAAATTCTATTTTCCATGGATTCCGATGTTGGTTTTGGCTCTTTTCCCCATACTCGCCTGCCCTAACCCCAAAAGCGGGCTATTTTTCTTTGGGAAACGCAACCCAGGTTGATTTTCGGACCAAACTGCATTGTCTGCTTAAATTGGTCTGCAACTTCACCTTAAATTTTTCTTACAAAATTTTCTAATGCCTTATCCTCGACAAAAATATTATCTACCATGAAGGACATGAAGTCTGAAAAGTCTGGTTGCGCTCCTCGCGGATTTGGATTTTCTTATAAAACCATTTCAATCAAACCATTAATTATTTCCGGATTAATCATTAGTCCCTCCGCCATAATCGTCCCGCTGCCTCCCTTGATGGCCTCGTACGCCAAAATCCCTCTCAGCAAAAGGCTCCATGGCTTTTCCGCCCCTTGAGTTACAATACTGATCTGCTGTCCTGTCCGGCTAATATTTACTTCCAAACCGGGTGTCCCATCCATATTATAAACCCGAGTTGAAATTGGTTTCCCGTCCTCCAACCCGAACACCTGTAAAGTAACACCATCGGCATAATCATAGTCAGGCCGATCATCAATCTTCCCGACTGCCAAAACTGTATTAGCCCGAACCAACAGGGGCAAGCTGAAATAATCGTACCGATCCTTCCGCCAGCAACCTCCCTTCACCGGCCCGCCGGTGAAAAAGTTAATCCAGGCGCCTTCGGGAAGATAGTAGGAAACCGTCCCATCCTCACTGAAAACCGGCGCCACCAACAAGGACTCGCCTAACATATATTGACGGTCCAGGTAGTTGCAGGCCGGATCATCCGGAAACTCCAACACCATCGGGCGCATCATTGGAATCCCACGAAGAGCCGCTTCACAAGCGGTTGCAAAAAGATACGGCATCAGGCTGCATTTCAGTTTGGTGAAATGGCGTAAAACAGCCACCGCCTCCTCGTCAAAGAGCCAGGGCACCCGGTAAGAAGTACTGCCGTGCAAGCGGCTGTGGGAGGAGAGCAGGCCGAAGGCGACCCACCGTTTGTAAAGATCGGCCGTAGCTGTTTTTTCAAAGCCGCCGATATCGTGGCTCCAAAAACCGAACCCCGATAAAGATAAGGATAGCCCGCCCCGGAGGCTTGCCGCCATCGACTCATAATTGGCCCAGCAATCGCCGCCCCAATGGACCGGGAATTGTTGGGAACCTACCGTGGCGGAACGGGCGAAGACCGCCGCCTTCCCTTTGCCGAACTTTTCCTCCTGCGTTTCGAAGACGACTTTGTTATAAAGGTACGGGTAATAATTATGCATTTTCACTGGATCGGAGCCGTCGAAATAAACCACATCCGTGGGAATCCTTTCCCCGAAATCGGTCTTAAAACAGTCTACTCCCATCGCCAGCAACTCCCGGAGCTTTGCGGCGAACCACCGGCAGGCTTCGGGATTGGTGAAATCGACTATCCCCATTCCGGCTTGCCATTTGTCCCACCCAAATATCTCCGTTGATTTTTTTCAAAAGATAACCGTGTTCCCGCCCTTCGGTAAACAAACTTGAACGTCAGAATGTGTGAAAACTAACAATAACTAAAAATATCAAGCATAATTTGTAGTAAAACTCGTAACTAGACCAAAAAAATCAAAGCAGAGATCATACCTCTGCCAACCGTCTCCTTAATTCTTT
>JAEZJK010000021.1 GCA_023415835.1 Bacillota bacterium
AAAAATGCAAAGGTAAACCTAAAAAAGTTGTTCTTGGCGCTGTGATGCATAAATTGGCTAACATCGTTTTCGCTGTACTTCGTGACCAAAAACCGTTTGAATTGAGAACGAATGAGCAACATCAAAACCTAATCAAATCTATGAAATATCCAGCATAAAACCGGTCTTTGAAATTTTACCATGTACCTTTATTAAGGTTTGCCTTTTTTAAGTTATTTTTTTTTATATTATTCTTTGTTAGGACTTGACATAGCTGGTCTGTTATATGATCGTGCCATCGATCCTTAGTTTAGGGTTGACCAAGGAGGGGCAATTACTTAAAAGTAAATATACCATGATAAGCTAGGATAACCTGTTAGACACCGTTACTTTTCGTTTCCGAATAAATTACTCTCTCTAACCATTCTTTAACTAAGCAATAAAATAATTCCGGCTGTTCTATCTGAAGATTATGACCGGCTTTATCAATAATAACAAAGGATGCTCTTGGATAATTTTTTAAGAAATCCCATGAGTCACTATATCCCACAATAGAGTCCTGTTTTCCCATGATTATCAATACCGGTTTTTCCAGCGGATATTCCAAGTTATCGATATCAAAAGTGTAAGGCGCCTGCTTACCCCAATTATTGTTTATGAAGGAATGATCGACAATTCTTAGTCCAGGTAGTATTTCCGCTTTAAATCTAAGCCAGACATCTTTTGTTTGCCTGACGGTAACTGGCTCGAAATATGACTTTTCTTCATCGGATAACGTCTCAAGTAATAAATCATCTTTTTCTAAAACACAATGTTTGGGCGCATTCTGAAATTGGGTCTCATGTTTTGCTAAGGGACATTTCAGAAACAAACCTTTGACTTTTGTTTGTTTTTTCTTAACTATGCCCCTTGCTAAATATCCCCCATATGATTCGCCGACCAAAAGGAAGGCTTGATTTGGAATGATACCTTCAATAAAATCAATCACCAGTTCCAGCATTTTGTCAGTGCTTGACAGCCATTCATTTCCTTTTGTTTTTCCGAGTCCCGGCAAATCAAAGTAAATCCTTCTAAAGATCCCATCATAGTTTACAAACAAAGGTTCCATGCATCCTTTTAGAGATCTATGATCCGGGCCCCATCCATGAATCATAATTATTGGTAGGCCGGATCCTATAGATTCATAGTAGATATTCATTTCATGCAATTTGTATTCCATAATTTCTACCTCCTGAGAGTCCCTGAAAGTAGTGGTACTATCAAATGTACCAACATTTATACTTCTTTGTGACACTTTGACTTAGGCGGGGTCGGATGTATCGCCTTGACTTCATGATCGTTATCTTTGAAATTTTTTCATTTTTCCCATTCTTTATCTTTTTTAGCGATCTGGAAGGCCGCCTGTTTTTCGCGGCATGTCATACAACGGCCACGTGTTGCAGATGTCCACAAAGCTTAGTGACACTTCGACTTAGCTTTGTGGATGTGGCCGAGCCAGCTTCATGATTATGCTTCGTTGACATTGCTACATGATTTAGCCTTCTTCTTCGAATCAAATTTTTAAATACCGTGGCCCGCCAGCTGCAACACGTTGTTATGTTGATCGTATCGGACCTGGGCAGTAGTTATTCGCTTTCACGACAGCCGAACCAGGACGGTTGGATGGTCGGCATTCAGAAAAATACTTTAACACCGTTTTTATGGGGCAATTTTTCTTAACTCTGTAATTACATTTTGGCCATAGACAAAAAGCTTACTAAATTGTTCTTTCCCATTTGCCATTTCTTCTTCTTTTCCGTCATATTTATAAACCCCATCATTTGTTACGACATAAAAACAAACATGGCCTTTTTGAGGCAAAATATATTCAGTATCCTTTTTCATCAAATCGAGATATTTTTCCGATTCTTTCAGAAAAATAGAACTAACATCCACTACATTTTTATGTGCTCCTCCACCAATTACTCCCCCACCCGTACTCAAGTATAAGCTGGTGGAACCATCGATTACTGAAACTAAAGTAGCTGTTGCATTCGATATTTCCCATTCCATTACAGTACATAAAGACTGTTTTGGATCTTTGATTTCCCGCCCCAAAGATTGTGCATTTAATGAAAACACCATTTTTCTTAAACCGTTATATGGGTTTTCCTTAAGTTCTGTTTTATTTACTTTTGATGTTTTTGATATAAACCCAAAAAAGATTACTAAAATAATAATCCCAATACCAATGTAAAAATATTTCATAATCTTACCCCCAATTATAGCTTCATTGAATATTACTCCACAGGCCGAGCCTACGATGGGCCGGCCAAGAGGGTTCGGTATGTTATATAACTCTTAGAATTGTATCTGAAATTGAGCCGATAATAACTCAAGAATAATCTAATCCAAACCGCTCAATTCAGATACAATTAAGTTGAACGAAGCCGCCCTACAAATCTATGGAGATTCAATCGACAATTTTCCATATAGCGGTAACCGGTTGTTAAATTTATTGATAATTCTCCACCGAATTGGAGGGTCTTTACCAGTTTGAAGTAACTCACAAGTAATCATTTTGCCCTTTTGACAGTTCGGGCAAGTTCCGGGGCCTAATCCGGTTAACTTAAATAGAAGTTCTTCCCAGCTTAAGATTTCCCTCCCTTCTTTCTGGGTTGCTGCATTCAAATATACTTGACATTTTTTTAGTTTTGTCCGGCGGTTTCGATTGCTTAAAATACCATAGTGTATCCGACATCTGTCACATTAATAACAAAACGCCTTCCCGGTTTGTCATATACCACCTTCGGCTATACAAAACGATTTTACCATAAAAAATACAATTTAACAAATTTCTGCAAAGCTAGCTAATATTGATTAATTGAAAATTATTATTGTTTGAAAAAGAACTGATTATAAGTTAATTCAGGTAAGATAATCAACTCACCCCCTTAATCCCCCTCTCTATAACGAAGCGATAAATTATGGCATCTCAATAGAGAGGGGGGAGGTTCATTCCGAAAGTCGGCTTTGAAGCGTCATTTGAGGAATGCTTTAAAAAATTTCGAGCCCCTCTTTATTGACAAAGCTATTTTGAGAGATTCAGTATAGAGAGGGGCCGGATTATAGTAGCTTTGAACGCCGATTTGACGCGGGGTGAGTCGCTATTTGGAATCATGATCAAGTACCCTTGCTGATCTAAGTTTATAATTTTAAAAAAGTATCAATACTTCGAAGTAATTAACTATTTCATCAGAGATTTGGAGGTTCCTGGCGGAAAATTAATTATTCCAGCTTGAAAAAAAGATATTCATTCAAGAACGTAGGGATTCCAAAAAGAATATTAATTATTCCATCGGGAATGTTCAATATTCCATTAAGAATGTGAAAGATTCTACCATGAAAATGAAATATTCAATCAAGAAGATAAATATTCTAGATGGAATTGTAAATATTCCATCAGGGAAATAGATTTATGCCGCCGGAATATGAAGATTATCAGCGGCGGATCAAAAATTCCGTTTAGAGTGGTTAAAATTCCCGGTGTAATGAATGTTTAAACATGTTTCCAAATAATGGTCAAATTTGTATTGCGTTCCATCCGATGGTTATGTTATATTAAAGATAACAAATTTTTCCTAAGATACTAAAAAATTAAAATTTTTAGTAGCGGAGAGATTTGAAATCACCAAACAGGAGGGGTTAAAATGGCATTGTCTCACGCTGAAAAGATGAGCGATACCGCCGTCATGTTGGATGGAATGACAGCCAACTCCGAACGGTTGGCAAAGCGGGGGTTGACCCCGGAACTTCTGGAGAGTATTAAAGAACAACATACAAAGGTCATGCGAGTCAACTCCGAACAGGAGACTTTAAAAGCCAGACTGAAGGAGAAGACCAGCGAGTATGAGACCGAAGAAGCCAAGCTGGACACGATGCTTTCCGAAGCCCGGAAAATGATCAAACTGGAGATGCCGCAGGAGTCGTGGAAAGAGTTCGGGATTCAGGCCAAGCGGTAAAAATGAAGCGGCCGGTTCGAAATAATTAGAACCGGCCAATTTAATTCTTCCAATATTTCAGAGGCGTTATTTCACTGCTTTACGCGTAAATTGCATCGTAAACTCAGGTTATGCTATAATCAGGAGGAATTATCCATCAAAAACATCGCCGAGGCAACATCTAAACAAAGTAAATAGGCGGGAAGTTAAAGGCGGGACTAAAAAGGGTGCATGCCCCAATGCTTCGCTATTCGAGCTTTCCGAAAGGAAAGGTTTTAAATATGTATTCAGCCAAAAAGCAAGTGATTATAGTAGGGGGCGGCGCCGCCGGGATGATGGCAGCCATTTCCGCCGGAAGGCAAGGCGCTGAGGTTACCATCTTGGAAAGGAACCCCCGGATCGGCAAGAAAATACTGGCCACCGGAAACGGGCGTTGTAATTTAACCAATATTAATGCCGATATCACTTGTTACCATGGGAGTAACCCCGAATTCGCGGCGAGCGCCCTGGCAAAGTTCGGGGTCCAGGAGACCATCGGCTTTTTCGAGCAAATTGGAATTACGCCCAAAGTCGAGGATTTCGGGAAGGTCTTTCCCATGTCCGATCAGGCTTCCAGCGTTTTAGACACGTTGATGTACGAACTGAAGGAAACCGGGGTCAATATTATCTGCGACGCTTATGTTAAAAATATCGTCCCAAAGAACGGTAAATTTTTTATTGAAACTGGGGACGGCTCAGCCTTCGAGGGGGACAGCCTAGTGATTGCAGCCGGAGGCAAGGCGATGCCGTCTACCGGTTCGGATGGGAACGGGTTTGAACTGGCGCGGAAATTAGGGCACAGCGTCACCGATATTTTCCCCGGCCTGGTCCAATTAAAGCTGGAGGGGGGATTTTTCAAGCAAATCCAGGGCGTGAAGTTTGTCGGGACTGCCGCGATCCTCCGGAACAATGATTCGGTGGCCAAGGACAGGGGCGATATCCTCTTTGCCGATTACGGGGTCTCCGGCCCGCCGATCCTCCAAATCAGCCGCAAAGCCGGGGAGCTTCTACAGGAGCATCAAGAAGCTACACTAAGGTTAACCATTATGGACATGATGTCCCAAGCTGACCTTGAAAAGCTGATGGCCGAAAGGTTTAAAAACAGTCATAACAAGACGGTCGAATTTAGCCTGGTTGGCCTGGTTAATAAAAGGCTGATTCCGGTTTTACTAAAAGATGCGGGTATTAAGGACTTAAGGTGTCCGGTGGAGGATCTGGCTGCCGCGGATCGGAATAAGATCGTTAAGATATTGACCGATTGGAGGTTTAAGATCAGGGGGACTAAAGATTGGCCGAGCGCGCAGGTAACAGCCGGCGGCGTCAACACCGGGGAAATCAATCGGGAATCCATGGAATCAAAAATTGTCAAAAACCTATTTTTTGCGGGCGAAATCATGGATATCGACGGGCAGTGCGGCGGTTTTAACCTTCAATGGGCCTGGTCATCCGGGTTTATTGCGGGACAGAATGCAGCGTTGTGAGGCTGCAATAAACCGACAATTTCCTTAATATCTTTATCCTGGCCATGGATCGCTGTTAGGAGTTGTTTTTCCGATAATACGACGGCGAGACCATGGCTATTTTTTTAAAAACCCTGCCGAAATGGGTCAAACTTTCAAAACCCGCCCTTTCCGATATCTCGGTCACGGAGAGCTTGGATTCTTTAAGAAGTTTTTGCGCTTCCTTGGTCCGGACGTTGTTTAAATATTCGACAAAGTTAAACCCGGTGACTTTTTTAAACATCCGGCTGAAATGGTGGGGACTGATGAAAAAGCGGCCGGCGATTTTTGGGAGTGAGAGATCTTCCATATAGTGTTCGTTAATGTAGCGGACTGCTTCAAATATTTTTTCCGCAATTGCATTTTTTAAATGATGATTCATTCATTACATAGTCCTATTAAAACTCATGATAGTGTTGTTTATTTAGGCGGTTTCATAATTCCTTTTTTCTAGCTTCGCATACAATATATTGATAGACTAAAATAAAACCTACACTATATATTGTATGCGAAGATAAATTTTTGTAATTATGAAACTCGCTCTATTGATAAGGCGGATTTCATAAATCCTAGATTTATCATTTCGATACAATATATTGATAGGCCAATCTGGGCTAGACACCATATTGCACATGAAATCTTACTAAATGTATTTATGAAACCGCCTGGATATCATACAATAAGGCGATTCAGAATTTAAGTAAAATATGTAGAATGATGTTCTTAAAAAGCAAAAAATGCAAAGATATTCTAATTTTTTTGCGGTATGATTAAAACGTGATAATTAAATTGGGGATCGGTTTAATGTTCCTATTTCCCTTTGTTTTCAAGGGAAATTGGTTTGAGTAAGGGACATCGATAAACCAGGAGGAAGGTATTTTGAAACACATTAACAACCGGGTTGAAGAGATCAAGATTGCCTATATCGGCGGCGGTTCGCGGGCGTGGGCATGGAAACTCATGGCCGATCTGGCTTTGGAGCCGGATTTGTCGGGGAGAATTGATTTATATGACATCGATTATGAAGCGGCCCATGATAATGAGATTATCGGCAATAAATTATCCGCTAGGAGCGAAGTCAAGGGAAGGTGGGAGTATCAGGCGGTCCGGACCCTTGAGGAAGCAATCGGCGGAGCTGATTTCATTGTGATCTCCATTCAACCGGGAACCTTTAAAGAAATGGCTTCCGATGTGCATCTTCCGGAACAGTACGGTATTTACCAACCGGTAGGGGATACGGTGGGACCGGGAGGACTGATCCGCGCTTTAAGAACAATTCCGGTTTATCAGGAATTTGCGCTTAAAATTAAGGAACTTGCTCCCGATGCCTGGGTGATCAACTACACCAACCCGATGTCCCTTTGCACCCGGACTCTGTATCAGGTATTTCCGGAGATTAAAGCTTTCGGCTGCTGCCATGAGGTTTTTAATACTCAGGATCTGCTGGTCAAAATGCTCGAAACTAAACTAGGGATCACCGGAGTTCCACGGGATGAGATCCGGGTAAATGTCTTGGGGATTAACCATTTTACTTGGTTTGATTCTGCTTCTTACCGAGGTGTTGACCTCTTTCCGATTTACCGGGAATATGTAAACGAGAACTTTGAAAACGGGATCGAAGAAACTGGGGAAAACAATTGGCGCAATAATGTTTTTAAATCTGCCCAACGGGTTAAGTTTGATTTGTTTAGGAGATATGGTTTGATAGCGGCCGCCGGAGACCGGCATTTGGCGGAGTTCGTACCATCTGCCTGGTATTTGAAAGGCCCGGAAACGGTTAGGAGTTGGAAATTCCGTTTGACTACGGTTGACGAGCGGATTAAACGTCAGGAAGAACGGGAAATAAAAAGAAAACGGATGATTCATGGCGAGGAAGAAGTCCAATTGGAAGCTTCCGGCGAGGAAGGGGTCCGTCAGATAAAGGCATTGTTAGGGTTGGGCGACTTAATAACCAACGTTAACCTGCCTAACCAAGGGCAACTGTCCGACATGCCTTTGAACGCCGTTGTTGAAACCAATGCCTTATTTACCAGGGATCGAATCCGGCCGGTGGTAGCCGGTGGGCTCCCTCCGGAAGTGCAGCAATTAGCCGCCAGACATGTCTGGAACCAGGAGACCATCCTCAAGGCGGCGTTGACTAAGGATAAAGAGATGGCGTTTAGGGCTTTTATTAATGATCCGTTAGTGACCATTGAGCCCCTAAAGGCGCGGGAGTTATTTGAGCAAATGTTGTCGAACACTAAAGATTATCTTCCGGGATGGCAAATATAAACCAATTCAGATAACCTTTGCAATTATTCGAAAACAGTTGTTACAAATAAAAAATGCTTGGTCGTAATTTAGCTATTCCCACCTTTCAAATGGTGGGAATTTTTCTTACTGTTAAACTATTTGTAATCAAGCGTTCAACAATAGTTCAACCATTAAACAGCTGTTAAGGTGTAAAATATGGACAGAGATAGAAAAAAGTTAAAAGTGGGGCAATGACCTAATAAAATTACCGTAAATCACGAGAAGGAGCCTGATTCAAATGGATGCCACAGAATCGCTAATGTTAAACCGAAAGCTGTTGGAAGGGAAACTTTTAGGGACCGAATTAGCCGACTATAACCCGGAAGTTTTGGATTATCCCGAAAGAATCATTCAATTTGGCGAAGGGAATTTTTTAAGGGCATTTGTTGATTGGATGGTACATCAGGTCAACAAGGAAGGCCTTTTTAAAGGTAGAGTGGTTGCGGTTCAACCGATTGCCCAGGGCCGGGTAGCTAATTTGAACCAGCAGGACGGGCTCTATACCCAGATTTTACGTGGCACCCAAAACGGGCAGATTGTGGATAGGCGTGAGATTATTCCGGTAATCAGCCGGGGTTTGAATGCTTATACCGAGTGGGACGCGGTGTTGAAATGCGCTGAAAACCCGGAGATCGAATATATAGTTTCCAATACTACCGAGGCGGGTATCAGTTATAACGCTAAAGATAAATTAAGCGATAACCCTCCGGAGTCATTCCCAGCCAAAATCACTGCTTATCTTTACCGGCGTTATCAACATTTTCAAGGGGCTCCCGATAAGGGAATGATTTTGTTGCCTTGCGAGTTAATCGATAGAAACGGTGATAACCTGAAACGGATTGTGTTGCAGTTGGCCTCGGAATGGGGGCTGCCGGAAGGTTTTAGCAACTGGCTAAACACCTCAAACTACTTTTTAAACACTTTGGTGGACAGGATTGTCACCGGTTATCCCTTTAAAGAAGCGGACCAACTTCAACAGGAGTTGGGATATAAGGATCAGAACCTGAATACCGGCGAGGTATTCCATCTCTGGGTTATCGAAGGGGAAGCCGAATTACAGGAGAGGCTGCCGTTTGCTCAGGCCGGCCTCAATGTAAAATGGGTCAAGGATATGACCCCTTACCGAACCAGAAAAGTACGTATTTTAAACGGTGTTCATACTTCAGCGGTGGCAGTGGCTTACCTCTCCAATATCGAACTGGTGCGGGACGCCGTCCATGACGGCAAAGTCGGAAAATTCATGCATGATGTGGTTTTTGAAGAGATTATCCCCACCTTGGATCTGGACGCCGGCGAGCTTCAGGGTTTTGCCAAAGATGTTTTGGAACGGTTTAACAACCCGTTTATCGATCATAAATGGTTTGATATTTCTTTGAATTCAACCTCCAAGTTTCAAGCCCGGGTACTGCCGTCCTTAAAGCAATACGTGGCCAAAACCGGACATCTTCCGAAACGTTTGACCTTTTCATTAGCAGCCTTAATCGCATTTTATTATGGAACTGAAATCAGGAATAACCGGTTGGTGGGAAACCGAGCCGGCCAAGAGTACCTAATCCAAGATGATCTGGATACCCTGGAGTTCTTTAAAGATATGTGGACCCGGAACCAAAAGGGCGAACTTAGTTTGGTGCAGGTTACCACCAATATCTTAGCCAAGTTTTGCCCGGAAGAGTTGGAGGAATACCCTGAACTTGTTCCCGGAGTGGCGCGGGACTTGAAGTTGATTTTACGGGAAGGAATGCTCCCCGGTTTAGAGAAAGTATCTTAAAGGCAGGCAAGAGGCATGAGGCAAAAGTTTTAATAGCGAGCGGTAATAACCAGTGATGTAGGGGCGATTCATGAATTGCCCTTCTCTAATTTTTGAGAAAAACGGCGGTGATGGTTATTAATACGGTATTGCGCATTAAACCCGAGGACAATGTGGCGGTGGCGCTGACAGGACTCGCTAAAGGGTCTGAAATCGATGTCAACGGGTTGAAAATTCATTTAATGGATGAGATCCCCTTCGGCCACAAGATTGCGCTTCAACAGATTAAAGCAGGGGAACGGATTGTCAAATACGGATATCCGCTGGGGTTGGCCACAACTGTAATCCAAGCGGGCCAATGGGTCCATAGTCATAATTTGGCTACCGGACTAAAAGGAAAGCTGGAATATAAATATGAACCTGCTTTAGCGGTTCATAAAGAGACTAGCGAAGGAAACCCCCCTGTTTTTCAAGGCTACCGGCGGGAGAAGGTTGGAGTTGGCATTCGCAACGAAATCTGGATCATCAATACCGTTGGTTGCGTCAATAAACAGAGTGAACGTTTGGCGGAGATGGCCCGCACTCAGTTTAAAACCCAAATTGACACCGGTGAAATTGACGACATTTATGCGTTTTCTCATCCTTACGGTTGTTCCCAATTGGGAGAGGATCATGAAAATACCCGAAAATTGCTAACGGGTTTGGTGGCCCATCCTAACGCGGGCGGCGTTTTAGTGGTAGGCCTCGGCTGTGAAAACAATCGGATGAGCGATTTTCAAAAACTATTGGGTGATTTTAACCCGGAGCGGGTGAAGTTCCTGGTTTTACAGGACGTAGAGGATGAGCTCGCCGCCGGAATGGAACTCCTGACCGAACTAGTCCAATACGCTTCCCAGTTTAAACAGGAACCGATTCCGGTTTCGGAATTAAAAATCGGATTAAAGTGCGGCGGTTCGGATGGATTTTCCGGGATTACCGCCAATCCATTGGTTGGCTTTGTCGCCGACAAATTGGTCAGTTACGGCGGCAGCGTCGTTCTAACCGAAGTGCCGGAGATGTTCGGGGCGGAGACGATTTTAATGAACCGGGCTCAGGATCGGGGAACCTTTGACCGGGTAGTGGATCTGATCAATAACTTTAAAGATTACTTCCTCCGTAACGGACAGGAGGTCTACGAAAACCCGTCTCCTGGTAATAAAGACGGCGGGATTACCACCTTGGAGGAGAAGTCCCTGGGGTGTATCCAAAAAGGCGGAACCAGTACGGTGGTTGATGTTTTAAGGTATGGAGAACGGATTCGAACTAATGGTTTAACCTTACTGGAAGGACCGGGAAACGATATAGTTTCCTGTACGGCGATGACCGCTGCCGGAGCGCATCTAATCCTTTTCACAACCGGCAGGGGGAACCCGATGGGAGCTCCGGCGCCGACGGTTAAGGTGTCGACTAATTCACAGTTAGTGAAGAAGAAAGCGAACTGGATTGATTTTAACGCCGGCGCGTTGCTGGAAGGGAAGACGATGCTGGAATTGACCGAGGAAATGTTCGCCTACATTTTGCAGGTTGCCAGTAAGGAGAAGCTGACCAGGAACGAGGCAAACGGTTATCGGGACATGGCAATCTGGAAGTCCGGGGTCACGCTATAAGGGATTAGGTTGGTTAATATAAAATCCGGTGAATTTTACCGGATTTTTTTGTTTTAAATTAA
>JAEZJK010000031.1 GCA_023415835.1 Bacillota bacterium
TTCATGCTTGCTCCGAACATGCCCAGAAGGACTGTCCACTTTAGACCGGAATCGGTGTCCAGTTTCAGCCGGAATTAGTGTCCACTTTCGGCCGGAATCACTGTCCAGTTTGCGCCGAAATATGCAAATATTATGGGAAAAGCTTAACTAGTATTTTCAACCCCTTCTAAACATAATTATTTTTAAGTTAACCATCCATGTCGCCTCACTTGATTAAAACAAAATTTTGAAATGACCAATTTTACTCTAAAAACCTGTGACATTGATCACAGACAAAATCTGATAGTAAATTATATAATATGATTAAATAATAAAGTATTTATTTTAGTTTTGATTTAGTAAAATACAGTACAAACTAAATATTTCTTATAGAAGCGGCAGTGGTTATTAAAACAACAAAAAACAGAGCGAACTATCGCTCTGTTTTTTGTTTAGGTTTGGACACTGTTAACCGAATCTAATACTACATTGACATTCATACTAATTTATTTAAAATAGCTTCAAATTACTGGGGGTGTTCTTTAAAATTGAAAAATCAGTACAAAAAATCCGATCATACTACTAATTCTATTTTTCAAGAGCTGACTTCAACGGATATCGATTATCTCTTATCCAAAAGCAATCGTGTCAAATACCCCAAGGACTCCATCATCTTTGAACAAGGTGAACCTGGAGATACCATGTTTCTGATCGAAGAAGGCCAAGTGTGTTTAGAACTAATAACCTCGGACGGAAAATCATTGACTTTGGGGCTTTTAGAAAAAAATGAATTCTTTGGTGAAATGGCGGTAATGGACAATGCCGGCCGTTCTTGCCGGGCTTCCGCTGCTACCGCTCTTTCATTAGCAGCCATCTCTAGGGAAGACTTTAAAAATCTACTTTTACAAAAACCCGATATTGCATTGAAGATTATTGCTATTCTTTGCCGCAGATTACGACTTACTGACTATCGTCTCGAAGGAATGGCCTATGGTCGGGTCAAAGAGCGTTTAATAAAAATGCTCACCGAGCGCTCCGGCGATAATCGGACCATTCATATCACCAAAACCCACCAACAGTTAGCTACTGAATTGGGGACTACCCGTGAAACCATCACCCGGGTTGTTCAAGAATTACGAGCCGAGGGTTGGATAATTTATAATAAGGCCCAAAAAGGTTAACCTAATCCTTTGAGGGTTCCCGGTTAAGTATTTTCAAGTACAATTTGGGCGATTTTATCTAATGAAGCAATTTTCATAGCCCCTCCCAAAGCAACCGCCTCCTTCGGCATTCCGTAAACCACCGAACTCTCCTCATCTTGGGCGATAGTAAAGGCGCCGGCCTTTTTCATCTCCAGCAACCCGTTAGCCCCGTCTTTCCCCATCCCAGTAAGGATTACCCCGACCGCATTCGGGCCGGCTGATTGGGCTACCGATGTAAACAATACTTCTACCGAAGGGCGTTGGTGGTAAACCAGCGGCCCGTTTTTTACCTCCACATAATACTGGGCGCCGCTACGTTTTAATACCATATGCCGGTTCCCCGGGGCGATTAACACCTTTTCTGGGGATGCCAATTCCCCGTCTTCCGCTTCTTTGACCTGAAACTTACAGAGCGTGTTCAAACGTTCCGCAAAAGCCCTGGTAAAATGCTCCGGCATATGCTGGACGACTAAAATCGGGGGGATCTCCACCGGAAGCCCGGTTAAGACTTCTTTGATGGCCTCGGTGCCCCCGGTTGAAGCCCCAATGGCCACAACCTTGTTGGTGGTTTTAAAAAACTGCCTAGGGGCAGCCGGCTTGGTTGCCGGAGGCTCCCTCTTTTGGTGCAACCGTTCAAACCTTTTAATCTCCGCGGCGGCTTTAACTTTTTCAATTAATTGCTCGCTCAGATCCTGGACTGTATAGGCGGCCCCCGGTTTAACCATCACTTCCACCGCCCCTAGTTCCAAGGCGTGCAGCGCTACTTCACACCCTTCCTTGGCCAAAGAACTGACGATAATCACCGGCATCGGGTAATATTTCATCAGTTTTTCCAGGAAGGTCAACCCATCCATCTTCGGCATTTCAATATCGAGGATCAAGACATCCGGTTGTAAAAACACGATCTTGTCCCTGCCGATATATGGGTCGGGGGCTGCGCCGACTACTTCGATCCCCGGGTCTTTGGAGAGTTCTTTAGTTAATACCTTACGGACCATCGCCGAATCATCGACGATTAATACTTTGATTTTTTTGTTCATTAGTTTAATACCCGTTTATTAGATTTAGGCGGTTTCATAATTCCTTTTTTCCAGCTTCGCATACAATATATTAATAGACTAAAATAAAACCTACACTATATATTGCATGCGAAGATAAATTTTTGTAATTATGAAACTCGCTCAGATTAAATAAAACCAAAATTAATAATAATTATGTCTTAATAACAAAGGACATCATCTATAGCCGAAATCCATGTAGTCCGGCGCAAACCCCAGTGCGCCGGGGTGAAACCTTGCCGGATTGGCTGAGCTTTCAGAATATTCATTCGCGTCGTCAAAAGCAAGCATTGCTAGGCGCACCGGGAGCGAGGGACGGAGGCGTACTCAATGTACGTTGAGTACCGCAGCGACAAAGCAACAACACAATGCGCAGCTTTTCACGGTGCATCAGCCAATCCGGCATAACTTTTTTATTTGCTTTTATGTTTCTTATAATTACTGTCAATACCGGCTATAATCGAAGCCTAATTCAGAAGTAGCTTTATTATCCATCCAGCCCTTTTAAATCCCTTCAAGGGCATCGATTATTACTTGCGGTATCTCATTCAAATGGGCCAACTTTGAAACCGCCCCGATTGCCGCCGCTTCCTTAGCGATACCATAGACCAGGCTACTGGCTTCATCTTGGCCGATGGTCATGGCACCGGCATTCTTCATGTCCAATAACCCTTCGGCCCCGTCTTTGCCGGCCCCGGTCAACAGTACGCCAACCGAACCTTTCCCGGCATAAAGGGCGACCGACCGGAACAGCACTTCGATTGAGGGGCGTTGGTGCAACACCAGCGGCCCCGCTTTGACCTCTACATAGTAACCGGATTGGCCCTTTTTGAGGACCATGTGCTTATTCCCGGGGGCGATCAATACTTTACCGGGCGCAAGGGGTTCCTTGTCTTCGGCTTCTTTGGCCTCCATCGCGCAGAGGTTGTTGAGCCGCTCCGCGAAGATCTTTGTAAAATGGGGCGGCATATGTTGCACAATTAAAACCGGCGGCATTTCTGCCGGTAGTTTGGTCAGGATTGAGGTGATCGCTTCGGTACCTCCGGTGGAAGCGCCGAGAGCCACTATTTTCCCGGAGTTTTGTAGCAGTTGTTTGTCTTTAACCATTACTGGTTGGGATGGTTTAATCAGGTCATGGCGTTTTATATTTTTTATTTCATAAACAGCCTTAATTTTTTCGCCAAGTTGCTCGGTCATTTCCTTAACCGAATAAGAAGGCCCAGGTTTGGCGATAACTTCGGCGGCCCCAAGCTCGGTGGCGCGCAAAGCTGCGGCGCTCCCTTCCTTAGCGATTGAGCTGACAATGATTACCGGCATCGGGTAATATTCCATCAGTTGTTCCAAAAAGGTCAGCCCGTCCATCTTCGGCATTTCGATATCGAGTAATAAAACATCCGGTTTTAACTTGCCAATCAAATCCCTGGCGATTATCGGGTCTGGGGCAGTCCCCACCACTTCCAACTTCGGGTCTTTCTTCAGCTCCCTGGCAAAAATATTACAAACCAGTTCCGAATCATCGACGATTAAAACCTTGATTTTAGGTTCCACGAATATCACATCCTAATTCTTAGTTATTTTTCTTTTTGGTAAACCGTCGGTTGGATATATTTGAAAGAATATTGCTTATTAATCAAGCTTTCCGAATGGCCGATGAATAACAACCCGCCTTTGCCTAAAAAGTCATGGAATTTTTTGACTAATTCCAGTTGTACCTGGGCGTCGAAGTAGATCATCACATTCCGGCAAAAGATAATGTCAAAGGTATTCTTAAACGGGAACGCCTCCATCAGGTTGAACAACCTGAAGGTGATTAACTCTTTAACCTCCGGTTTCACTTGGTAATGCTCCCCGTCATGGCTGAAATATTCCATTAAAAAGTAGGGATCCATATCCTTCTTGATAGTAGCCGGGTAAATCCCCCTTTGGGCGGCGGCTACCGACCGGCCGCTGACATCAGTGGCTAAAATCCTGATAGTGACCTCCGAAGGCAGCCATTCTTTCAAGACCATAGCCAAAGTGTAAGGCTCCTCGCCGGTAGAACACCCGGCGCTCCAAACCCTGATTTCGTTAGTCTCCAAAATCCTGGGGTTCGTTTCCAATATGAACCGTAACTGAGCCCTGATGAACTCAAAATGGTTGTTCTCCCGGAAAAAGTTAGTTTGATGGACTGTGATTTCATCGGCAAACTCCGCCCAGTATTCGCCATTGTCCCCTTTGGTAAGGAGTTGGTAATACCCGTCGTATGAAGTTAGGTTGTATTTCCGCATTAACTTGTCGACCTTGGTGACCACAATTTCCCGTTTTGCCGGTAAAAAATGAATCCCAAAGTTTTGATAAATCAATACCCGGTATTTTTCATATTGAATATCGGTCATTTTCTCCATGGATCTCCCCTTTAGTCACTCTTCCCTGCCCACCGCTTGCTAATTACCTATACCAGTCGCTATTACGTACTTGTTCTACACGGTAAATATATACTTCGCCGCTTTGGTTATGGAACACGATTTTCCGGCCATGGCTCCCGCCAACATCTTTAACTATTACTGGGATCCGGTTCTTTTTGAGCCATTTTTCGGCTAGCGCGACATTTCCATCACCAACCAACGAATTTAATTGCACATTCCTGGCGCCCCCGATCAAGTGGGCGTGGAGGTTTGTTTTCTTTGAGCCCATATCCAACATTAACTGCAACAAATGGGGCAGCGATACTTCGCCGTAACTCCCATTGGGTTCGTCACCATTACACATGCTAAAAATGTAATGATTCATCCCGCCGAACCTATTGACACTGTCCCATAAACAAACCGATACGCAGGAACCGAGCACTGTATGGATAAAATGCGGTTCTTGACTGACAAAAATGAACCCGGGTTGCAAATAAAAATTTTTGGCCTGTTCGATGGCGACCCCACCCGCTTTTCCCAGTGATAAACCTTGGTTCAAACCAAAACCGTTAACTGCTGCTAAAGCAAGTTTATTTACAAATTTCATAACATCTTAAAACCCTTTATTATCCTTATCCAATGGTATTACTTCTTCCGGCGAAACCAGCCTGGTCCGTGTTTCCGGCAACTGTTTTCCAGGAGCTTGCAAACGCGGGGTTAGCCTGTTGGTTTCAAAGGATTGATAAACCGAGTGAGACGGTTTATTCTGGTAACTTGAATGATCGTCCTGTAATAGACTCTCATATTTCTGATCGACCTTCCCATGAACCAAGCTCACCAACTGCTGAACCATTTCTGTCAGGTTCCGGGCTTGGACGCTTAACTCTTCCGAGGCTGAAGCGCTCTCCTCGGCATTGGCGGCATTCTGCTGCACTACCGTCTCCATTTGGGCAATGGCTTTATTGATCTGGGAAATGCCCTGCGACTGCTCCTGACTGGAAGCGGCAATTTCCGCCATCAAGTCGCTCATCTTCTTGGCCTGTACCGTAATCTCGCCGAGAGTCTCCTGAACTTTTCGGGTCACACTGACTCCCTTTTCCGAAAGCTCAATATTGTTTTCAATCATTGCCGCAGTATCCTTGGCCGCTTGGGCGCTCCGCCCGGCCAGGTTCCTTACCTCCTCGGCGACTACGGCAAACCCCATTCCGGCCTCACCAGCCCGGGCCGCCTCTACTGCGGCATTTAGAGCTAGAATATTGGTCTGAAAAGCAATCTCATCGATAACTTTGATAACCTTAGCAATCTGATCGCTTGATTTTTTGATCTCACTCATCGACTCCGTCATTTCCTGCATTTCCTGATTACCTTTATCCGCTGCCTCCTTAGCTTGTCCAGAAAGCAAAGCTGCCTGCCTAGTGTTCTCGGTATTTTGTTGGATCATCGAGGCCGATTCTTCCAGAGTTGAGGAAGTCTCTTGAAGTGACGACGATTGTTCGGCGCTCCCTTCGGCCAGTTGCTGGCTGGATGAAGAGAGTTGGATCGAGGCTGTCGACACTTGATTGGCTGCCTCCTTCAAGCTTTCAGTAGTTTCAGTTAAAGGTTTAGTCACCGTTTTCACAAAAAACATACCAGCTATCATTATTACTCCGATAGCGATTAGACCAACAACGACCATGATTCCCCTCATCATGATTAGGGATTTGAATACCTCAGCGTAATCAATCTCTATAATCAATCCTACCGGTAAGTCTCCAATTTTAATTACATGGCAATCTCCAAATACTTTAATTCCCCGATAATCCTTATAAATCTCATTTTTACTAATGCCGATCCGCCCTGCGGCAATTTCGGTTCCAACCAACTTTACTGCCTGGGAAGTAAGCTTATCACCGAAAGGTTTTAAATTACCAAACTTTGGTTTGGTAACAAAAGTACCATCAGTGCTAATTAAATAAATATCCCCACTCTTACCGAGATAACCGGCCGCTTCCAAAATCATTTCCGAAAAATCATTCACTGGGATTACTATGTTAAAAACCCCTATAATTGACCCCCTGGTTCCATTGGAATAAACCGGAGCAGCAATTGCAACGCAGTGGTCGTTAATAAAATCGGAGTAAAAAAAATCCGAAGTATTAACAACTCCCTCAATTGCCTTTTTAAAATAAGGCCTGCTGCTCAAATCGGAATTCAATGCATTTTCGACAGTAGAATAGATCACCAAACCTTTTGAATCAAAGATATTGACTATGGATAGCCCATAACGTTTTTGGGTTTCCAAAAACAAAGAATGTAGGATAACTTCTCGCTCTTTCCATTGTGTAGAGTTCCGGTCTCCCTTCACCGCATGAAGTACATTAAGCGAATGATAAACGTCCCGGGTTGCGGCCAAAACGATTGTATTTGAGATCTGAACATCCATCCATTTATTAATCGTCTGTTCTTTTAAAGAACTGAACACTTCCATTTTTTCATGGACTTCCTGATAA
>JAEZJK010000038.1 GCA_023415835.1 Bacillota bacterium
ATAATTGTTGCCCGTTAATATTAATAGTTCCAATATAAGCGTTAAAGTTCCCGCTGCTCTCCGGAGCCGGTAGGCCGGTTGCCGCAAAAGTAAGCGCATAATTACCTTCATCGGTTCGCTGAATCAAAGCCACTCCCCCGGCAATTGCCGGAAGAGCCGGGACTGCGGCTCCCGAAGGGGTTAAGACAATAGCGCAATTACGTACCGGCGCCAGCTGAATCGGGATACAAATCTGTTGTCCGACAAAGATAACATTGGAATTGGTAATTTGCGGATTAACCGCCAGGATTTGTCGGACTGACACGCCGAACCGTTGGGCGATTACTCCCAAGGTATCTCCGGAACGAACCGTGTATAACTGACCGGGACAACCTGGAGCCGGTTGGACCGGTATACAAATCACCTGACCGGGAACTATCCTGGATGGATCAGCGATTTGAGGATTGGCGTTTACCAAACTTTGAACGCTGATCTGGTACCGTCTAGCAATATTAAAAAAAGTATCACCGGCTTGAATCGTATAAAGTGTCCCCTGGCACTGAGGGGGATTAGGGCTATTAATCATTTACCATCTTCCTCAACTTTATCTGGATTTTGATGATAGTATGATATGCCTACATTAAGGCTGATGGCACTTTCAAAAAGTAAAGTTAAAAGCTGAAAGTCGATAGTAAAACAACCTTTAGGGCGAACTTTAGGCTTTGAACCTTTGACTTTAAATTTTAGGTTGAAAGGATTGTTGCCTCATTTTACGAATCATTGTCGATGCCGACGCTTGTCCCAAAAAATCCTTGCAAATAGCTCAAAAATTAGCCCGGGACTATAATTATGAATTAATCACGGTAGCTTCTTTCAATCACCGGATTTCTAACGAAAACCATTTTGTCGTTGGGGATGAGTCTCAAGCAACAGATATTGCCGTAGCCAACCTGACCCAAACAGGCGACATCGTGATCACCCAAGACTGGGGATTGGCAGCCTTGATTTTGGGCAAAAAGGCGCGGGCCATTTCGCCTCGGGGACGAATCTATACCGCTGATCAAATTGACCTGTTGTTGGAGGAGCGTAATCTTTTGGCGAGATACCGAAATGCCGGCGGCCGTACAAAAGGACCATCCAAGCAGGGCAAAGACGACTTCCGGCTCTTTGAGGCGAATCTCTTAAAACTAATTGAAAACTCATCCGCCTCCACTTCATTTTGACTCGGTTAATTAAAAAATGCAATCGAAATTATGTAGTATATAATAAAAGGCGTTATACCTCAATACCATAGTAGATTTGCCCCTCGCGCCTTGGCGTCTCTGTGAGATTTCAAGCTTTGACGATTATATAATACGGCCATGCGCCCTTAAATATCAAGGTAAATATTTATAAAATTTAATTAGCGGGCGCCGAAAATTCAATTTCGTCATCGGTAAAGTGATGTTATTTTCGGTAAAATATGTTAGGGCGCGTATTATTTTTGATTTGACGGATCTGGATTACTATGCTATAATTCTTTTCATGTGATCGTTAATAAATTGATGCGGTCACCGATTTTGTTAGGAGGAATACATATGCAAGGTAAGGTCAAATGGTTTAATTCGGACAAAGGTTTCGGTTTCATTGAAAGAGAAGGCGGCGACGATGTGTTCGTACACTTCTCCGCTATCCAAATGGATGGCTACAAGACCTTAGAAGAAGGTCAAACGGTTGAATTCGATATTGTTAAAGGCGATCGGGGCCCGCAAGCCGCGAACGTTACGAGAGCATAGATTTCGAATCAAACCAAAGGCCCTGGTAAAAAACCAGAGCCTTTTTTATTATTCTCAAATACAGCTGTAAAACGATACCAAACCAAATCCTTTCCCGCTCAAAATATAGCTATCCCCTGCTCTCAGCAAGGCTCCGAAGCTTAACTCGCACTCCTGTAACTACTTTTTTTAGAGCCACTCCGCAACCTCTCCCAAATCAGCGGCAATTAGGTCAGGTTGAAAAGGGGAGCCTTCCAAATCGCCGATCCGGGTCTCGCCACTTAAAACGAGGATTGAGGTAATACCCGATTGTTGACCCATGGCGATATCGGTATATAAGCGATCGCCAATCATGGCTACGGATTGACGATCCAAATCGAATTTGACGCAAAGCGCCGCCACCATCTCCGGGTAAGGTTTACCGATAATCTTAGGGCTGACTCCTGTAGAAGCCTTAATCGCCTCAATGAAAGACCCGCAATCCGGTATTGGACCTTCAGGGGTAGGACAGTTGAAATCGGGGTGGGTGGCGATGAACGGGACGCCGTTCCGGATTAAGTCGCAAGCCCGGCGCAATTTAGAGTAGGTTAAGGTCAGATCAAATCCCAAGACCACCGTAGCCGGATTATCACCCGCTAAATTATAACCTGCTTGCCTGAATTCTTCTTCAAGGTCCGGAGTACCGACTAAATAAATGTTATTCGAATACTGGTTGTTTTTTAAAAAATACCTAGTTGCCTCACCTGAGGTAAAAACCTGGTCCGGTTGGAGCCTAACTCCCATTTTAGTCAGTTTGGCAATGTAATAAGCAGCATTACGTGATGAGTTATTGGTCACAAAGATATATTTCTTTCCCAACTCCTCTAATCTGCGAATAAACCCCAGCGAACATGGAAAGAGTGTATCTCCCAAATAAAAGGTACCGTCTAAATCCAGCAGAAAAGTGTTGATTTGACTTAGTTTTTGCTTCGCGTTTAAGTTGGTTGGCAGGTTATCAGGCATCAAATTCACACCCCAGTAATATCCAGTAATATTTTAATAATAATAATACTATTATGTAATATTTCGAGGGACCGGAATATTAAACCCAAATTGGACAATGCCCGGACTCCCTTTGAAAAGCAATGCCCTTGACTTTCGGACATTTATGATGCAGCGAATTTTCATTTCGTTTTAAAGGGGTGACGTTCCCCAGTCTCAATAAAGATAGTCATCTCGGAGATGTTAACGATATGATCGCCAATCCGCTCCAAATACCTGGCGACCAATAATATGATACTTGCCTGATCTACATATTCCCGGCCTTTTTTCATCCAATCCATTAGTTCGTTAAGTAATAATAGAAAAATCCGGTCGACTTCGTCATCATCGCCATCCATCTGTCTTGCCGCTGTTAAATCTTTCCCCAGGTGCGCCTTTAAGCCCTTGCGCATCATATCCTGAACCAACTCCGTCATTTTGGGGAGATCGACCAGGAGTTTAAAAAAAGGTGTTTTTTCTTTTAAAGTCAGGGCCGCTTCAGCGATATCGCAGGCATAATCGCTGATCCGCTCTAATTCCCGGCCGATTCGCATCGCTGCTATTAAAAACCGCAAATCAGCGTCAACTGGCTGTTGAAGAGAGATTAGGTCAATCGATTCCATTTCGATAGCTTCATCGATTGCGTCGATCTCGTCATCACCCGAGATTACCGTTTTGGCCAGTTTGTCATCCTGCTCAATAAAGGATTTCATAGCTTCAGCCAACCGGTTCCCGGCCAGCCGGCCCATCTGATCCAGCTTTACACCGATTTGCTGTAACGCCCGATCATAGGCATTGATATATTTAGCCAATTAGTAGCCCCCAATCGGTTTAAACATTTTTCAAACCTTAGTGCCGCCGTGTCAAACGATCCCCATCACGCCTTGGGCGATATTAACGGAATGGCTGTCGATGCGAAGGATAGCTTCCACTAGATCGAGATGAATCGAGCTAGTCGCGATGGTTTTAATATTACCGCATTGCATTCGTTCAAAATGGCTGTAACGCAGGGATTTTTCTAACCGCAGAATCTTCGGGTGTTCCTTGATGACACGGGTCGCTAAGGTTACGTCCATCTCTTCAAAAGACCTAAGCGCCAATTTGAAGTTGTTAAAAGTTTGATTGAATATTGCGGCGATCTCACCCATTCCTTCCTCGGAAAACTCCAGATCTTCATACTTGAGTTTTCTGGCGTCTTTTGCTACTTCAGTCATAATATCCCCGATGTGTTCAAGGTCATTTGCCGTATAAAGGATTTGAACTATTTTATTAAGCAAATCATCCTGAATGTTTGTATTACCGAGGCTGGTAAGATATTTGCTAATCTGTTTGTACAACGAATCAATAGCTTTTTCTACTATGGCAACCCGTTCGATACTGTCATCGTCCCCGTAATGAATTAAGGGCATAACCTGATTCAACATTTCGGCAACGACAATCCGTCCCATTTCTACTGTTTGGCGATGAGCTTGATCAACCGCGAGTTCCGGCACGGAAAGTAAATTTTTATCTAAATAAACGGCTTGTTCCAGCCCTTCCTTCTTTTCAGGGATGATTAGTTTCATAATTTTCGAGATGGGTTTGGTAAAGGGCAGAAATCCAATGGCCATAGCCAATGAAAAAAAAGTATGGCAATTTGCAATCTGCCTGCTAAAATCGAATGAACTGCCCGTTACTAAACTGGTTAACGGCCGATAAAACGGAAGGAAGATCAACCCGTTGACCAGCTTAACAAGGAAATTGGCTAAAGCGGCCCGCTTAGCTTCTCTGCCCGGAGTTCCTATACTAGAAATCATCCCAGTGACTGTGCCTCCCAAATGGGATCCTAAGACAAAAGGCACAATGGCTAATGGCCCTATCAAACCTTGATTAGCCAAACTCATTAACAGCGCCAAAAAAGCCGGACTGGATTGTATCAATGCGGTAATTAACAGCCCAACGAAGAACTCCAGTAGCGGATAGTTTTCCAACCGGACCAACGCTTCAATGACGATTGGGAACTCGCGTACCGGAGCCATTGCAGCGGTCATTACCGACATTCCATAAAAGATTAAGCCAAACCCGATAATTACCTGACCCAAACTTCGTTGCTGGGTCCGTTTCGCAAATATATAAAGATAAGCTCCGCAAAAGAGCAACGTTAAGGCCAGGCCGGTTGTTTTAAACGCAATCAATTGGGCGGTGAATGACGCTCCGACAGCTGATCCTAGTAAGACCCCAAGGGCCTGCGGCAAAGTCATTAATTTGGCGCTAACAAAACCGATAACCAGGGCCGAAGTGGCGCTGCTGCTTTGGAGTCCGATGGTAACTACCGCCCCTACCAACACGGCCATAATTGGATTGGATGTTAAAGTTTTGATCAGCTGTTTGATACGACGAGCCGCAATTTTCTGCAAACCTTCGGAACACATTTGCATCCCGAAGCTAAATAAACCCAACCCTCCGGCCAAACCAGCCAATACTGTCAGCGAATGCATCCCTCTTCCCTACTTCCGAAGGTATTACCGTAACAAGCTTACCCTTTTCGATAATTGGATAATAAAAAAGAAGTCGCCGAAGAAATTTTCCTCAAACGGCTTCCCTTTTCTCAAAGCCAAATTTTCATATTAATAGTATTTCTAGCGCTAAATTATTATTCCTGCCTCTCGTTGATTAAAAATAAATTAATCCTGTTTTGATACGTCTTTACGTCACTGTAGGCAATCTAACTTATGTTTCAGCCCAGGGTCGGGTTTCGGTCCGGAGCTTAGTCCTATCCCGAACCGCTTTTTCCATCATCAAAGCAAGATAAACATCTTGCGAGGCCTCGGCCATACTATAGAAAGACGGGCTACCATTTAAATAGTTAGCCATTCTTTCCAAACAAGAAGCAATCGCTATCCCTTCATCCGTCAATCTGGGGGGAATAAAAGGGTTCCGATAAACCCATTCCAGTGTCAATAAATAAGTAAAGGAGGCGACCTTTCCGGTCAGCCTCCTAAGGTTTAAATCGCAAAGACATGTTGTCCGATTTGTCCGATCACTGGACGGTTCCAGATCCAGTTATATTGGGAATATACTTTACTTGGATTATAGAAGTATAGCGCGCCCCCGGTCGGATCTTCACCTGAAATCGCAGCTTTGGCCGCTTGCAGCGACGTTGGCGAGATCGTTTTCCAGATCTGTCCGTTAGAAACGGATTCAAATTCGCCAGGTTTAAAGATGTTTCCGGCAATTGTATGCGGAAAATCCTTAGAGTCTAATCGGTTCATGATTACTGCGCCTACCGCCACCTGGCCTTGATAAGACTCACCGCTCGCCTCGCCGCTAATTAATCTTGCCAGCAAGTAAAGATCGTTCTGGCCCCGCGAATTCTGCATTGGTTTTACTTCATAATCTGGAACCCAGAGTTTGTCTCCGCTAAATATCAAGTCTGAATTCATTCGGTTAGCATTACGCAACTCGTTAACATTTGAACCATACCGTTTGGATATTTTATAAAGCGAGTCACCCGATTGGATCCGGTACGTCCAAGCCATGGCCGGCGAAACATAGGCCAGGCTGCTAGTGGTAAAAATCATTAAAGTAAGGATTCCTGTTAAAATTTTCTTTCCTAAGTTCATTATTCATTTCCCCTTTCTGTTCTCGGTATCTTACCCAATGCTATTCGCGGAGCCGGTTGGGATATCGATCCCTTAAAGGGGCATGTAACGCTTTTTAGGATTATATCAGGAGTTTAAGGACTTGTCTACCTACGGATACTCAACCATCAAAGAGCATTAGTAAGGATCATAAAGGATCGGGGAGATAATTCAGTTTACATAATGGTTAGTATTAACTTAAAACATTTTGCGGCCATTTGCAAATATCTGCAAAAACCTTTAGTCACAGTTACTTAAAACCAACTTAGGATTTTCTTCAACGATAACCTCAATAAAGATTTGCGCCATTTCAGGGTCAAATTGTTTACCGGGGCAATCCTTATCTCCTCCACCGCCTCTTCGGGAGACATTGCTTCAGCTGTTCTTGGGTTCGCTGGAGCCTGGCGGTAAGTTCTGCCACCTGTGCCTGAAATTCCTTCCCCGTCGTCCGGCTGCTTGACTTATGGTAATGCCTTATTAAGCCTTAACTGTTTCTTTTTGATGGCCCGATTCATTCTACTCCGCCTCCCGCCTATCAAGTTCGATTTTACGAAGCAAAATTTTCGTTCCCGGTAGAGATGGCTGAGCTAATGCCAAAAGCGCCACTAGTTTCAAAAAACCAGCGCCATAAAGCCGGATTAATTCAAATGTTCAAATTTTAATTTACAAATTAGCAAAATTAAAATATATTTCTAAAAGTTAATGGTAATTGAATAAACCGCATGGATAATGAAACAAATAATATTGATAATGAAACAAACCACATCACCTGTTGTAGGAATAACATGGTTTATTGAATAAGTGTACTGGATAATGAAATAAACCGCCTGGTTTGTTAAATAAACCAGGTTGATAATGAAAAAATCCACCTGGATAATAAAATTATCCAGGTGGATTTGAACAAAACCGGATTACTTTCGTAGAAATCAGGTTGCTCTCATTAAACTCTATTGATTTTTTAAAATTTTTAAAAAAGGTAAAGTTCCCTATTTAACTTTAAAAAGCCACGTACATCTCTTTCTTAGTACCGCAGACCGGGCATTTTTCCGGCGCTTCGTCTAAAATGGTATGGCCGCAGACGGGGCAAATATGGACCGACTTCAGCTGAATATCTTTTCCTTCTTTGACTGAGTCTTGAGCCTCTTTAAAAAGGCGGGCATGGATCTTCTCCGCCTCCAAGGCGAAATGGAAGGAACGTTCCGCTCCTTTTTGATTTTGAAATTGGGCGGCGTTCAAATAAACTGGATACATTTGTTCAATCTCATGAAGTTCCCCGTTAATGGCACCTTGCAGGCTTTCTACCATGTCCCCGACTCCGAAAACAGCTCCGGCAGTGACTGTAAAGTCCCCTTTTACGGCGCCTAATTCCCGGAAATGGTTATTGGCGTGCACTTGCTCCGCGTAAGCAATCGCCTTAAACAGCTTGGCGATATTGCCCAAACCTTCTTTTTCAGCCTGTTTGCCCCAGTAAAGATAGCGCATATGAGCCATACTCTCACCGCCATAGGCTGAACGTAAAAAATCCGCAGTCATTGTGTTGTTTACCGGCATTATTCATCCCTCCGTTTTTTTAATATGTAGATTATAAATTATATCCAAAATTATAAAACTTACAAGGGTTACTCAATTTCAACAATGAGGTTGTAAATGTTTACAGCTGATGCCATAATCATAACAATGTAAAATGATAATATCATTCATTTTGAATTAAGGGTTCGCTCCATCAATTCCTTACGGACTTCAGAGGTTTACCAATCTTTTCACTACCTAATTAGAAAATGCTACCGTCGCTTGTCGATCCACCTCAATCCCATTTTCATAATTTCACATGGTTAATTGGAAATTGACGTGGACGACTATTTAGAAATCTACAAAATCTTTTATTCAACACCTTATTTCCCTTTCAAAAAGTTCCAACACTTGCGCCACCACCTGATCCATATTGCAATACCGATAAGTACCCAACCTCCCAACGAACCAAACATCCTTCAATCGATCCGCTTCGGCTTTATATTGATTATAGAGTTTGGCGTTTTCAACCCTGGGAATCGGATAAAAAGCTTCGCCTCCGGCGGAAGGATACTCATAGGCAATGGTGGTTTGGGGATGAATCTGTCCCGTCATCCGTTTATACTCGGTGATTCGGGTAAAATCATACTCGTTCGGGTAATTGACAATGGCGGTATCTTGATAATACTCCCGGTCAAAAGTTTCAAAGGTAAAGGTTAAGGAGCGATATGGCAGTTTGCCGAACCGGTAGTCAAAAAATGCGTCTATTGGACCCGTATAGATTAATTTTTTAAAGGTAATCACCTCTCGGACACTTTGAAAATCAGTATGCAACATTATATGGATCTGGGGATGCCGAATCATTTTTTTAAACATCTCAGTATAGCCATGTTTAGGCATAACCTGATATTTATCGGTAAAATAACGGTTATCCCGGTTAGTTCGGAGCGGGATTCGCGCGCAAACAGATGCGTCTAGTTCGGATGGATCTAAACCCCATTGCTTCTTGGTATAATTCTTAAAAAACTTGAAGTATAGTTCTTTACCGGCTTTACTGGTTACAACATCTTCCGAGTTATTAATCTGGGCTACCGGTTCCGATACGGTTAGAAAAAATTTCAATAAATCGTTTTCACTAAAATTAAAGGCATAGAGCTCGTTAATTGTATCTAAATTGATCGGAATGGGCGCCTTGCGACCATCTACCTTAGCGGAAACTCTTAGTTCAAATAAGTTCCATGCCGTAAATTGCGATAAATAATCGAAAACCGCTTTACTGTCCGTATGAAACGCATGTGGCCCGTATTTGTGGACCAAAATTCCATCTTCATTATAGTAATCATAAGCATTGCCACCGATATGATTACGGATATCCACTACTAAAACGCGCTGATCCAATAGGTTGGCGATCCGTTCCGCCAGCACGCACCCGGTGAATCCCGCGCCCACAATCAAATAATCGAACATCGCTGGTTCCTCCGTTAGCGATTAAGGAAAAGTCAACTTTTGCTTCGGTTAATCTTTTTTTTTAAGTGTTGTTCCAGGGTTAACTTGAAATATTGATTGCTTTTCAAAAATGGATTATCAAGGAGCTTAAAAAGCCGGGTATTATTCCTAAAAATCAATCTTGACCCTTTTTCAATGGGACTGTCTCCCCAAAACCGCTCATAGCTCCATGGTATCCTTTTGAATTTATCCTGATCCGCTTTGGTCAATTCTTGCAGGTATTCCTTGGTTATTTTTTCGATTAACTTTCGCTGGCTTGGGTCCGCCTTCTCGATTCGCTTATTGAAATAACCGGTAAACAATCCCGAGA
>JAEZJK010000050.1 GCA_023415835.1 Bacillota bacterium
AGTTAGGCGGTTTCATAATTCCTTTTTTCCGGCTTCGCATACAATATATTGATAGACTAAAATAAAACCTACACTATATATTGCATGCGAAGATAAATTTTTGTAATTATGAAACTCGCTCAAGTAAATTCATTCCATAGAAATTCAATTAGCCCTAAGGATAATTTCGGCCTTTATTAGGTAAAACCTAAACACTTTTAATAAAAACCAAAGTTTTAGTAAGGGTTTACCATAAATAATCATAATAAAAGCCGGGAATGGAAACCCCGGCTTTCCCGTTAATTCTATTCTTCGTCTTCAGTCATATGCTTCTTAGCCTCCGCGATAATCGCTTCAGCTTGGTGTGAAGGGACCTCTTCATAATGGTCGAAATTTACTGTAAAGTCAGCACGTCCTTGGGTCATCGAGCGTAGATCAATTGCATATTTGGTAAGTTCAGCTTGGGGAGCCAACGCTTTGACAACCTGATATTTCCCGTCCGGTTCCATCCCAAGGATTTTACCTCTCTTTTTATTTAAGTCGCCGATTACATCTCCCATGTACTCTTCGGGGGTTCTCACCTCAACATTAAAGATTGGCTCCAGTAACATTGGTTTGGCCTCCACAAAACCTTTTTTAAATCCCATCGAGGCCGCAATTTTGAAGGCCATTTCCGACGAGTCCACTGCATGGTAGGAACCATCGTAAAGAGTTACCCGGACATCAACTACCGGATAACCGGCCAGCACTCCTTTTTCCATCGTCTCACGGACCCCTTTTTCAACCGCTGGACGGAAGTTTTGAGGCACCGAACCACCAAAAATCTTATCCACAAATTCAAAGTTCCCACCCGGCAAGGGGTTTAATTCGAGCCAGACATGGCCGAATTGACCCCGGCCGCCACTTTGTTTTTTATGTTTACCCTCAACTTTGGTGGAGCCTTTGATAGTTTCCTTGTAAGCAATCTTGGGAGCCTTTAAAGTGACGTCAACTCCGAATTTTTTATGCAGTTTACTGGTAATTACTTCAATATGCAGATCACCCATACCGGAAGCGACGAATTCATGGGTTACCGGATCTTTAATAACTTGGAAGGTCGGATCTTCTTCCGTAAGACGGGCTAATCCAGTCCCAATCTTCTCTTCATCGCCCTTTGCCTTTGGTTCCACAGCCAAGGATAGTTTTGGTTTAGGAAACTCGATGGTCGGGAAGACAATCTGTTTCTCTTTGTCACAAAGGGTATCCCCGGTAAACACATCTTGCAACTTAGCAACACCGCCCAGATCCCCGGCTCCCAACTCAGCGGTTGGTTCCTGCGCCTTTCCTTTAATGATGAATAATTGTCCAATCCGCTCGTTCTTTCCTTTGCTGGAATTAAACACCTGAGAATCAGATTTGATTACCCCGGAAAAGACCCTGAATAGTGTGAGTTTACCGACAAAAGGGTCGGCCATAGTTTTGAAAACCAAAGCTGAAAACGGTTCAGCCTCTAACGGCTTTCGTCCCTGATCCCCTTCAGTGCTCTTAACCTCACCCCGGTCAACCGGTGAAGGTAGAAATTCCGTAACTACATCGAGAAAGTTAGTGACTCCAATGGTTTTTAGAGAGGAAACAGCCAAAACCGGAACCAATTGCCCGTTGATAGTACCCTTGCGCGCTCCGCTCAATAATTCTTCCGGGGATAATTCCTGCCCTTCCAAATACTTGGTGAGTAAAGCATCATCAGTTTCGGCCACTGACTCCACCAACATCATCTTATACTCATCAACTTTAGGGGCCATATCTGCGGGTACCGGTTTTTCAACCATTTTACCGCCCTCAAAGACAAACGCTTTATTTTTTAAAACATCCACAATCCCTTGATACTTTTCAGCCGCTCCGATTGGGATCTGGACTGGAATTACATTCGTCCCAAATTTCTCACGTAGCGTTTTTACAGCGCCGTCGAAGTTTGCGTTCTCCCGATCCATTTTATTTACAATAATTACCCGGGGTATATTTTGTTCTTCCGTATATCCCCAGGCTTTTTCAGTACCAACCTCGACCCCGGATACAGCGCAAACCACAATACCGGCTGCGTCAGCTGCCCGAAGTGCGCCTTTCACTTCGCCAACAAAATCAAAAAAACCCGGCGTATCCAGAATATTTATTTTAATATCTTTATATTCTAATGGGGCAATTGAAGTCCCAATACTGATCTTTCTTTTAATCTCTTCCGGGTCATGATCCATTGTAGAAGTACCGTCATCTACCTTGCCAAATCGGTCAATCGCTTTGGCCGAAAAAAGCATTGATTCCGCCAACATAGTTTTACCGCAGCCGCCATGGCCCAATAAGATCAAATTCCTGATTTGTTCGACTTTGTACTTTTTCAAATGATTCCCTCCCCCATAATTTAAGAAAACCTTCAACTAGATATAACGGAGATTAAGCAGTTTCATAATTACCTAGCGGATAAGGGACAAATCCAATATATTAGGTTTTGCTTCTTTTTAGTCCGTCTTTGTTTTTAAAAACCGAAATTATGAAAACCGCTCTCGATTACAATTGGTTTATTCGATTTAACTAATTTTTTTCCTGCTGTTTACAAAATTTTTATCGGCAAAGATAAGAGGTATAATAATCAAACTATTACACATAATAATTAATGAACTACCGGTTGAACGCAGGATTAATGTGCCCTGAGAGCCTTGCTCTCCGTTTCGGGCATAATTGGACGAGACACGGTGATCGCCGTTGTTTCTAGAAACGCCGGTGTAGCTAACAATTGTTAGCCTTCGCGCATGCGCCCCTGGTTTAATGCGCTGTTAACCGGTAGTTTAGTGCCCGTCTAATATAGGCGGGCCTTTAAATTTTTATTCAGTGGAAAGGCCATTTAACCCTTCTAAGAGCTGTAGCTTTTCCTTTCCATCTTGAAAGGGAATGCCTTTTTTCAAATCCTCGACCTCAGCCTCAGGCAGTTTATTAAGATCAATGGCAATTTTCTCAGTTATCGGACCGGGCTTACTGGGAGTACCTCTAAATACCGCAATCTCTTCTCCATTCAGGCCTAAAAACTGGTTTTCTCGGCAGGAATAGCATAAATCATGATTACTCTCTAAATATGTATATGACTGGCTATTTTCTTTTTTAACCTGCTTGGCGTGATTCTTAATTACGGCCTTAAAAGCCGCTTCCAAATGGTATTCAGTACGTTTTGATTCCAAGTGCCCGCATATGGTATGTAATTTTTGACTTTCCAGGATCCATCTTTGAGGTGAAGCCGCATCGGAAGGAAAAACCATTTTCCTAACCTTACTGATTGCCATAGGGTTATGTTTTAATCCCCAAAAAATAGCGGTTATTATCAGCAAACTAATTCCAATGACCCGGAGTATTGTTAACCTTGACCAAGGAACCTTTCTCACGGGATCACCCCCTCTTCTCAGGATAGCTTAACCAAACCTGGAAAATATATTACCTATACTAAGTATTCTACCGGATCAAAAAAAGCGCCTGAGGCGCTTTCATTGAATTTCTTCCATAACCGAATCGGGAATATCAAAGTTACTGTACACATTTTGAACATCGTCATTATCTTCGAGGGCGTCTACCAGTTTTAAAAGCTGCCCGGCTTGCTCCCCGTTAACTTCAACCGTATTAGTCGGAACCATAGTCAACCCTGCTTCCTTGACCGGGATATTATTAGCGTCAAAATACTTTCTAACAGTTTCAAGTTGGCCTGGTTCGGTATAAATTTCGTAAGTGTCACCGGTATTTTTTAGGTCTTCCGCCCCTGCTTCGATCGCCATTTCAAACAATTCATCCTCAGACCTGTTAGCGGTTTCCGCTTCGAGGGTCACCAACCCTTTTTGGGAAAACATCCAGGCGACACAACCGGCTTCGCCAAGGTTACCGTAATTTCGCGAAAAAATATACCGCATATCACCGGCAGTCCGGTTTCGGTTGTCAGTCAGTACTTGAACCAACAAAGCCACTCCCCCTGGACCATAACCTTCATAATAAATCTCTTCATATTGCTCGCTTTCAGTAGCGCCAATACCCCGTTTAATCGCCCGTTGAATATTATCATTTGGCATATTTACCGATTTAGCTTTTAATACCGCTAACCGAAGCCTAAAGTTATTGTCCGGGTCTCCCCCTCCGGCTTTAGCGGCTACAATAATCTCCCTGGTAACTTTAGTAAAGATACCAGCCTTTTTGGAGTCGGTTGCTTCTTTTTTGCGCTTAATCGTCGCCCACTTTGAATGGCCAGACATAGCCTACACCTCTTTCCGGTTTACCCTTTAAAAGTATACCAGAAAGGGTAATGGGAAAGCAAGAGGGATAGGAATTTGAAACTTTAATGTATTTAACCCTTATAACGTGACTGTTCAACTTGGGCTTGCATGGTTTGGTACAAGCGGATCAATAAAGCGGCGATTAATAAAAAGGCCAATAAAGAAGAAAGGGGATTTCTTAAAAATAATAAAAAGTCATAGGTCCCATGAGTAACCCAGGCCACTAAAAAACCCTTCCAAAGAATTTTCCCTTCTTGGTTAGGCCCCAATTTAAACCTTGAAATATAATAACCCATCCAGCCGGTAAAAGAAGCATGGGCAAGCGTGGTTACCACCGCCCTAAGGAGCGCTACCCCGAAACCAAAGATGCTTGCCCAGAGAAGGTTCTCCAATGAAGCAAAACCGAGGCCCAAGGTAATCCCATAAATTGCTCCATCCACCGGTTCGTCCAATTCATGGCTATTACTGGTCATCCAAATTAAAACAACTGATTTTAACCCTTCCTCAATTAAAGCAATTACTAAAAAGGCCGAACCCAATAAACTGGCCCAATCGCCATTACGAATCGAATTCACCATTTGGCCGCGCCAGATTTGTTCCAATAGCCCGGCGGGAATCACCAATAATAACCCGACCAGAAAGATGGTAAAAACTTTCCGGACCGGTTCCGGTTCATAACGATCCTGTCTATAGAACAGCCATAACCATATCAAGCCTGGGCCGATTGATGCGATAAACAAAAAAATAAAGCGCATACCCTTCCTCCTCGGGATTAATAAAATTATTATTCCTATCAGAAGAAGGTTTTAAACTCAAAACAGTAGCACTAATACTCCATTACACTGGCGGCCATCATTACTGCCGCCATGGCGTGAGGCAGGTTATCCACTCGTTCTTTATTGATATAATTTGCATAATTCACTTGGATCCCCATACCTTGGACTGAGCCGCGGATTATCATTTCCCCTTCCCGCGAGAAGCTAACCATCGATTTAACGCCATTCCATCCTTTTTGGGCTACATTAGCATAGTTAACGTCTATGTAGCCTTTAGCCGCAGCTTTTTTAAGCGTATAGACAAACATCGCGCTACCGGAAGTCTCCACCCAGTTTTCCGGGTAAGCCCCTTTATCAATAACTTGGAACCAAAGCCCGGTAACAGGATCCTGATACCTTTGCAACCCTTCCGCGATCGTCTGCAAAATCGCTTTTAAATCTTCATAACCGGGATAATCAGTCGGTAAATGCTCCAGGGTGTCTACCAGGGCCATGCCATACCAGCCTAAGCCCCGGCACCAAAACTCCGGGGAAATCCCGGTTGCCGGATTGGCCCAATCGGCAGTTTTATTGTCATTCCAGCCATGATATAATAACTTTTTCTCCTGATCTAACGCATGCTCGGCCATTAATTTAAGCTGAAAAACTGCGGTTTGATAACAAAAATCCCGTTCCGGCCCGGCCTCGGCAAAAACCGAACCATATCTAACGATAAACGGGATCGCCATGTATTGCCCATCTAACCACATTTGATTGGGATAATTGGTTTTATGCCAAAACCCGCCTTCGGAATTAACCGGGAACCCTTCAAATTTTTTTCGGGTTTTAATCGCGCACAGCTTGTATTTGAGGTCATGGCTCCCATCATATAAACCGAACAATAAGTTGGAGGGTTGGATTACGTCCAGGTTATGCCCGGGGCGAATCGGTTCAATTTCGCCTTTTTTATTTACGTATTTATCCACCCATTCTTTTAGATAACCATAATATTTTTGATCTCTGGTTTTTTGGTAAAGCAAGTCTATACCGTAAAAAACGATTCCGTTGGTGTATTCCCACTGTTTTTTGGTGATTGTGTCCGGATTGCGCCATTTTTTAATAATATAATCGGCGATCCGGGTTCCGATATTACTTTCTTTGGCGGCTTTAACTTCAAATGATTGAGTGAGCAGAATGGTAACTAAAAAGATGGATATTCTAAAAAAATGTATTCGAGGCATTGGAAACTCCTTTCAATATTTTGAAAAATGAACCAATTGTACAATAAAAAATAGATATTAATCGATATATGATATCCGCCGTTAAAGCGGAAAAGCTTCCAAAAACTTAACGAAGCGACTAAAAATTCAATTTAAAACACTTTCACATAGCTTAAGTCAAAAAAATTATAATCCCATTATTCGTAAAGATCAATCTTAAACTTTAAGTTATCATTTAAAGCTTCCTTGAATGCTCTTTTTTTACATTTAATTCTTAGTTTCGTTAACCTTTTAACTCATTTAAAAACATTGTATTTTGTTATAGAATAATAGAATAGAAATAATCACCTTTAGGAGGTTATCCGATGCCTGTAATCCGTTGGGGTATTATTGGTTGCGGTGATGTAACTGAGGTCAAGAGTGGTCCGGCTTTTCAAAAGGCGGCCAATTCTCAATTAGTCGCTGTTATGCGGCGTAACGGACAGTTAGCCGCGGATTATGCTAGGCGTCACGGGGTTCCCAAATGGTACGATAATGCCCAACAATTGATTGACGACCCCGAAGTCGATGCGGTATATATCGCCACCCCGCCCTGCTCACATTCGGAATATGCTTTATTGGTTGCTGCCGCTGGTAAACCTGTTTATGTAGAAAAACCGATGGCCCGGAATTTTATGGAATGCCAAATAATGATTGACGCTTGCCGAAAAGCTGAAGTACCCCTTTTTGTAGCTTATTACCGCAGGCTTTTACCAAAGTTTTCAAAAGTAAAGGACTTGATGGACTCTGGAATTATTGGGGAAATCCGTTTTGTAAATACAATACTGCACCAACCTCCGGAGCCCGATCTAAAACACCCTTGGCATTTAAACCCCAAAATATCCGGTGGTGGGATTTTCCTTGATATGGCTTGTCATATGTTAGATTTACTCGATTATTTGCTTGGACCCATCAAAACGGTTCGCGGGACCGCCTCCAATCAGGCCGGGTTATATTCAGTTGAAGACCTGGTATGCGGCGAGTTCTCTTTCGAATCTGGCGTTGAAGGGATTGGCGCCTGGTGTTTCACAAGTTTTGAAACTTGCGATCGGACCGAGGTCATCGGTAGCAAAGGTTCAATAAGTTTCGGGACTTTTAATTCGGATCCGATTACTTTAAAAACCGCTGACGGAACCGAACAGTTGCCAATCATTAATCCCATTCATGTACAATTGCCGCTAATTCAAAGCATAGTAAAGGAGTTGAACGGCGCCGCCCAATGCCCCAGCACCGGATTAACCGCTGCCAGGACTAATTGGGTGATGGATCAATTTTTAGATGAATACCGTCAAAAATATCAGTGTCTAAAATAGAGGCTATTTCTTTACAACCCTTTTTAGTCCAAAGCTATTCCGGCATCTACCGCGACCCGATAATAATAAGCAAGCGCCGGAAAAGCTTGGGCAAAGGTTTTCGGCCCGGCCCCTCCCCGCTGGATTACCGTATCTTCAATTTTTTGTTTCGGTCCGGGAAAACTTCTGGAAATTCCATTTACGATCATCCTGAAAGTTGGCATACCCGCTTCCAGGAAACGCGGCTCACCGGTTAATTCATAAGTATGGGCCAACGCTTCCAAAATTAAAGGGTTAGCTCCGGTCCTGCGGAGGCTGGGTAGTTCTTTATAATAGAAAAATCCGTTTTCCAACCGGCAATTATCGATTAGGTCGGTAACTGCATCAACGATCATTGTTTTAATCCTTTCCTGGGGCCTTTGCCGGTAGTACCGGATTAAGCTATTAACCGCTATCGCGATCATGAACGGCACCCGAATCACGGTATGATCCGTATAAGGCGCCAGCCAACCGCCGTATTTTTTTTTCCAGATCTCGTAATGATCGGCTATTTGCTCACAAGGCTCAAGCCATTTAGGGTTATGGGTCTCCTGGTAAAGCGCGACCAGCGACCTTAAAGCCCATCCGGTTTCCCTAGCGTTAATCCCACCTTCCCCTTGATAACGCGGTTGCCCCAAGAGGCGCATCACATTCTCACCGATGCCTATTGCAATTTCCAAAGCTTTGCTATTACCGGTTACATGATAAAAATCCAGTAGCCCTTGAACCCACTCATGACAAAGAGTGACTTCTCCGGTAACATGCCTGTCCGAATGGGTTATTTGCCCTTGGTAACGCAAGGGGTCTTCGCTGTAATGGCAGACGTCGACATCCATCAAATGTTGGGCTGATACAAGTAAGTAATCCAAAAACCTGCGTTCCGCTGTTTTGGCATAAAGCAACATGGCGGAGTGAGGAAAATCATATTCATTGTTGGTCCAGACCAACCCGCCGTTGCCTCGGCCCTGGTTGGTGTATCCGGCATCGGGGGCATCGCCCCAATTAAGCATCCCGTATGCCCGCGCCCTGGAATCGGCCAAATTTAAGAAACTTAGTTCAACCCAGTCCACTTTATGAACGGCAAAAACATCCTCAAACACACCGGCGTCCCGATATACTTCTGGTTCCAAAGCCGGCCGGTCCGGAAGTTGAAACTGAAGGCTCCTGGCATTGACAAGCTCCGGGGCGGCTTCAGCTTTATGAAAATGGAGCAACAACCGATGGGTTTTAGATACCCCCTGCAAAAGTTGGATACTGCTTCCTTTTGGCAAAATCCCTACATAAATACCCTCTCCATTAACTTTAAAAGATTTCGGGAAGTTTTGATAGGCCTGATAATGGGTAATACACACTCCATTCGATTCCAAACCCTGCCAATCAGCCCAATAAGTCCCGTAAAAAGTCTCCGGTATCTGTTCATTGGCGTCGTACATTAAATAATCGGCATCAATCAAAGACTCCAATTTTTGCTCCCCGGTTCCAGTCCGAATCGTGCTTAAATAATTGGAGGTAGCCAAGGCGGTTTTAATTTGACGCTTTAAGTTTGATTTATCGTTGAAAATAAAACCAATCTCCTCCAAGATGATCCCGGGAGCCGGTTCCCGGTTAATAATCCGATAATCCATTTGCAGCCATGGTTTTCCGGCAAAGGCGGTAAGCTCAATCTCAAAATCCAATAAATACTCGCCCATGATGTTACGGTGTTTTCCTTTAGCTTGAACCACCGCCACCAAAGGGCCTGGCTTAATCACCCTCCAACCGGCCGGATCGATCTCCGCCGTCCATTCAACCCCTTTAAAGCTCCCGAGGAAGGGGCCTTCGAATGACCCTTTTGGATAGGTATAACCGTCATGTTCGATTCGGCCAAAAACTTGGGTTTCTCCGGGTCCGTTTAATTCGATCTCCAACTCGCCGGTATTAAGCGACAGGCCACCATTTTTACGGTGACTTATAACCACGGTTTCCCCCGGTTCCGGCCTCTCGTCACCATCCAGGACCAGTTCAAAGCTTTTTTTAGTATTGCCGGGTAAATCGGCTTGAAAGTCCAAATAGAGCCATTTTATGGAATTATCCGGCCATTTGGCGGTTATTTGCGGTTGAACCGGGATTGCCCTTCCCGAATCCCGGATTACGATTCCTGAAGGATCGCGGAGGGCTCCTATAGCGAAGGGTATCGCCACCGAACACGGCTCGGCAACCCGATCAAACCGTGAAAGTTTTTCGAAGGTAAGCTCGATCATTTTGTCCATCTCCAGTTCAATACTTTAAAATACTAATCATATTCTAACTTAAAATATTGTACATTTTTTATCGGTTTAGCCGTTTTCTTCTTATATCTTATTTCAATTGCCCTTTCCGGAAAGAGCATCCGATCGATACTATTCAACCTTAATCTTACAGGCCTTCTCATCCCGGGAGTAAAAAGAATAGCGATAATATCTTACTTAAATAGAATTCTAGGGGAGTAACGTATTAAATAACCAAATTAGCGGAACGGGACAGAGTTGCCAATAATACCGTATTGGCGCCGTCTTAACCCACGCAAAAGGGAGGCGATAGATATAGCAAACCCCGACGCCAAGGGTTACCAACCTGGCAACGGGGTTTTGTTTTGCCAAAGAACGGCCTAACTCTTGTCCTTCCTCTACGGGTTCGCTTTGATTCAATTACTCTCTAATGTTTTTAACTCCTTATCAATCAATTCAAACACAGCATTATCCTTCTCCAAACATTTGGCGAAATATTTCCGGGCCGCGGTAAAACAAACCTTGGCTTGCTTGAAATCATTGGTCAACTTATAAACATAAGCTTTATATAACAACAAATTTCCCATGACCTGGTCCTGCTTTTTATATTTTTGCTCCATTCTATCGAAAAACTTAAATAATTCTTCAGTTTGCCCGTTATTATAGTAACTTCGAATTACAGTTTGGGTTAATTCGGATTCGATCGGCTCCAGAGCGAATAATGCATCAGCCGTATTGGCCGCCGCATCCAGCTCTTTGGCCTTGATATACAACTCCAATAAAGCTGCTAAGTTATAATAGTTATTGGGGATAATCTCTTCCGATAGTTGATAATATTTAATTGCATTGACATTGTCAATTTTATTCCGGTAAAAAATAGCTACTAACCGAGCTGCATCAGCCTTAAACACTTTATCATCATAAAGTTTTAAAGAAATCTCGGCATATTTCAAGCCTTCATCCATCTGGCCAAGATACAAATAAGCATAGGCTAAATTATAATTGGTATTGGCAACGTTACTCTTCAATTCCAATGATCTTAGAAAATAACCGACTGCTTTTTGATAATTCTCTTTCTGTAACTCCGCTTCCCCAATTATAGCTAATGATTTAGCATCAAAGGCTCCATTCTGCTCTGCTTTTATACTATTGCTTTCCGATAAATCCAGCAGTTCTCGCCCTGATTTTAACCATCTGTCGCCATACTTCACGGATACTTCATAATAGAACTCTCCCAGGGCTTTATATAACTGCCAATTCTCAGGATATTTAGCGATCAGTTTGTCCAGTATTTTATCGATTTCAAATTTATAATAAGAATAAACCCCGCTCTTCCCCCGAATACTTTCTATTGTATCGCCGGGTTGCAGATTTTTGAACCCGAACATCTGATGCATGGTGCTGGTAGCGAAATAATTCAATGCTATCTCAATTTGCTTCAAAACAATCTCCGGGTTATCCCCATTTTTATCGGCCTCATTAAGCAGACTGAAGGCTGAATCGTATTGCTTTGCACTGATTAACTGATCCGCTTCGTTAAGGAGCTTTTGGTTATCGGCCGCTAAGGCTAAACCGGCAGCAAAAATAAAGATACAACCAGCAATAAACAGAGATTTTTTCAATTTAGATAACCTCCAAATTAATGATTAAATCTACCATTCACCTCACCGAGAATTTTAATCTCAACATAAAATCCTACCGTTTTGGTTATCGGTTACCAATTGGAAAAACTTTGGCGGAATTAATCTCGTCACGCGTTATACGTAGCGTGTTACACATTAAGACATAACCCGACCAATCCGGGCTCAAAAAACTACCGCATCATCCGTATAAAACCCAATAAAAAAGCCGCCTAAAAACGGCGGCTCCATAAATAAGTCGAAACTTCTTTTAATTATCTGCTATTGTTACAATTGTAATTTCGTATTAATCGCCTCTCACATTCTTCGGCACCTTTTTTCCACCGGTATTCACTTCAACGGAAAATTCCACGCGCCGGTTAACCGCCTTGCCCTCTTCGGTCGCGTTGTCCGCAATGGGGCGGAATTCGCCATATCCTGCCGAGGAGAATTTCTCGTCAGTAATATCTGATTTGTCAATCAGATACCGCACCACACTGCCGGCGCGCCCGGTGGATAGCTCCCAGTTGCTCGGAAACTGAGCCGTGTTTATGGGACGGTCATCCGTGTGCCCTTCAATGTGAATATACTTAATCACACTGTCATATTCCAAAAGAATACCGGCAATGCCGTCCAGCGTTGGTTTCACTTTCTCTTTAATAAGCGCCTTGCCCGTATCAAACAAAACGGAATCCACCATTCGCATCACAATCCGGTTATTCCCGGCCTTGTTGACGCTGACTTGTCCTTCCAGCCCGGCCGCCTTGATCTGACTCTTCAGCTCTTTGATCAGCTGTTCGACCATCATGTTCCTCTTTTCAGGGTATTCGGAGACAATGCTCTGTCCTCCGTCGAGTACGCCGGGGCCGCCTTCCATCATGCCTGAGGATGCTTTGCCAGCCCCCTGCGTCAGCAAGGCAAAGGCAAACAGGAGTACGAACACCGCAAGAAGGTCGGTGATCAAGTCACTGTAGCTGGCCAGCCAGTTTTCCGATTCCTCCTCTTCGTGTTCGTCTTCATAATAATGAGACCGCTTCAGCATACGCTAAGCTCCCTTCTACTTTGTTTTGCTCTCCCTAATCTCGATCACCCTTCCGTCCGCATGTTCCATCCTATTCGTATGAGCAACCTTCACCGCCTTCTCCTTCGTCAGGTAGGTCAGCAGATCCTCCCGTAGCACTCGCGGGTTCTTACCCTCATGAAGCCCAAGAATTCCTTGCAGCATCAACTCGTCTATGTCTTTTTCCTGTGTGCTTTTACTTTGCAGCTTTCTCGCCATGGGCGAAAAGATGACATTCGCCATAAAGCCGCCGTAGAACGAGGATACCAACTCGATCGCCATCAGCGGCCCCAGCTTCTCCGGGTCACGCATATGCACCAGCATCGGGATCAGGCCAACGTAAGTGCCTACCAGTCCAAGGCCTGGCGCAACGCTTGCAATCATGCTGATCATGGAGGCTCCAACCCGGTGCCGTTTCTGAGCCTGATAAATTTCATTCATCATGGTGGCTTCCAGATCCTCCCGGTCAATGCCGTCCACCAGCAGATTCAGCCCTTTTTTTAGAAAATGGTTATCAATGTTTTCCATATATCTTTCAATCGCCAGCAGTCCCTCTCTTCTTGCCACCATGCTCAATTCTATAATTGTATTGATAACTTCTATGGGATCATACCTATCCTGCACAAACGCCTGTTTGATCACCGCGCCCAGCGTTTTCAGAGTGCTGAACGGATAAGCCATGATCAACGCAAAACACGTTCCGCCCACAATGATGAGGAACGAAGGGATATTAATGAAAAGTCCCAGATTTCCGCCCTCAAAAATCGCTGCGACAATACAGGCAATACCGCCGACCAGTCCAATCAGAGTCGTTATCGCAAACATTTGATTTTTCACTCACACTCACCCTTATCTTAATAGACCTCTGAGGTCTAATGCTATCCGCAAAACTTTTTTTAACTCAGTTATACTTTATTAAAATGAATCGGAAAGCCAAAGTATCGAATTACTTGAAAGCCTAAAACCAGACTCTTTGTCCCTGAAAGGAATAACCACCATCCTTCGGGATCAATAGTTTTTTTAAGGCCTACAACGCCAAGCTGATACCCTTTTTAGGATCGCTTTTGGACACAATATAATAGGGGTTTATTTGTATAATAACAAAGTAGAATTAGTGCTACTTCGGTAAATTTGAACTTACGTTTTGAAAATAACGCGTTAAACCGTTCGCGATTATTTCCAAAACGATTTATTATATTGAATTTACCGAAGTAGATTATGCGTATTAAAATAAAGACGCATAATTAAATGAGGCCCATTTAATTTCCTGCTCATCAAGATACATTAGGCAACCAATGAATTTAGGAATTGAATTGGGAAGGATCGTTTTCGGGGGAAGAGTTGGATAGATGGAAAAAGATGAAGAACAAACAAATAACGGTGGCTGTTAAAAAGAAACTAATCTTCAAATTAATATCAAAATCGAGGGCTAGTTTTATCCAAGGGATTGGATTTAAATATACGATAAATTCTTTCATCAATTTAAAAATGGAATTAACCTGCGAGTGTCTTACCGATGGCGTTAGGAATTGTTCAGAAGCAGGGTCTAATGAATACAAACCCTCTATAAACGGATTTATATCGGTCAAGCTTGTCTCTCTATGTGATGTAATAATACAAATAACTGTGAGTAATAACATCAATAAAATAATTCTAAAACGAAAATTATCCCTCAAACGGAATCTCCCCCTTTACATATTGTTTAGTGTTAATTCTAAAATTATTATCTCTAAACCAAGATATGTATGGATCTAATTCATCTTCTAAATACACTCCTTAGAAACAAATCGATGATGGTTTGGATAGGAAAAAACTATTTTCAAAACTCCCGCGATTTTCATGGATTACATGGATTTGATTTATATAATATAAAATGATTTATCTTGCAACGCTAAGCTAATACCCTATAAGGTAGGGTTGCCTTTAGTCCCTCGGCATTTTCCTATTCCATATATCCCTGCCATTCTTGTTATCGGTTACCTATTGGAAAAACTTAGCGAAAACCCATTACGCGCTGCTAGTTATCCGTTCCACGTTATGCGTAGCTCGAAAATTAGCTTAGTCTGAATTTCTACCTCCGAAATTCTAATTAGTATCTCTGAAGTCCAAATTTCTACCTTCGAAGTTCTATTTTCTACTTCCGGAGTTCCAATTAGTACCTCCAAGGTCTGACGTTCCACCTCAAAAGCTCGAATTCGAACCTTTAAGGCTTAACTTTCCTCCTCCGAGATCCAAGTTTCCACCTCCAAGGTCCAAATTCCACCTTTGAGATCTAAAAATTTCCACCTTAAAGGATCAATGTTCCATCTTTGAGGACCAAGTTTCTACCTCCAAGGTCCAAGTTTTCTCCTTCAAGGTCCAATCTCCAACCTCAAAAGCCCGACTTCGAGCCTTTAATGACTAACATTCCACCTCAAAGGTTCAAGTTTCTTCTTCAAGGTCCAATCTTCCATCTCAAAAATTCGACTTTATGCAATTTATCGCCTAAACCCGGATCCCTCGACCCTATAAAAGGCAACCACCATCCTTCGCAGTCAATGACCCGCAATGTTAGCAATCACTTAACCGGCAAGGAGGCTAGATCTTTCCGCTATTCTTTATTCTCAAAATACACAATAAAACTTCTTGAATAGCTATTCCTTCCCCTCTATTTTTAAAAAGAGAGGGGAAGCTAGATGGGGTGAGTTCGCTCGTAATTATTATTTCGGAAACTGGTATTCAACCGAAAACTTTTATATTTCATCCGCATCGCTGAAAGCTTTTTTGAACCCCACGCCTAGCGTGGGGTTTTCACATATAAAAAAGGAGCTATCGCTCCTTTGAAATTACTAATTCACCTTTACTGCCTTTACTTGTTTCCCCTCAGCTTTAAATAGGCCAGGTAATAAGTGTATAAAGCGTATATCGACGTTAAGATCGCCAAACCGATCACTAGTTGCCCGATTGTCTTATGGAGAAAGAATAAACCGAAACCGAGAAAAAAGATACAAGTTGCGCTTTTCCCCCACTGGTTGGCCGGAATAACCTGTTTGAGCCGTTTTACCAAAAAAGCCCCGGCTCCAACTTGAATCAGTTCTTTAGCTAGATAAACCAAGACCATCCAAGCTGGCAATCCCCATTTAACGGTCAGCGCCAATAGCACTCCGCCTGTCACCAGTTTATCGGCCAACGGGTCGAGTATCTTTCCCAGTTCACTAACTTCATTCCGGGAGCGGGCGGCCCAGCCATCGGCCACATCAGTTAATCCAGCAATCAAAAGTAAAATTAGCGCCCAAATCACCGACTGGGATGTACCCTTGGTTAATTGGAAATAAATTAACGGCGCTATGAGAAATCGGCTGGAAGTAATCCAATTGGCTAAAGTCAATGTTTACACCTCTGAAAGTTTATAACTACCAGGCATGAGGCAAAAGGCGCAAGGCATGAGCAAGATTTTAGGCCTTATACCTCATGTCTAGAATGCAGTTGCGTTTTCTAAAAAACATCTAAGAAATACTATTCTGGTTTGAAACTGATTTTCCTCTTTTGAAAAGTTGGCGATTGCTTTTGCTCAGAAAAATCGAATTTGACTCTTGCCTCATGCCTGCCTTTAATCAATCAACCGAATAATTCGGGGCTTCCTTGGTAATTTGAATATCGTGGGGATGGCTTTCCCGCAAACCGGCCGCAGTAATCCGGATGAATTTGGTCTTGGTTTTCATCTCCTCAATCGTGCGGCAGCCGCAATAACCCATGCCTGCCCTGAGCCCGCCCACCAGTTGAAAGGCGGTTTCCGATAAAGAGCCTTTAAAAGCGACCCGGCCCTCGATCCCTTCCGGGACCAATTTTTTCTGATCCTCCTGAAAGTAACGGTCTTTACTGCCTTGTTTCATTGCCGAAATCGAACCCATTCCCCGGTAAACTTTGTAACTGCGCCCTTGATATATTTCCATATCGCCGGGGCTTTCCTCGGTACCGGCAAATAAACTTCCGATCATTACCACATCGGCGCCGGCGGCAATTGCTTTACTAATATCTCCGGAGTATTTGATCCCGCCGTCGCTGACGATCGGCACCCCGTATTTACGGGCGGCTTGGGAGCAATTGTTTACCGCTGTAACTTGCGGCACTCCGATCCCTGCCACCACCCTGGTGGTACAGATCGAACCGGGTCCGATCCCTACCTTGACAACGTCCGCTCCGGCTTCGATTAGATCCACGGTCGCCTCGGGCGTAGCTACGTTTCCGGCCATTAATTCGACCTTAGGAAAGTTCTTTTTTAAATCGCTAACCGCCTGTAAAACATTCTTACTATGCCCATGGGCCGAATCAATCGCAATTAGGTCAACCCCGGCGTCAATCAATGCCCCGGCCCGATCCAAAGCGCCGCTGATCCCGACTGCCGCCGCAACCAATAGCCTTCCCCGTTCATCCTTGGCGGAGTTAGGATACTGAACCGCCTTTTGAATATCTTTAATCGTAATTAAACCTTTCAAATTATAATCTTTATCGACCAGGGGCAATTTTTCGACCCGATGTTTCTGAAGAATCGCTTTGGCTTGCTCGATGGTGGTTCCGGCCGGAGCAGTGATTAAGTTCTCTTTGGTCATTAGGTTCTTAATGGGTTGATCGAAATTAGTCTCAAACCGAAGATCGCGGTTGGTTAAAATCCCGACTAATTTCCCTTTAGCGGTAATCGGCACGCCCGAAATCCGGTAACGTTCCATAATTTCTAAGGCGTCGTTAATTGTATGTTCCGGGCTTAAAGAAATTGGATCGGTAATAACCCCATGTTCCGAACGTTTTACCTTGTCCACTTCCAGGGCCTGTTCTTCAATGGACATGTTTTTGTGGATTACACCCAACCCGCCTTCACGCGCCAATGCGATTGCCAACCTTGCTTCAGTAACTGTATCCATTGCGGCGCTAATCAACGGGATGTTTAGCCTGATTTTCTTCGTCAAGTTGGTGCTGGTATTCACCGCGCCCGGTAAAACCTCCGACTTCGCCGGAACTAATAAAACATCGTCAAAAGTAAGCGCTTCTCCTAATAACCGATCGTTCAGCAAGCCTGATCACCCTCCGTAACTTAAATCTGATCTTGATATTAGATTTTATCTATTTTTGCAATGAATTAACTATTAATTTTATTTATTTTACCATAGAAAGCTGTTTTTGTAAGGTAAAAATACGGTTAAAGCGCATTTTTAACATTTAGCCGATCAACTGTTTAAAATATCCGATTTACGGTATAAGCAAAAGCCAACAATAACGGCTGATGAACCAGATAAACCAATAATGATTTTTGCCCCAGGGAACTAAGGTTTTTAATAATTGGGTTTACCGGGTACTCTTTTAAGCCAAACCTTCGTTTCCCATTCGGATAAATCCAAAAGCCGATAAAAATCCCAATCAAAATATATCCGGACCAAGGAAAAACCGGAAAATAATCAATACTGCAAAAACCTTCCGGTATCAAACCCAACCAGGCTAGCCAAACAAAACGGAACCGATATCCGCTCAAATAATTTCCAGCTAAAATAATGAGTACCCCTAGGGGAAGGTTGAGATACTTCAATGACAAGCAAGGATAAACCAATACCGAACTGATTCCCATCAGATGCAAAATTCCGAAAACCACAAACCTTTCCTTAAAAAAAATAGCGGTGGTTAAGGTTATAACCATTCCCCATCCCCATAGGATTAAACCCTTTTGCAGCCAGCTTCGAAATCTGCCTTTTGCGGGAAGCTTACTTTTTGAATAACTCAACCCGGCCCCGATGCCGAAAATAACTAAAAACAAGATCGCTGTTACCCGCTGCCAATAGTAGCGCAGGCCGGTTGTAAGGATCGGGGTTCCCCCTAATAATGAAAAATCAACCAGCGCATGCAAAGTAACCATCGAAACGATGGCAATCCCTCTTAAAAAGTCAAGCTCCCAGAGACGCGGCGCACCGGAATTTCTCATACCAATATTCTCTCTTAAATCAATCAAAATCCCCATTCAAATTGATTAGAAATTAAAAAAAAATATTTGACAGCAAACGAAAATAAACATAAAATTTGAAAGGAGGATTTATTTTATGTTTCCAGAAGAACGGTATTCTATCATTCTCGATACCTTGAATCAGCAGGGACGCTGCCTGGTTGCTGACTTGGCCAAACAAATGGAAGTCTCCGAGGTCACTGTCCGCCAGGATTTGGATGCCCTGGAACGGGAAGGGTTACTCCGCCGCACCCATGGTGGGGCAATTTTACCCTCCAAGATCGGTTTCGAACGTCCCTTTCAAGTTGAAGAGACCTCGTTTAAAGAGCAGAAAGAAAGAATCGCTCAAGCCGCCGCCAAGTTAGTTTCTCCGGGAGACACTTTAATATTGGATGTAGGGACCACCGTTTCCGAATTGGCAAGAAAGCTTTTAAACCACCATGAATTGACCGTTTTTACAAATGCCATAAATATTGCAACCACCCTTGAAGCCAACCCGTCGATCACTACTATCGTTACCGGAGGCACCCTTCGCGCCAAACAACATTCCCTGATCAATCCTTACGCTACTTTAATTTTGGAAAAAATCCGGGTTGATACGGCTTTTATCGGGGTAGGCGGCATTGAGGCCAACCATGGAATCACTAATGTCAATATCGCCGAGGCTGAATTAAAGTCCTTATTCCTGAAAGCCGCGCAACGGCGGGTAGTGTTAGCTGATTCCAGTAAAATCGGGAATATCGGTTTGGTGAAAATAGCGGACATTGAGCAAATTGATCTATTAATTACCGATAAGCAAGCCGACGCTGAGGAGATCGCCTCCTTACGCCAGAAAGGTTTAAAAGTAGTCTTAGCCTAAACTGATTGTCGCTCCGGGCTAACCACAACCAAAGAAAAGAGGTTGCCAAAATGTCATCCCCGAAAATTGAATTTGCTAAAGAAAAAACGCTCATGCCGGATGGAAGGTACCTATTATACTATAATTTTGATCCCATTCCCCAAAGCCTTACTTCGGCCCCGGCAAATTCCAGCCGAATCAATGAAACAAAGGAAGAAGCGAATGTCTAAACTACGTTGGCACCCTTTTTTAGAAGAATGGGTAATCACCCCTACCCATCGCCAAGATCGGACTTTCCTTCCGCCTAAAGATTATTGCCCGCGATGCCCTATCAAACCTCCATGATTCATTACGGGATGACTATCGAGTAAGCTGCCCCGAAATTGACCTACTCGTCAATTTCGCCCGCAACTTCAACGGAGTCTTAGGCTCTAGGATTACCGGGGGTGGTTTTGGCGGTTGTACCGTCAATCTGGTTTTGAACCCGTTAATCCCGGATTTTTCCGAGCGGCTCACGGAGTTTTATCAAAAAGAAACCGGGATCACCCCCCATATCTATATTAGCACCCCTGCGTCAGGGGCAGGGGTTATTAGGAGGTAAAAATGAAAATATTAGTTGCCGGCGGAGCCGGGTATATTGGGAGCCAAGTTGCATTGGATCTGGCTCGGAATGGCCACCAACCCGTGATCATCGATAACCTAAGCAAAGGCCATCGGGATGCGGTCAAAGCAGGACGCTTGGTAGTAGGGGATTTGAGCGATTCGGAACTTGTAAAAAAGGTTTTGACCGAGGAAAAAATAGAAGCTGTAATTCACTTGGCTGCTTATAGCCTAGTTGGGGAATCCGTCCAGGACCCGGGGAAATATTTTCAAAATAATATCGCCACTGGAATTACCCTCTTGGACTCCATGCGGGCTTGCGGCGTCAAATATTTCGTCCTGTCTTCGACTGCAGCTGTTTATGGCGAACCGGAACGAACCCCAATTACCGAAGGCCATCCTAAAAATCCTACTAACCCTTATGGTTTCTCTAAATTGACATTGGAAGGTATTTTAGATGCCTATGACCGCGCTTATGGGCTTCGTTATATATCATTACGTTACTTTAACGCCGCCGGAGCCGATCCGGAAGCGGGAATCGGCGAGGATCACCATCCGGAGAGCCACTTAATCCCCATTATTCTACAGGTCGCATTAGGAGCGCGAGAAAGCATCCAGCTTTATGGGACTGATTACCCGACTCCCGACGGAACCTGCATCCGCGATTATATCCATGTGGCGGATCTCTCCCAGGCCCATTTACTGGCGTTAAAATCGCTGCTTGGCGGATCGCCGTCCAATATTTATAACCTCGGTAACGGCCATGGTTATTCTAACCTGGAGGTTATCGAAGCCGCCCGCAAAGTTACGGGTAAGCCGATCAAAGTAATCGAAGCCCCGCGCCGCCCCGGAGATCCGGCCATACTGGTCGCCTCTTCCGAAAGGATTAAAAGGGATCTAGGGTGGAACCCTAAATACCCAAAACTGGAACAGATTATAGAAACCGCTTGGAACTGGCACCAAAACCAACCTAATGGATTTTCTTGATAATCTTCAAAAATAAATATAATAGTATTTACCCCACGGAATCTAATCAAGACTTATTGTTATATAGGAGGAGAATATGAAAATCGGAGTTTTAACCAGCGGCGGCGATGCTCCTGGAATGAATGCAGCAATTAGGGCCGTAGTCCGTAAAGCCAGATATCATGGCTGTGACGTTTATGGTATCAAAAGAGGATATAGCGGTTTATTAACCGGAGAAATTGTTTCCCTTGATTCCCGGTCGGTAAGCGATATTCTCCAAAAAGGCGGCACCATCCTTCAGTCGGCCCGGTGTCCCGAGTTTAAAACCCCGGAAGGACAAGCGAAGGCAAAAGCGGAGCTTGAAAAACTAGGCTTAAACGGATTGGTAATAATCGGCGGCGATGGTTCCTTTCGCGGGGCTCAAACACTGAACCAAATGGGTTTTTTGACTGTCGGAATCCCGGGGACAATTGATAACGACATCGGTTGCACCGATTATGCCATTGGGTTTGATACAGCCGTCAATACAGTCTTGGATGCGATGAACAAAATTAGGGATACCGCTTCCTCCCATAACCGGGTTTATGTGATTGAGGTAATGGGGAAAAATTCCGGTTTTATTGCAGTTGCTGCAGGTTTAACCGGCGGGGCCGAAGCGATTTTAATTCCGGAGATTCCGGTCAACCTTGATGAAGTGTGCGCCAAGATTATCAAAAACGCCAAATTGGGTAAGGCCCATAGTATTGTATTGGTTGCTGAGGGCTATTACGAAGACCCGATCTCGGCCGAGCAATCAAGCGGTTTACGTGTCGGCAAATACATTGCTGAAAATACCGATCGCGACACCCGGATTACCATCCTAGGCCATCTTCAAAGGGGTGGGACTCCAACCTTTTTCGACCGTAAACTTGCTACATTAATGGGAAACAAAGCTGTGGAGATGCTTTTGGATGGTGAAACCGAAAAAATGGTGGGAATGGTTAATAACCGGATTCAGGTTTTTCCTTTAGAACAAGCTATCCGAACCAAGAAGGCCGTTAGCCAGGAGGAACTGGAATTAGCTGGTATTATGTCCAGTATCTAAGTTTCAAGTTATGGCGTAGGATGGACAAGACTCAAACTACTTTTGACCCAGTTTATGAAAAAAGGAGAGATCGCCGATCTCTCCTTTTTGGATCTGTTAGTTATTTCTTTAAAACATTATTATTAGGCGCCCATTTAGATTGCCATTCCGGATAACTATTAATTAACAAAAAACCAGGGGCGCTAGTATACCAACTATAATTAGCCCGCCGCTCATATTCGATTTCGGCAAGGCTATACTTTTTAACGCCATCACGTCCACTGAAGAAGGGACGGTTAGTGCCTATCTCATAAAAACGGGCCCAAACCGGTGGCGCGGTTGGATCATTTATGACTATCCGGTCAAACCCTTCCGGTAGTGACGGCTCAGGTTTCTCAATCACCTTAATCCCGGTGATTTTAACCGAATCGAACCAGGCAACCGCCGCTTGAACTGATTCAATTATCTGCGGGCTGGGTTTATCGACACTCATTAGGAACCTAATAATACCCACACTCTCCTGGCCGCTGATTGAGACCAATTCATAGCTACGGGCCGGCGCCGGGGCGAGGGTTTTCTGATCGTGTTGGGCGCACCATGCGGTAAGTTTGCCATTAACCCTTATTTGGGAGTTGAGTATGCATTCAACCCCTTTAGCAACCGCTTGATCCGCCTTGAGCTTCCGTTCTTTGTCGACAAATCCGTATTCCGGTTTAGAGCTGGCAATTTCGCGTAAAAGGTTCATCACTCTAATCATGGCTTCATCATTATAAGTTATCCGCATATGATATTCCAAATTACCCTGGGGATAGTATTGCGGCCAGCCTCCGGTCGGGTATTGAGCCTTTAACAAAAAGTCGATCCCTTTTAAACAGGCTTCTTTAAAACGTTCTATTTTGGTTGCATTATATACCCTTGCCAGATATTGTATTTGTTCGGTGGTTGCCCCATTGTCAATCGTCGAATCTTTCAGGTTTTTCTTCTCAACAATGAGGACTTCCCTATTCTTTTCTGTCAACTTCCCGGCCATATCGATATCTTTATACCAACCACCGGTATCCCTTTGATAGAAAAGGACGTTATCAGCTAACCGGATTGCTTCCTCGCTAGAATACCACTCTACTTTCTGATAAAGGCTGGCTTTCCAAGTAATCGGACGCTCGCTGACCGATAGGGGCTTAGCTGCCGCTTCTGGCCCTTTCTGGCCTTTTACGATGATGATAAATTGGGTGGCGCCCATGCTCCCCCCATTTTCACCCAATGACACGATGGAGTTTGCCAGGAATTCCTTTTGATAAATACTGTAAACAACACGCTCCGGTTGATTATCGATTAGATCGTCCCCGGTATCTTTCCAATCCGCTAACCATGATGGTTTAGGGATAATCCGTTCATCATGGGCAATATAAACGGTTGCATTATCTTTTACCGTAAAAGAGGCCATTACCTTGCCGTAAAATTTCTTGGAATCACAACCGGTCCTAATCCAATCGTATCCGGCATATTGATTTGGCAATGTGGCGATTAAATAAGAACGATCCCCAAACATCTGCTCATTTGCTTGGATATTTGATCGGACCGACCAATAATTGGCCCGCTCAATATCATACAACAATAAATCGCTGATTACTTGCGATGATCCTGTGGCAATTCTCACTGAATTAGTTGTTGTTTGAACGACAGGTTTCTCCTCCGGCACGGCAAATCCCGGGTCTTCCAAATCCGCCTTTTTGCCGAGATAAATGGAGATGTTATCAACATAATGGCCTTTACTGCTACTTCCAGGGGTATAAGAATCGATAGCCCCAATTTCTGCGACCGGTTTTAGAAAGGGGATGGCTTGAGCTTTTAAAACGCCATTAATATAAATATTAGCAACCATACTCTTCAGATCGGCTACAATTCGGAACCGGTACCACTTATTAGCTTCATATGTACCCAAGTCGGTAAATTTACCGTCACTTGTCCGGTAAGCGAGTTTAGCGCCGGATCTGGTTTCAATATGGACAGCTGCATTCGCCTCGGCCGGGTCCTTGAGGCACTCGGTGTCGGTAAGCCGGAGCACTTTAGCGGTACTACCTAAACTCGGTTGCATAAAAGACATTTCTACAACCAAAATCCCCTTTTTTTTCATAGGTTTAAACCGCTTGAGAATTCTAATATTGCTCGTCCCTGGATCAAATAAATAGACACTCTTATCGTCCGGCCCAGGGACTTCGGCAATCTCAACTCCTCCGGCGGTATCTTCGATTTCATATCCAACCGGCTTTGAACCGGTCGGTGCGGAATTGAAATTATCCTCCACCAACGGTTGGGCGGCAAAAAGAGCCCCACCCCCAAAAACGAAAACCGCCAGCATCAATACGGAACAAGCCGGCCATAACCGGCGTTTAAAAAATAATTTTCCCCACAACAAAACATTACCTCCTTATTTGAATATGTAATAACAATTATATTATAAGTTTTTTTAAATAAAAATGAAACATCTAATCTTACTTTTCAATCAAACCAGGATTATAAAACATTTTGCAGAATCAATCATTTATTACTTTTTAAGGCGGCTAATATGAGGTTAATCAGTAAAATCAATCTCTATTTCGGAATAATCCTAATTATCCTGATGTTCTCGGTATTCATCTTTACAAGTCATTTTTTTCAAAAAGAACTCGAACGCCAGGTGGAAAAATCTCTCCAGGTAACTTACCAAAGCTTTGTAATTACTATCGATAACATTATTAAAGAACAAATTACCCGCTCCAATGTTCAAACCAAACGGGATATCATCGGTTTATCTACCCGCGACCGCTTAAAAACGGTCCTTCATTATTACTTGAAACTAACTGCCGGCGACTATAATCTTAGCTTAATTGAAATTATCGATCCGAAAGGGGTTTTATTAGCAGATAATCACCGCTCCTACGAAGGCACCTCAACCAAAGTACCGTTTAAACGGCCTGATTCGTTACAAAGTGAATCGTATTTGTCGCAACGGGACAAAAAAACCTATTTGATTACTACTACCCCAATAATTTACGCCAATCAAATGGTCGGGTATTTAAACTTAGGGACTTTGGTTGACTCCACCTTGATCTCCTATTTCTCATCCGTCCTGAACAGCGATTTGTTGTTCTTTACTGAGCAACAAATACTCTTAGGCAAGATTAAGCCGGCTTCATTGTCCGAACAAATTAATTCTTTCCTAATCCGTAACCCCGATAAAACCCTTTTCCTCCCAGGCAGTAAACTCGGTGTTCAAAACCACGATTATATTTTTTCCTCGTTTCCTACCGACTCCAGTTTCAAAGTCATAATCGGCATTGCCCGCAACCGGGCGGAAATTCTGGAAACTTTATTCCGCCAAAAACTCTTCCTTTTTGCCTTAACCGGCTTTAGCCTGATTTTCGGTTTTATCGGCGCCAACCTTTTGGCTAGGAACATTAAAAAGTCGATCTTTGGGATGGAGCCAAACCAAATCGCTTCCCTACTTGACCAGAGCACTACTATTTTATAGTCCACTTTTGAAGGAATTATCGCTCTCGATCAAGAAGGATCAATTACATTAATTAACAAACAAGCGCAACATATACTCCCTACGGATTTAGAGATGGCTGGGCAACCGGCGGAGAAATTTTTTAAAGGCCTTAATACCAAAAAAGTCCTGGAAACCGGTGAAGCCATCTTTAATCAACAACAAGTAATCGGGGAAAGTGTAATTGTTTATAACTGTGTGCCGATTAAAGCTAAAACCGGCATTTTGGGCGCAGTAATTACACTCCGCGACCTAACCGAGTTCCAAAAAGTGGCCGAAGAATTGGTGGAGGTAAAAAACTACACCCAAGCCCTCCGTTCCCAAGCCCACGAATTTTTAAACAAACTCCAATCAGTTTCAGGCCTAATTCAACTGGGTAAGTATGAAACCGCCCTAACGCTTTTACATGAGACCACTGAATCCCAACAAGATCTAATCTCATTTTTGGCTAATGCCTTTTCCACCTCGGCGGTTTCCGGAATTTTGTTAGGCAAGTATAATCGCGCCCGGGAACTAAACATTAAATTTAATATCGACCGTTCAAGCCATATCCCGCACGGAGTTAATATTCCCGACAATGAGCTGGTCTGTATTGTAGGAAATTTAGTCGAAAATGCATTTGAAGCGCTCCGGGAAAGCGCTCAAACCCAAAAGGAAGTCCGGGTTAGGATTATTCCCCGTAAATGTTATTTAAAATTTATTGTCATGGATAACGGTCCCGGAATACCTCCCAACATCCACAGGCAGGTTTTTAAACGCGGTTTTACCACAAAAAAAGGGAACAACAAGGGAATCGGGCTCAGTTTAGTAAAACAATGTGTCGATAATTTAAGAGGGGCCATTCGCTTTCGAAGCTATCGCCGGACCGTTTTTTTAGTAAAAATTCCTTTGAAGATTGAGGGTGGGTCTTTTGAGTAAAATTAAAGTGTTAATTGTGGAAGACGATCCGATGGTTGTGGATATCAGTAAAGAATTTATTAAAGAAGCTTCGGGCTTCCAAGTAGTGGGAGTAGCAAAAAATGGCGCTGAGGCAGTCGAACTTACCCGGGAGTTAAACCCGGAGATTATCTTGCTTGACAACTGTTTACCTGATTTTAACGGAGTTAAAGTTATTGAAAAAATCCGTAGCTTCAATAAAAAAGTAGATTTTATAATGATTACTGCAGTTAAAGAAGTTCCTGTGGTGCAAGAATGTTTTCACCTAGGAATTCGGGACTACCTGATTAAACCTTTTTTAAAACAACGCCTACTCCAAGCTTTACACAACTATAAATGTTTTTTAGCTACTATTAGCCAGGCCGAAGTCTCCCAGGCGGATTTGGATCGGTTGGCCGTCTCTGCTCAAAATATTGATGATACTTGTCAAAAAGGCTTTAGCCAATTAACCGAGAACAAAATTATCGAGATCTTAAAAGAAAGAAAAAACGGCGTCACATCCGATGAAGATATAAGATCCAATGTTATTTCAGCAGCCAATTAGGTACTGAGAATGATGTGGTAGAACAGACCAAACTTGGTGTTATCGAATTCACCCGTGTTTCCATCGCTCCGGTTGTTACCGTCTACCCGGAAATCGGTGTTTTCACAATGCCGTTTATCTTCACCTCTCAAGAGCACCAATGGAAAGTCTTAAACGGACCAATCGGCCAACATTTCCTGGATTCCTGTCAAAAAGCCAACCTAATCGGAATGGGTTACTTTGAAGCCGGTTCCCGTAATTTTTACGCCAACAAACCCCTCAATAACCTTGCCAGCCTTAAAGGTCTAAAAATCAGAGTACAACCTAGCCCGGTCCCGGTAGCCATGGTTAAATTGCTCGGCGCCATCCCGACCCCAATCGCTTATGGCGAGGTTTACAGCGCGCTTCAGACCGGAGTGGTTGACGGCGCTGAAAACAACTATCCGAGTTGGGTTTCTGCCAACCATTATGAAGTCGCCAAATACTTGATTCAAGACGGACATCTGCGCCAACCCGAAATCTTGGTAGCCAGTAAGAAATTCTGGGATTCACTGAGCAAAGCCGATCAAGCCGATATGAAACGGGCAATGAAAGATGCCACGGAATATCAAATTATAGAGTGGAATAACAAAGAATTTAAAGATTTAGAACAAGCCAAGGCTAAAGGCTGCATAGTTAAAGCCGCTAATATTGCCGAATTCCAGGCAGCGATGGCTCCGATCTATGATATGCCGGAGCACCAAATCTACAAAGAATGGATTAAGAAGATTAAAGAAACCAAATAAGTCATTTCCCAAAAACTCAAGAGGCAGCCAAATAGGCTGCCTCTTATTTTCATGTAAAGAAATAATTTTACATAATGAATAGGGTATATCGTTATTGTTTGCGTTCTTTTAGCATCTCATAAAAAAACAAATTGTTGACCTTAATATAAGTCCCTTTAATCCCTAACGAACGGGACTCAACCACCCCGGCGCTCTCCAATTTGCGCATAGCATTGACAATAACCGAACGGGAGATTCCGATCCGATCGGCAATTTTACTAGCAACCAAAAAACCTTCGGATCCGTTTAAATCCTTTAAAACATTGGTAACCGCTTTTAGCTCGGAAAAAGATAACAAGTCGAGGACCATCCGGGCGGTAGCTTCTTGGCTCTTTTCAGAACTGTTGATGATGGCATTATTCTCATAGAAATAGATACTTGTCACCAGTGATGCAATTTCAGCCAAGATTAGCTGCTCTTCGGTAAATTGTTGATCCGGTTTGGTTAACAATAGATGCGCGGAAGTAGTACGGTTATTACGCACCGGGACAATTGTCATATATAAATTAGGCCGCATACAGGAATCTTCATTAAATAAACAACTCTCTACCGGAATGTTGGCCGTAGTTTGAAAAATAAACCCGATCCGCTGTTTGAATTCAGGTTTTAAACTCAAATTTGTTTCCGGGGTTATTTTAGTACAGTCATTGCCATTTGGCAAAGCCGAAGTTATAATCTCACCTTGCGAATTGATGAGATAACCGTTACATTTAATTAAATTTGAGATTAAGGTGATTACCTCATTAATCCCAACCTTTTCTTGCTTTAAAACACTCTCTAATTCATAAATCTTAGTGATAAGTGGCATTAGGTTTCTCTCCTTACTATATTTATTGCCGGTTAGTTAATACATACTGGTAATTGCCTTAAGCACGAGGATGGCTATTTAAATATACGGAACGAATCCGTTCCTTAGTCACATGGGTATAAATTTGGGTAGTAGATATATCAACATGTCCCAATAGTTCTTGAACCACCCTTAAATCAGCTCCGTTTTCCAAAAGATGAGTAGCAAAGGTATGGCGCAAAGAATGAGGACTAATTTTGCGATCTAATGAAAGTTTTTTTAAATACTTATGCACAAGTCTTTGAATGCTCCGCCCGCTAAGCCTGGTTCCTTGATAGTTTAGAAAAACGTTATTCTGAAATGCTATGTTGGGTGACTTGGTTAATAACTCAGGCCTAACTTCTGTTAAATAACGGAGTAATATTCGGCGTGCTACTCCGCCTATTGGCACCATCCTTTCCTTGGAACCTTTTCCGAAGACCCTAAGGTAACCTCGGGATAAATCCAGGTCTTCCATTTTTAAATTAACAACTTCTTGTAAACGTAACCCGCCGGAATAGAAAATCTCTAGAATCGCTTGATCCCTGATGCCTAACCCGCTTGACTGATCGGGCATTTTTAGGAAAGCATTTATTTCTTCGGGATATAAAAACGCAGGTAAACGTTTTTCGCGACGCGGAGAAGCAAGCCCTAATACCGGATTTTCCGCTAAATAACCTTGTTTACTTAAGAATTTAAAAAAAGTCCGTAAACAAGCGATTTTCCTGGTTATCGAAGATTTGGCCAAACCGGCTTGTTTTAAGTTAGACAGATATTTTCGGAGTAACAAATGATCTACGGTTTCCAAGTTGCTAATTTTCTCCTCCTCCAAAAATTGGAGGAATTGCCGTAGGTCAAGGCCGTAACTCTCAAGAGTATGGGCTGAATAATGGTTCCCAACTTTTAAATAGGTTAAGAACTCATCCGCCAAGTTCTCCAGCATCCTTCTCCCTTCCTTACTATGGTATCATAAATTCTGGATAATGACAATAAAAAGCATTCTGCTAAAAACCTTGGGAAAAGCTAAAAATACAAGTCGCTTAATTCTTTTAAACTCTGTAATGACCGTTCGGCCATTTTTTGATGACGGGCTTGTTTCCCTTTAAGTTTTTCCATTAATTCCGGGAATAAACCGAAATTGACATTCATTGGTTGAAAAAATTTTAGATCGGCGTGGGTAATATAGTATGTTAATGCGCCTAATGCAGTTTCCGCCGGGAATATAATCGGTCCTTGCCCGGTAACCAAACGGGCGCAGTTTATACCGGCGATCAAACCGGTCCCGGCGGATTCAACATATCCCTCAACCCCGGTTATTTGTCCCGCTAAAAAAAGATCGGCCCTTATTTTAGTCTGTAAGGTTTCTTTTAAAATAACCGGCGCGTTAATATAAGTATTTCGGTGCATAACTCCCAAACGGACAAATTCCGCATTTTCAAGCCCAGGTATCATTCGAAAAACGCGCTTCTGTTCCCCCCATTTTAAGTGAGTTTGAAAACCTACCAAATTATAGAGCCGGCCTTCCTGATCTTCCGGCCGCAGTTGCACCAGGGCATAAGGACGTTTTCCAGTCCTGGGGTCGGTGATCCCGACCGGCTTCATCGGACCGTAACGGAGGGTATCGATTCCCCTTTTGGCTAAAACCTCAACTGGCATACAACCTTCAAAAAAAATGCTCCGCTCATCGGGAAGATGGCTTTCGGCCACTTCAGCATCGGCTAATTCTTGCCAAAAAAGTCCGTATTCTTCTTTATTAAATGAGCAATTAAGATATTCTCCGTCCCCTTTACCATAGCGGGAAGCACGAAAAACCTTTTCGTAATCCAACGAGTCGCTGGTAACAATCGGGGCGGCCGCATCATAAAAGTAATAATATTTTTCTCCCATAAACTGCTGGAGCGCCATTCCGAAAGAATCCGAAGTTAAGGGGCCGGTGGCCACTATTGTTGGCCCTTCCGGGAGTGAACTGCATTCTTCACGGATCAGTTCTACCAAAGGATGGTTGGCTAAAGTATCCGTTAATGACTTGGAAAACTTATTCCGATCTACGGCCAAAGCCCCACCAGCCGGAACTCTGGTTGAATCTGCGGTTTTGATTATTAAAGAACCCAACCGCCTCATCTCTTCTTTTAAAAGGCCAACGGCATTTTCCAAAGCAGCGGCACGTAAGGAATTACTGCAAACCAGCTCCCCAAAATCCCCGGTATAGTGTGCCGGTGTCATTTTATTAGGACGCATTTCATATAAACGAACCGAAATACCGCGTTGCACCATTTGCCAGGCAGCTTCAGCCCCGGCTAAACCAGCGCCGATTACAGTTACTTTCACAAACTTTCTCCCAATTTATCAAGTTTTTCGGTATAGCCGCAACCGGTTTTTAGGCAAACTGATGTTTTATCAAGTTTTCCGCCCTTTACCGCCATCATTGAACCGCATTGAGGGCAAGCAGTTTGATAAGGCCGTTCCCAACTAAGAAAATCACATTCCGGATAGCGGTTACACCCAAAAAACACTCGCCCTTTTTTTGATTTACGCTCAATTATTTCTCCATTACCGCATTTAGGGCATTTAACATTCCAAACTTTACGAATAGCTTTGGTATTCTTGCATTCCGGGTAACCGGGGCACGCTAAAAACCGTCCGAATCTACCGTATTTATAAACCATCATCCGTCCACATTTATCGCAGCGGACATCGCTCTCTTCCAAAGGTACTTCTACTTTTTCCAAGCTTTCCTTAGCTTCTTGAATTTCTTGGTTGAAAGTTTGATAAAACTGTTCTAAAACCTTGACCCAATTCACTTCTCCGTCTTCAACCTTATCCAACAATTCTTCCAATTCGGCGGTAAAATCATAATCAACAATCTTTGAAAATTTATCTTTCAAAAGTTCAACCACAATTTGGCCGAGATCGGTTGGCTTAAGTTTCTTCTCTTCGATCAATACATAATTTCGTTTTGTTACAATAGTATCAATGATCGGAGCATAGGTACTGGGCCGGCCAATCCCTTTTTCTTCAAGAACCTTGATTAAGGCTGCTTCAGTATAACGTGGCGGCGGTTGAGTAAAATGTTGTTTTAAATCAAACTTAACCAGACTTAACGAAGAACCCGGGGTTAACTCCGGCAATCTTTCCTCCTGTTCCTGGCTTTCGTCGTCCCTTCCTTCTTGATAGACTTCTAAAAAGCCGGGAAATTTTAAAGTATTGCCGTTGGCGCGTAATAAATAGACTCCGCCTTTGATATCAGCCGTTACTGTATCGAATACAGCCGGACGCATTTGACTGGCGATAAAACGAGACCAAACCAATTGATATAAACGGAATTGATCCCTGGTCAAAAAAGCTTTAACCGTATCGGGATGCCTTGAAATCGAAGTGGGACGAATGGCTTCATGGGCTTCTTGAGCGGATGAAGTTTTAGTCTTATAGATCGGAGGTGTTTCGAGAAGAAATTTTTCACCATATCGTTCCGCAATAACCTGCCGCGCTTCGGTCTGTGCTTCGGCGGCAATACGCACCGAATCGGTCCGGATGTATGTAATCAACCCTTCAACTCCGGAAGCGCCCAATTCCAAGCCTTCATACAATTGTTGGGCAATCATCATTGTTTTACGGGCGCCAAATCCCAGTTTTCTACCGGCTTCCTGTTGCAAACTGCTAGTGTTAAACGGAGGCGCCGGAGCGCGTTGCCTTTCCTTTTTCTTGACCTCAGCCACATCATATTGTTCCGCTTTTAATTTGGCCTCGATCTCTTTGGCGTGTTCTTCCTTAACGATTTCAATTTTTTTACCGGCGATCGAAAGTAGTTTAGCTTGAAACTGTTTATGGTTTGGAGTTTTAAAGTTTCCGGTAATGCTCCAATACTCCTCAACCACAAACTCTTTGATCTCCTGTTCCCTTTCACAAATCAATCTTAAAGCTACCGATTGGACCCGGCCGGCGCTCAACCCGCGGCGAACTTTTTTCCATAATAACGGGCTTAATTCATAACCAACGATCCGATCCAAGATGCGCCGGGCCTGTTGAGCGTTTACCAGGTTCATATCGATATCCCGGGGGTGTTTTAACGAATCTTCAACTGCCCGTTTAGTTATTTCATTAAATTCGATCCGCTTTAAGTACTTCGATCCCAAATCCAAGACATTGGCTAGATGCCATGAAATAGCCTCGCCCTCGCGATCAGGGTCAGTGGCTAGATAAACGGCGTCAGCTTTAACGGCGGATTCTTTCAAGTCATTGATTAATTTCGCTTTACCCCTGATTTTAATGTACTTAGGTTTGAAACCATCATTAATATCAACGCCATATTGGCTTTTGGGCAAATCAACAACGTGCCCCATTGAAGCTTTAACCGTAAACTTTTTCCCTAAATATTTTTCAATGGTTTTAGCTTTTGCTGGTGATTCGACAATCACCAAAGATTTCGCCACACTCATACCCCCGTCGCTCCATAAGATTACTCAATAATTCATAAAAAAAGGGTTATTAATTAACCCTTTTTTGAAAAGTTTACTCTAATTTAACAAGAAACTAGGCTCGTTATCCAATGGATATTGGAGGATCATCAATAATCGTTCCTCATCGTTTATTACTTTATGCAAAATTAATTCTAACTCTTTCAGGCCAACTTCATTGGATTCAACCTGTATGGCTTCGGCGATTACCTTCTCCAGTTCATCCCCGGTTAATAATGAACAATTCATTAAACGAAGGATTTCTCCCTGGCAAGCAAGGGATAGTTTGCTCTTCTCAAGCGGGCTAAATACCCGGTATCCGGTTTTATGGTAGCAAAAATTAACTGCGTTATCGGCTTTTGACTCAAGATGGTTAGGAATTAGGTACATTAGGCTTAACGCCGTTTCAACCTCCTGCTGGGTATAGCCTAACTGAAATAATTCAGAAACTATCGTTTGATCGGAACTAAACTCGCCACTAGATTTTGTTAAGTACTGCCTGATTACGTAATTTACTATTTCAACCACACGTTCCATTTTTTCATCCCCTTAATCATGGCTGATATTAGTTTCTTCGGCAGGATGAAGCGCTACCTTTATAAAAAAAGCTTTCCAAAGTTTCCACCATTTCCATAAAATCGCTTACCCCAAGCGCCGCTTACAATTTCTTGTTAGTTTTATCTTATTATAATCATTTTCTATCAGGATGTAAAGATAGGAGATTTATGGACAGAAGACAGGATACGGATGTCAGGGAATAGTAGTGCAAGTAAGGCTTTGGAGCTTGTTAAGGGCAGAAAATAGAATTAAGGATTGTCCTTTGGGTTGATCTTGAAAATAAGTATTAATCTGCATAAATCCTATATTAAATAGTTTTCATTTTAACAAAAATAACAGGAATTGCCTGATTCTTTATCATAAACTATTCACTTTAGAACATCTGTCCCGTTACGGAGCTATAATTAAGGATTAGCCTCAAAAACCAATAGCAAAAACTTCGAAAGCATCGGCAAACATCCTACTATCTCCCGGCTTCTGACTATAATAAGCAGCTAGCCCATTAAAAATAAATAATTATTTCACCCTCAAATATAGCTGCCCTGGATAACGCTTCACTAACCCCCTGATTTCAAGTTGAGTTAAGGTTGAACTCACCGTGGCCGGGGTAAGGGCCGCTAACCTTAATATTTGATCAATATGGAGCGGTTCCCGGCTCATAACCGCGATGATTTTTTGTTCCATTTCATTTAATACCTGATTATCAGCGGCTTTAAGCTCAGCTTTTGATAGTTGAGGAATAGCTAATTCAGACAGGATATCTTGGTAATTTTCAACCAATTTTGCGCCTTGACGAATCAATTTATGCGGTCCCTTGCTCCGGTCATTCTCAATATTACCAGGGACAGCGAAAACATCACGGCCTTGTTCCAGGGCAAATCCAGCCGTAATTAACGAACCGCTATCTTGGGCAGCCTCCACTACTACTACTCCCAAACTCAGGCCACTGATGATCCGGTTCCGCGCCGGGAAGTTTTTGGCATAAGGTTCGGTTCCAAGTGGAAATTCCGAGATAACAATGCCTTGTCCCGCAATTTTCTCCATTAAAAGTTCGTTTTCGATTGGGTAAGGCATGTCCAACCCGCTGCCCAATACCGCGATGGTCCTTCCTTTAGCCTCGAGAGCGCCCCGATGCGCTTCAGAATCGATTCCCCTAGCCATTCCGCTAATTATTGTTAAACCTTGATTACAAAGCTGTGAACCAAGCTCCTTTGCGGTAAAGGCGCCAACAGGCGTAGGGTTACGGGTTCCGACGATTGCGACCGCGATATCATCCCCATATTCAAAACTTCCCCATCCATATAATACCGGGGGCGGATCGGGGATCCGCTTCAAATTGGCTGGATAATCGGAATCAACAAAACAAAAAATCTGAAACCCGAAATGTTCGGCTTTTTTTAGTTCCAAGTCTGGATCCCATTCATCACGGATTGTTCTATACCCTGCCAACGCTTTAGCGCCGATAATCAATCCAAGTTTATCTTCCCCGGCCAACCAAGCCCCTTTCATGCTCCCGAATTCCTCTAAAAGCTTATAAAATCGGGTTGGTCCAATTCCCGGGACACGGTTCCACCATAACCAATATTTAAGCTCTTCATTTTGCAATCCTGACACCTCCTACCTGTATTATTCGTGCCAGTAATTGCCATTCCTGCTTTTTATAGTAAAGAGCTGAAACTTTTTTAAATTTATCTTTTTACTTGCCAGCATGATATATGTTTTTGAAGGGATAATAGATTTAGCTGAGAAAAGTACGAGCCAAAACAGAAAAATGAGGTGTCAAAAGTGGATCGCAGCGAAATTGACCATATCTATCTCTGCCCCCGATGCGGAGTAGATACGCTTCATTACGTTAAAAACCGCAATCATGGCCTAGTTGGGATAATCTGTTCCAACTGTAATACCCCTTCATTAGTTAAAAAAGAGGTTTTAACTTACCATCAATTAAAGTGGGAAGATGAGCTACGCCAAATTCTAAACAATCTTGAAAATCCATTTGATGAAAACTAAAGTTAGACCTCCATAATGATCGGTAAGATCATCGGGCGCCTTTTCATTCGCTCATATAAATGCTTACCAAGGATTTCACGGATTTGATTTTTGATAGTAGCCCAGTCCGAATATTCCGAACAGCGTTCTAAAGCATTTCTAACTTTTTCCCTGGCTTCCTCGATCAAGGCCTCAGATTCCCTTACATAGACAAACCCCCGGGAGACAATATCCGGTCCGGCAACTACCTGGCCATTCTCTTTATCAATGGTAACCACTACAATTAAGATACCGTCTTGGGACAATTGTTTCCTGTCGCGCAAGACTATATTCCCGACATCGCCTACGCCCAAGCCGTCAACGAATACTTTACCGGAAGCAACTTTACCGGCTACTCGAATCTTCTCCCCGGACACCTCAATTAGATCCCCATTTTCGGCGATGATTACGTTTTCGCTATCGATACCCAAATCAACCGCAAGCCTAGCATGTTGAACCAAATGCCTGTATTCGCCGTGAACCGGGATAAAATATTTGGGCTTAATCAGATTGAGCATTAGTTTTTGTTCTTCTTGGCTAGCGTGGCCGGAAACATGGATGCCTGAGACCGATTCATAAATAACGCGGGCGCCTTGTTTAAACAAATGGTTAATGGTCCGGGCGACCAACTTTTCATTGCCGGGAATCGCCGAGGCCGAAATGATTACAGTATCGCCGGGGATGATGTTCACCTTTTTATGCTCAGATGTTGCCATCCTTGTCAATGCGGACATCGGTTCCCCTTGGCTTCCGGTAGTGATAATTACGACCTGCTGGGACGGATAACGATCAATCTCATCCAAGTCAATAATTATTCCCTCCGGGACCCGTAAATACCCTAAATCCATGGCGATCGAAGCCACATTGACCATGCTACGCCCGACAAAAGCGACTTTACGGTTGTGCTGAAAAGCAGTATCCACAATCTGCTGAACCCGATGGATATTCGAAGCAAAAGTAGCGACTATAATCCGGCCTTCAGCTTGAACGAATAATTCCTCAAAAGTTTTTCCCAATTCCCGTTCCGAAGGGGTATATCCAGCCTTTTCAACATTGGTGCTATCCGACAAAAGCGCTAATACCCCTTTATCGCCTATTTCCGCTAGTTTTCGAAAATCAGTAACCCTACCGTCGACAGGGGTATGATCAAATTTAAAATCCGCAGTATGGAAAATAGTTCCCGCCGGGGTGTGCACCGCCAAAGCTACAACATCGGCGATACTGTGATTGACATGAATGAATTCCACTAAAAAATTACCGATCCTGGCCTCGTCGCCGGCATGGACATTATTCATTTTAATCCCTTTGACTATATTGTGCTCTTCAAATTTTCCTTTAGCCAGGCCCAAAGTCAATCTGGTCCCATAGATCGGGACATTAATCTGTTTTAAAATATACGGTAACGCTCCAATATGGTCTTCATGGCCATGGGTTAAAATAATACCTTTTACCTTATCACGGTTATCAAGCAAATATGATATATCCGGGATTACCAAATCAATTCCGAGCATATCCTCATCCGGGAACATTAAACCAGCATCGATAACAATTATTTCCTTATCATACTCAATAGCCAGCATGTTCTTGCCGATCTCTCCCATACCCCCGAGAGGGATCAGTAAGATCCGATCATTCTTAAAAATGCCCAATAAAAAAAACACCTCCTGCTGTGCTTGCATCCAAAAACTATGTGACGGGAATTTTTCCGCTGGGTTTCCCGTAAACCCCTTTAAAAAACACCCGATTCAAATGCCGCACTTAATTATATAGAATTATTATACCGAATTTTATCCTAGTAAACAAGTATCCCCTTGGTAAGTTTAGTAAAATTTAATCCCCATTTCACCTTGGTTTCTCCCAAATAACCTAGGTTCATAAAATTAAAAAGGCCTCTGTCGGCCTTTTTCTTTCAAAACGGTCAATATTAATAGTATTTGGGCTATAGTTGAAAATGTCCCTAACCGATAGTGAAATGGAAAACAGTCAAAAAGATTGTTTCATAGGTTATGGAAAATAGTTGCCATTAACAAAATAGGTTAACGAACATGATTGGGCTGTTTGGTGACGAGTTCAGCCGCTTCGATAATCATTACTAGGGCGTCAGCCCTAACTTGCCGGTCTTCCCGGGATAACCTGGCGAAAATTTCACCCTCGGGGCTCACCGCATACCTGCCCTTCAATTTGGAGAGCGCCAACACCAATGTATCAGCGCTACAACGCGGGCAGCTACAATATTGGGGGTAATTTTTTTGAAATTCCTTGTAGACATCGACTACTACATCTTCCATGTAGTTTTTGAAGTTCATATTATCCATTATGATCACCGCCAATCAAAATTGAGGGTTAGCTACATTCCCGTTAGACATAGGGAGAACTAGCGCTTGTCCTTCTTTGACTTTGGTTTGGTCATCAATTCCATTCAAATCCATTAAAACTTCGATGGCCAGCCCATAACGTTTGGCAATTCTCCATAATGTTTCTTTGGATTTTACAACATAAATCCGGTCGCTCGGCACCGGGATCACCAGCACCGAATCAACCTTAATCACATCGGAATTATTTAATTTATTTTTAACCAGGATTGCCGAAAGCCCTACCCCATACTTCTTAGCAATGCTGGTAGGTGTATCCCCTTTTTTTACAATATATTCGACATCAACGAGATCAGCCATACCATGGTTAGATCCGGCCGTAACACCTTGAACCTTATCAGGTTGCTGGTTCTCCGGGATAACTACCGCATCAAAGATTACCACCGGTTTATCTTCTTCGGGCTTCATTGTTTCCCCCATTGTTGGGGCAGTACTCATTTCAGTTTCATTCCCAGTAGGGCTGCCCGTAAGCGGTAACCCGGCCTGAATATTTTCTGCGGCATTGTTTTGATCGGCGACGACGGAAGGCGATTCAAGTTCATTTTTAGTTTTAACCTTTTCATCCCCATTTTCCAGCTTGGGAGTGATTAGAAGAATAATTCTTGTTAATTGGCTGGAATCCGGCGCAATTTTTTTATTAAACAAATTTTCTAAAATAGGATATTGAAAACCGGTTGCGGTTTTCTTTAAATTATAATATTCATCCCTTTGCATTATGCCATTGAAGAGGGCTGTTTCGCCGATATTCATGCCGATCGACGATTGGATTCCCCGGATTAAGGTTTGCTTTTGATTGGTAACCATTTTAACTGAAGTGTTAACCTTGAGTTGTAATTGCCCTTCGTTAACCATTGATGGGGTAAGGATCAACCGCGTTCCGCTTTCTAGCCCTTCAACTGAAAGCTTGTTCATATTCCCGCTGTTCGGTTGAGCCGGTTTGGGATGGTAGTCGCCTACCAAAACCCTGGCCTCTTGATTATTAAAACAGGTCAAACCAGATTTCCCGAGTAAAAACTGGTTGGTTTTTTCCTGTAAAGATTTTTGTTGTTCAACATTTAAGGTAACGGCCCCTAATTCAGTAGCCCTCCAGTCAGTTTCCAGTTGTAACTCTTTCCATAAAATATCCGGTACTTCTTCAATCAGGATTTCCAGGTTAATTGAAGTTTTTGACCGATCTAGCCGGTTAATCAGTTCTGAAATGTTTTGATGTTCAGCGATATCAGCAGTAACCGTCAACTCTTTCGTTGCATGATTGATTTTTATCCGTTCCGGAGGGATTACTGTTTGGAGCTTTTCAGCTACTAAAACCGGATCGGCGTTTTTTAAGGTATGAATCCTAGTTGAGCGGGCCGCGAAATTCCCATTTATAAAAGCTGAAGTCCCCACCATTAAAGCGGAGGCATTAAGCCAACGGCTACTGTAACCATATCCCCGGGCCACAGTCCCGATTGCCTCCTTGGCGGTTACTCCATGCATTAAAGTTAAGGATACTTCACCCCGGACTTGACGATCCAGGATCACCCGAAAACCGCCGATTTCCGCCAAATCCCTGATTACATCCGGCAAACTAGAGTTGATATATTCCAAATCCCGATCTAGAATAACATCATTTTCAGCTTGAATAACCGGGCAGATACCTATTATCATTAAAAAAACCAGCAAATACTTGAAGAATAATTTCAAACCATTAACCTCCGTTATCTGTAGGCAACGGCATCGATCCCTAATGTGCCTGATTTACGAAAAGCATCAAACTTTTACATTATTCGTAATTTGATGAAAAAATAATGCCGCTGCACCTATCTTTCATTTGAAAGCTGTCAAGGCGTCTCTCATAACTTTTATCGGCGGGTCCATCTCAAACCATAACCGAAAACTTTCAGCCCCTTGATATAAGAGTAATGAAAGGCCCGATAGTACGTGACAACCGGCATTAACCGCTTGTTCAACTAAGGTGGTGACGCCCCCGTTACGATAAACTAAGTCATAAATGAATAATTTAGAATGTAAAAATTGTTGCGGCACTAGTGAACCCTGGTCTTTCAATCCCACTGAGGTAGCGTTAACCACTAAATCGATGGAATCCCATGCCAAAGCACTTATCTGATTAAACTCTGCGATGTTTAGCCGGAACCCGGTATCGTCCAAAACTTTTCGGCCAAGGTTAGCTGCATTTTCGATGGTCCGGTTTAATAAATAGATTGAATTTACATCTTCGGCAATTAACCGATATATTATCGCCGCCGCTGAACCGCCGGCTCCCAGCAACAGTACATTCTTACCGGCAACCTCAAATCCGCCCTCTTCTTTAAGGGATCTCACCAAGCCGATCCCGTCGGTGCTGGTGCCGTATAGTTTTCCGTTCCGGTTGATAATAGTGTTGACCGAACCGCTTAACAGGCTATCACCAAAAATTTCATCGAGTTCTCTCAATACCGCTTGTTTATGAGGGATCGTTACATTAACACCTTTTAAATCAAAAGCCCGGATCCCCGAGATTGCATTGTTTAGTTGCCCAGGCTCAACATGGCATGGTATGTAAACACAGTTGAAACCCAAGGCTTGAAAGGCGGCATTATGCATTACAGGTGAGAGGCTGTGGCTGATTGGGTCGCCAAACACTGCGAAAACCTGAGTATCACCTTTAATAAAGAACGAATTCATTTATAGTAATTTCGTCTTTTCCCGTTAAAATCCTTTTTTATTCAATCCGGTATCTACTACCGGACCTCGCCAATTAAAACCGGTTGTTTTCATAATATAGCCTCGTCAAGTGACAGCCAACGTAGGCAATTTTTGATCATTATCTTGCTTCCCAACTAAAGCCGGGCGAATTTCTAACCGGACACCCTCCGGGTACCATATTTTAAACTCGGTTGCCGTACCCCTTAACGAAATCCAGCCCAAGCCGGCGATTGCCACGTCCGTATTAGGGTTTAAACTGATAATCCCTTCTTTCCATTTCAATTGCGGGGAGCATTTTTTACATATTGCCCCAAGCCATGAAGGGCTATTGGTTAAAAGGCCGCCAATCTTGGAGCTATCGGTCCGGTGGATCTGTAATTCGGGAGCATTAAAGGTAATTAATACAGCTTCCGATTCTCCCAGCTGAGCTATACCGAAGTAGTTACCGATGATCATTCCTTTTCCGGGTTTAATTCCCCATAGTTTATGGCCTAGTTTAACATTTGGCGCCAATTGGCTAGCGCATTCAGGGCATAGTAAATCGCCCATCCGGTCTCCCGGCGCCATCCCCGGCGTATCGATTAAGGTATTTCGCCCTTTTAAAATGCTCCAATTACTCAATCCGAGGGTTGTTCCGGGATATTTGGATACGGTAGGGGCCAGCGAGGATTTTTCAGCCAATAGCATCTGTTTAATTAATGAAGACTTACCTACATTGGTCATTCCCAACAATCCGATTCGGGCCCCGGAAGGGACCGCTTTCTTGATCTCCTCTAAGAGTATAGCCACACCATTCCCTTTAAGCCCACTTGCTAAAACAATGGCTTGCGGCATTTTGTGAAATTTGCCCTCTAAATATCTTTTGAGGTATTCGATAAGTTCAACAGGTTTGGTCCGATTCGGTATTAAGTCCACTTTATTAATGACAATCAGATAGGGTTTATCGGATATCCATCCCGACCAAGCCGGCAGGGTACCGGTCAGATCGGAATAATCAGCCGCAATCACCAATAACTGGCTTAATTCGATGGCTTTTTGAATGTTATTTTTAATCTGTTCCAGATTTGGCTGTATATTTCCTACTATACCGTAATGCTTTATTTGATAGCATCTTTGGCAAACTTGGTTTTTACCGCGGACCATCTCCGGGATATATCCTGGCCTTTTAGGGTCAGCGCTTTGCATTACACAGCCACAACCACGGCAATATTCAACGGTCATTTTAAGAACCCTTTCTTTTGAAATCTCTTAATTACCAATCGTTCAATTTGCCGAACAGCCCTGGTGCTTAAAAATTCGGTTGAACTAAGCGGTGGTGTCCAAATTGTATAGAGTTTCATCCGGTTACCGCCTAAAATGTCGGTAAATAACTGGTCGCCAACTACCGCAGTTTGCTCAGGGTCAGTCCCCATTATCTCCAAAGCTTTCCGAAAAGGGGACTTACGGGGTTTTACAGCCCTGGATACATAGGGAATACTTAACATTTGAGCCACAGTTTCCACCCTGTGTTCAAGGGCATTTGAGAGAATACACAATTTGAAACCCTTTTTTTTAATACGGGAGATCAAATTAATCACTTCCGGGGATAAATTATCCTTCTTCCATTCTACCAACGTATTATCCAAGTCAAAGATGATTCCCCTAATCCCCGACTTTTCTAATTGTTCTAAATCAAGTTCTAAAATAGAATTCGCCTGAAATTTCGGGCATAACTTCTTTATCATCCTGCCTCCTTAAGGATTAATTATTCTAGTTCCGACTGTCCGTAATAGTAATATTGATTACAAAAATGGCAACGCACTTCGACCTGTCCTTGTTCCTTTAATATCTCTTCCAACTCCTGATGTCCAAGGCTTAGTAAAGGTCCTAAAAACCGTTCCCGTGAGCAGTCGCAGCGATAACTAAGGCCAATTTCCCCTAAAATTTTAGCGCCCGGTTCCAGTTCAGCGATTAATTCCTTCGGTGTAACCCCCGAATTAAGGATAGTGGTGATCGGGGGTAGCCTGTTTAGTTTCTCCTCTAAAACCCCAATTTGAGCTTCGGAGGCTCCCGGCATCAATTGAATAATCAGGCCGCCGGAGACTTTAACCGAACCATCGGGTTGGACAAGCACCCCTAAAGAAACAGCTGACGGAGTTTGTTCCGATTTAACAAAATAATAGGAAAAATCCGTCGCCACTTCGCCATTTTGGAGCGGCACCACACCGTGATAAGGATTTTTTAAACCATAATCTTTAATCACGGTTAGTGTACCAAACCCTATTGCTGTCCCTACATTTAATTTGCCTGCCTGGTTCAGAACCAAGTCCACATGGGGGTTCTCCAGATATCCCTTAACTTCCCCCCGCCGGTTAGAAACAGCCAGAACTGTACCCAACGGACCGTCACCGGAAAATTTCACCGTTAATCGGAAAGGGTTATCACTCATTACCCCAGTGATTAAAGTTCCGGTTAATACCCTACCCAACGCGGCAGTTGCCGTTGGCCATGTATCATGTATTTTACGGGCTGTTTCAACTGTTGTGGAAGAAAGGGCGGAATAAATCCTTACTGTATCATTACTACTGGTCGCAATTATTAAATGATCGTCCATCCATTCCATCCCTAGCATAATATTTGTGCTCGCACTCGTGTCCGTAACCGTCATTTACCGTTGGTTTACTTAGGGATGTTCCGGCATTTCCGATCCAGCAGCCCCATTTAAATAATTTCCAACGGGCCAAACTGTAATTGATGTGGACGGCTGCCTAGCCATCGCTTCGATTGGATACGCTCACGGGCACGGTATTTTCCTAGCAAAACCGGAACTCCGCTTCCGAAGTCCCGGTTATTAAGTTAATATTGTTTAATCAATTTGTGATTACTTATTACAACATTACTTCTATATACCCCGCTCGACCTTTTTCTGGGCTAATAAATGTTGTTGGTAGGTGCTACTGAAAATATGGCCTCCGTCAGGCTTGGCCACAAAATATAAATAGTCAACTTTAGCTGGAGATATTGCTGCCCGAAGCGAGGCCAACCCGGGATTGGAAATCGGCCCTGGAGGCAAACCGCTATAACGATAAGTATTATAAGGGGATTCAACCTCCAAATCCTTGTAATAGAGGCGTTCCTTATGTTTTCCCAAAGCAAATAGGACGGTAGCGCATGATTGTAATGGATATCCCCGTCGTAACCGGTTATTAAAAATACCGGCAATTATCGGCCGTTCCTCCGCTTTCCTAGCTTCTTTTTCGACAATCGATGCAATAATTACTATTTGACGTTTCTGTAACGGTGTTGTGGCGCCTATTTCCGACTCGAATACCTCGTTAAACCGTTTCAGCATTTTAGCAATAATCTCTTCTTCCGTAGCATCAAGGCTAAAATCATAGGTGTCCGGAAAAAGATATCCTTCAGGCGCTACTTTCCATGGCTCACCCATAATGCCGCTAATAAATTGATTATCTTTTAAGAGCTCCAGGAAACGGCTTCGGCTGCCCAACCCCTTTTCCGCAAATAAGTTAGCAATTTCTTTAGTGGTTAACCCTTCCGGAACGGTTATCCTAATCTGCCCCGGTATCCCCCGCCTTAATTCCTTAACAATGCGAAACAGGTTCATCCCCGGTCCCAATTGATATCTTCCTGCTTTAACCATCCGCTTTTCGGGGTTTAAGCGGACATAAATTTCGTAGGCAAACCCGCTTCGGATTATTCCACGGGTATCCAACTCAGCTGCTACTTGGCGTAATGAAGTCCCATAGGGCACTTCGAAAACCGACAGTTGGGCGGAGCCAGGAATTTCCGGAAAAAAGTTCCAAAAAAAAGCTGCTAAAAGAATTGCTAAAAAGATAGTAGAAATGATAATTCCACCCCCAAGCCGAGGGTGGCCTTGCCAAAACTTTTCAATTATTTCCTTCGAGAAAAGATTGTTCGAACTAAGCCTGGTTAGTGATGAACCATTATTATTTCTCATCCAAGAGGTTATTCTCTGACGCACTCTTAAATCATCCTCCTGGTGAATATTATACTAAAAATTTTGCCCACTTACAAATCCCTTATTGTTCTTCAGGACCTTCTTCATCCTCTTCGTACATATCCTCTAAAACCTCGCAAACTTTAGCAAATTCCTCATCATCTTCGATATCGACCAGGACATCCTCACCTGCTTCATCGGTGTCAATCCTGAAAATTATCGCTTCTTCATCTTCTTCTTCTTGAGGGACTTCCGGAAGCATGACTGCATATTTTAAACCATCAACTTCCAACACATTCAATAGGTTAAAACGATGTTCGTGCCCATCTTCATCCACTAAGGTAATCCAGTTTGATTCTTGTTCTGTCATGACAACGCCTCCTGTTATTTTACTTACACCATATTAATCAAATTGACCCGGGTTTATTCCATGAAGCTCTATAAGTGCAATTAGTATCTAGGATGTAAAGCTTTCACTGCAACATATATTTTTACCCATTCAACCAATCTTAATTCGATAAATTCAGGTCCCATCCTTTTAATTGGCTTCAATTTCCCCAAAAATTTTAATTCTTTTTTCGAAAATCGAGATAATTTTGGAGGATAAACACCGCCGCCACTTGATCGATTTTTTGTTTCCTTTTGCGCCTTGAGAGATCGGCTTCGAGCAGAACCCTTTCAGCAGCTACAGTTGAAAGCCGTTCATCCCAAAAAATTAAGGGCAGCCCGGTTTTTTCCCCTAATTTATTGCCAAAGGCCCGGATTTTCTCAGCCATGATCCCTTCGGTACCATCCATGTTTTTGGGAAGGCCAACCACAATCCCATCAACCATTTCTTTTTTAACAATCCCGTAAATGGCCTCTAAATCACGTCCCAGCGAGTCCTGGCGTTCTAATACCGAGTGCCCTTGAGCAAAAAGCTCCAACGAATCGCTGATTGCAATGCCAATTCGGCGTTGGCCGACATCCAACCCAATCCACCGCATGTTGTCCCCTTAACAAATTTTTAAACAAAATTCCGGGCAAGCCCGGGCGCAATAACCGCAACGGACGCACTTTGCCCGGTCAACCCTGATCCGGCCGTTATCCAAAGCCAGCGCGTCAAAATGGCACTTAGTCAGGCAGCGGCCGCATCCCTGACACCAGCCGGCAACATGTAGATAACGTTCCTCCAGATTTATCTGGGAGGCCAAATCCAGAGGCGCCTCTAAACCGGCTAATAACGCCAGGTTCATTTTTACCTCCGCTGCCGATTGCATCCCAATCGCAATGGCATCAACGCATTTAAGCCCGTTGATATAAGCAATTGCCGCTGCAGCGTTTTTGATTAAGTGTCCGCCCGCTAGGGCTTTCATCGCATAGATCCCTTTTCCAAATTCTTTAGCAGTCCGAATAGCCGCTACCATATCATCAACTGAGCCGTCTTTAATTCCAATTCCCTCCTGGTTGATCAGGGGGTGGATCACCTCAACAGCCGGCTCAGCCGCTCCCGCCCTTACTCCGGCCACCGTATGGGTTGAAATCCCAACCGCTTTGATGATCCCTTTTGCTTTGGCTTCGGTTAAATAATCAAGTGCCCCCCGATGCCCTCTCAAATAAGACGCGCTCTCCATTTCATGAAGGCAAAAGAGGTCAATATAGTCCCGTTTCAATTCTTTTCTAGCTTTTTCAATGCTCTCCCGCATCTCGGCGGCAGTTGCCGCATAAGACTTGGTGGCAATGACCATTTGCGGGTACTTCCGCAGCGCGAGGGCTAATGGTTGATAAGTCCCGTAGATTTCGGCGGTATCAAAAAAGTTTACCCCTAATTCATAAGCTTGGCCGAATAAATCGGTGGCAGCTTCCGGAGCTAAGCCTTTCTGGTGCGGACCGACGGTAAGCGTCCCGAAACAGAGCTTTGAAACCAATAAATCAGTGCATCCGAGCTTCTTCAGTTCCATAGTATCGTTTATTTTTGGCCCCCTGCCGGAAAGATCACTTTTATCTGAAAAGCAAATGACGGTAATTTGGCGGAATTATTCTTCATATCGATTTTAAACCGGGATACTTCATTCTGCTGGGTTAATAGAGCCGTAGCTTGTTCTTTGGTTTTACCTTTAATTAGGGCCTTGATTTTTCCCGGCTCAAGCACCCCTTTGAGCAAGCCCCTGCCGGTTAGCATTAACTCCGCTTTACCTGCCCCAACCTGACCCGGCTTAACTTTGGTTAACACTACCGGTTTATTTTGGCTTTGAAATCCCGGAGGGATGCTTTCCTCAAATTTTCGGGTCAAATATTTGAGAATATCGTCAGTTAAAGGGGCTAGGACTGAACTCCGGTAGTCAAGGTTAGTTTGGAGGGAATCGCTTTCCTCTCCGATATCGGGCACATTGATAACCCTTATTATTTCCGTTTGTACCAGTTCAGGCAGGTAAAAGTATCCATTGCCAGCCAAAGCGGCGAGTTCCTCGGATCCTGCCAATTGCATCTGCCGTTTAGCTTCGCTCTCACCCTTTTTGACATCAGTTAAAGTTATCACCGCTACTTTCCGATCCGAACCGTTCATTGTAGGAGAGGCATTAATCACCTTTAAAAAACGTTGATATTTTCCGCTTAGGATTGTTATTGATTTCGAGGGTTGGTTACCGATGGTCCCTTTTTTTTCAGCAGTGATATTCACTTCAATCCGGCCGTATTCTTCCCCAACAGCAATTCCATCCCGATATTTAGTCTGCCGCTTGGGGACCAAGGCATCCTTGTCGGTGAGAAACCGCACCCCGGCTTTTCCAATGACGATGCTTCCTTTGGGAAGGACTACCGGCTGCCCGGTGCTATTGATCAACGTAATCCTCCCAACCGCCGGGGTTACGCCCACAATCTTTGAACCGGTGGTTACGGTTTGCACTTTGATCTGGTTATCCTTTTCCAGTATTTTAGCTGGGATCTTACCATCCAGAAGTTCTTGGGCGTTAAAAACGGTGCCGATTTGCACCCCGGTGGAAAAAGTTAACGCTTGTTCCTTAGGATAGACGATGATTACCGCCCGAGGTTGGAAAAACCACCAACATGCCAGAATCAAACTGAACATTGAGATAAGGATTGCGAACTGCAATCCTCCCTGCCATTGAGTCCATCCCGGGCCGGCCGTTTCGATGCCGGTCTCGGGAGAAGCGGCAATTTCTATTTCAGCCTTTTGATAAGCCGCTTCCGGTTCATTACGGTGCCGGGGAAAAGTAACTTTGCCCTCCTTGATGGTGGAGATTCCAAAGCGATGGGCCAAGCCGATTAATATTGAATCGTCGGAATTAATGGCAATTTCCTTTTCCTCTTCTTCGGCATAGAATTTTAGAAGCCTCAAATTAATTTCGTTACTTAAAAGTGTTGCGTCTTTTGCCACTTCTAAAATTACCCGTTCCCCGGGAGTATTAATTATCTCCTTAACTAGGCTTTCAATTGATAAACCTTCTTCAATTCTGATCCTAGCCTCAGACATTGTTAATCACTCCTTTTGTCCCGCTCTTCAAACAACACTAGGAGTAATAAGACACCGCCAAATAAAAACATTGTGGCTACCGCAACAATTCCGGAATCATTAACTACTAAGGCAATGAATGCGGTAAAAACCAATCCCAAAAACCCTTTCAGTTGTTCCGGATACTTCCGAAGCAGCTCGATAATTTTTTGTGACGGTTTGTAGTAAAGTAATGGAATTATGAGTAAAATGGCTAACAAAGCCTTGGACCAAGGTGTATAATCAATCAACCTCAGGTTCATTTCCCATTTCCGGAGGATCAATTCTTTAATTGCCTGAAAGCCTTCTTCTTTAATTAAGAACAACAACTGCCCGAAATGAGTCATACTGCTTCTACTCAAAAAAAAGTCCCACAACCCTATCAAAGTTATTAAGGCAACTAATGATAAGAGCAACTTGCCAATTTCTTTGAAATCTATCCGTTTCTTCAACAGAAGCAGGTTGGTAATTCCCAAACCAAGTATCACAGTAGTGCCGCCACCGATATTGGCCCCGAAATTCGGGTGAGATACCAATAAAGCCAATAACCAAGTACCGGCGAGGAGAATCGTCCCCTGATTTTTTTGGAAAGCCTTAAAGTTTAGCGATATAAATATCGTATACGCTCCCAAGAGAAACCCCAAATATTCATTGCCGATGCCGTAAAAACGGGCCCCCGCCACCATAGAGTATCCCAGAAACGATTTGCCTTCCAAAAATCCGTTGCCAAACCCGTCAACGGCAATTATGATTACAGTTATTAAACTAATCAGGGACAGGATCCGGAACGGATCATGCCCTTGGATCCGGATCGCGGCGATTAAAAACAAGGCGATTAAAACAAGTGTCCCTCCGATGACCGCAAACCAATTCAACGGATTTAAGGCCGCTTCAATTAAGAATATGGCTGGAACCGTTTGTAACGATAAATAAGTATAGGTAAGCAATTTGAAATAGATGGGCGGCCATTTAAAGATTAAACCGGCTATTCCGGCCAAAATCGCTGCGATCAAAAAATAAGCGTAACCGGTAAGCAACGGCCATCTAATCCGGTAGTTTTGGATCAATTGGGGCCGGAGGCGGGCTATTTGGCGCCAATCTCCAGGAACCGACCCTAAACTTTGCCCGTTAAAACGGCCTGACTTCTTAATGCCCAGAAATTTAAGGATCGTCGCCGGAAAGTCATATTCGGTAATTACTCCAGCTTTTCTGGTGCTATAGGAATAAATAATTCCCGGCTTAAGCCCCGGCCCTTTGATGGCCGCCGGTATTAATTTCTCCCCTATTTTGGCCTTTCGTTGCGGCGGGATACCGGTGAACAGTAGCGTCAAAGTGGAGTGATAATCGATTGTGGCCTGCAATTTTCCAAAGAGTTGATCATACCTTTTCATAACGGACCGTCGGTAAAATGCCCAACGCTCGTCGTTTAAGTATAAGCCGAACCTTTCCAACCGCTCCAAATCACCGAGCGTAATTACCAGAACATCCGCCTTTGATTTAAAATCCAGCCAATAAGAGAGGATTTTCCGCTCATCAGTCGCCAATCCGAATGGAAAATCGGGGGCGTTTTTAAGGGTCTCCCTGCCCAGGGCTGCTAAATCCACCTGGCCTTTTTCATCCATTACTAAAAGGGCGCCTCCCCGATTAAGAAAATCGGCGTCGGCATTTCCGATAGCTGCAGTCCGATAGGAATTCCGGTGTAATTGCCAACCCAAACGGCCTACATTTTGCGCCGTTGAACCGGAGTTTAGTTGGAGTATTTTGGCAAGGCCAAGATGAACCCCGCCATTCTCCGCCAGATTATAACCGGTTAGCGAGCGGTAAAGCTCGCCAGCGGGAAGTTGTTTATATTCCTCATTGGCGTTTAATATTAATAAACTTTCCTCAGGCACCGGTTTCAGCTGAGTCCCGCTATTAAATCCCAGATATACTTTTTCAGGAGTAACCGGATCCGATACCGGGACAGCTATCAAGCCGACAGCCCCGCTACTTAGAAAATTTTTCAGGTTAGGAGTATCATTGAGATCTTCAAAAGTCAGCCGGGGAATATCGATTATTAAAACTTGTTTCCCAGATTCAGCCGCTAAAGGAATAGCGACAGCTATTAAAAACAAACCCAAACAGATAAAAGAAGCAATTTTACCAATGCGCACCGGAAACCCTCACCTTTACAAGAATCTTATGGCTCAATGTTAAACACCGTTTGGTAGCCCAACTAAAAAAGCGGACTAAACCCGCCTTTTGTTCTGAGAAACGATTTTAATTAGCATAAGGATCGGTAAATATATTAATATACCCCAATCATTTCCGAAATTATATCTTAATCATAACTAATCCGGCAATACTTGTCAATCTAACTCAGGGTGATTAAAATTAAGTTGCTCGGAAATTGGTTCGTTATTCTCTAACCCAAAAGATATTTCATAGATACTCTTGATCAAGATCCATACAATCGCTCCCAAAGGCACGGCGAAGACCATCCCGATCAGTCCCCCGATCCTGCTCCCGGCCAATATCAAATAAACAACCGCAATCGGGTGGATTTGTAAGCTACCCCCGATGATCCGGGGAACCAACAGCATAACTTCCAATTGATTAATGAATAAAAATATGATCACCACATATACCGCTTTCCATGGCGACTGCAACAACGCCAATATTACCGCCGGAACCGCCCCCAATACCGGACCAAAATATGGTATTAAATTTAGCGCTCCAGCCAATAAACCCAGTAAAAATGCGGTTTCAAACCCAAGCAAACTAAGCCCGGCCCCTATGAGCAAACCTACGATCATTGTTGTTAACAATTGCCCGCGGATATAGATTTTCAACACTGCGTCAATTTTTAAAAAGGTACGGGTCCAATGCCCCCCCAGATTTTGAGTCAACCAATAATAGCTTTTCTGCTTTAGCCTCGGATAGTCACGGCTGATATAATAGGCTAAAACCGGGGCCAAAATGAAGAGTAGTGCCTTGGAGAGTAGGTTTACGGTTGTCTCCGCCACTTGGATTAAAGAATTCCGCAAGATCGTTTCCAGCCTTTCGATAACCCCGGCCACAATTGGTTTAAAATTAATTGGCAGCTTCCCATAAAATTGATTAAACCTTCCCCCCAGCAGCTCGAATTCTCTGTAAATATAAGGCAGCCTTTGGAGTATTTCGGTCATGTCTTCAACCAGGCGAGGTAAAATTATACCGAAAACTAACGCCATTATCAAAAAAATAATCAAATAAACAGTTAAAATTGCATATTCGCGCCGGGCCCCTCTCCTTTCTAAAAACTCAACCAAAGGATTAATGGCGTATGCCAAGAAAAAAGCTATCACAAACGGGCTGATAATCGCCTTCGATAAATAAAGCAGGTAAACACTTAGCGGAATAACCAAGAGAATGAAGAATAATTTTTTAACCGGCATATAGCTCCAACATTAATTGAATTTCACCATAGATAGTCTCTCCGTTTTGACAAGATATTAGTAGTTTTTTTAGGGGTTTTGATGGTTTTTTCATATAAAAAGCGCACTTGCCAGTGCGCTTTTCTTATGTAATCCTCCGGGCTAACCTGCGTGAAAATGATTCAGTTCCGTTTTTCATAGCCGAACCCCATCGCATCGCATTATCACGGACCATGTTAACGGTACCGCGGGCTCTATTCTCAATCTGACCGGTATTCATCATTCCCCGCCTTCGGTTTGCTAACATCACTAAACCAACCGCAGCCCCAACCAAACTTCCGGCAATCAAACTACGAAGGACCCGATTCATTAGCTGTTTCACCTCTTTCCAAGCATATTATCTCCACCGGAAAGAGAGTTTAATCCTATCTAGAAAATGTCGTGCCCATGCATGTGCCCGGTTCGCCGGGTGGACGGCTAACTACTCAATAGCCCTTTCAATAATTCCGCCTCCCAATACTAGATCTTTCTGGTAAAAGACCACCGCTTGTCCAGGTGTCACCGCCCGTTGCGGTTCGTCAAAGGCTACTTCCACCCATTCTCCGCGGGGAATAACCCGGGCCTGGGCAGGCGGGGCGGCATATCTGATCTTCGCTTCCACCGCTATTTCCCGGTCAAGTTGGTCAAATGCTATCCACTTAAGATTTGACGCCGCTAGCCTATTGGTAAAAACGGCTGCTCCCGAACCGACAACCACTTCGTTCCGTTCCGGATTAATTGCGGTCACAAATAAAGGGACTCCGACGGCGATCCCCAAACCTTTACGCTGCCCAATGGTAAAATTAGTGATCCCATTATGCTCACCCAAAGTATTCCCGTCCTGATCCACAATCTTCCCGGGTTTAGTCGAACCGGGCCGGTATTCTTCAATAAAACGCCGGTAATCCTGATCCGGAATAAAACAGATCTCTTGGCTTTCCTGTTTCGAAGCCACTGGTAGTCCAAAACGGGCGGCTTGTTTCCGGATTTCAACTTTGGTATAACCGCCTAAAGGAAACAGGCTCGCTGCTAGCTGATCCTGGGTTAGGCCATAAAGGACATAACTCTGATCTTTGGTTAAATCAATCCCTTTCCGCAATAGCCAACGTCCCTTCACCGGATGGGGATCTTTTTGGACATAATGGCCGGTGGCGACATACTCACCACCCAAAGCCTTCACCTTATCCAATAATTTGTTAAATTTGAGGCTCTGGTTACAGACAATACAAGGGTTCGGGGTCCGACCCTGGAGGTATTCGGCGACAAAATAGTCAATCACGTTTTCCCGGAAAGCCCCGTGTAAATTCAAGACATAATAAGGGATCCCCAATTTGTCCGCTACCCCACGGGCATCTTCCACCGCCGCCAATGAACAACACCCATCTTCGGCTGCTTCCCCGTACGGTAGATCGGGCGACCAAAGCTGCATGGTCACCCCGATTACTTCATGGCCTTGTTCCAGGAGGAGCGCCGCCGCTACCGAACTATCCACTCCCCCGCTCATTGCTACGATAACCTTTGACATTTATTCATCCATTCTATTAAATTCTGTTGCGCGTTACGCATTAAAAGTTACGCGAAAAACATTCTTTTGGAAAACCGCAATAGCTTATTGTAAACTTAACTCATAACCCCTGATATAACAACAAGGTCTTTTCCCGTACCGGGAGTTTTTAGGCTCGCTTAACCCGCAATCGGCGCGTAAAACGGTACGTTCAACGCGCAACGGCTTTAGCCCGATAATCTTCAATCGCTTTATGCAACGCATCGGCAGCCAGGTTGGAACAGTGCATTTTTTGGGGCGGTAGGCCATCGAGGGCTTCCGCTACCGCTTTATTAGTGATTTCTAACGCCTCATTCAAGGTTTTTCCTTTAACCATCTCCGTGACCATGCTACTGGTAGCGATCGCCGCCCCACAGCCAAAAGTCTTAAACTTGACGTCGGCAATCCGGCCATCTTCTACCTTTAAAAAGATTTTCATAATATCTCCGCAAACAGCGTTCCCAACCTCTCCCACACCGTTGGCGTCGGATATTTCCCCCACATTCCGCGGGTTTTGAAAATGATCCATTACTTTTTCCGTATACATGACGAGCACTCCTTTCGCTCCGAGTTATAAAGCGGCGACATCGCTCTCAATTTAGCGACAATCTCGGGTAAAACCTCCAGTAAATAATCGATCTCCTCCTTGGTGGTTGACTTACCCAAAGTCAACCTAAGGGAACCGTGTGCGATCTCATGGCAGATCCCCATTGCCAGTAAAACATGGGATGGCTCTAACGATCCAGAGGTGCAAGCCGAACCGCTCGACGCGGCAATTCCCTTAAGATCCAAGTTTAATAAGAGGGATTCTCCTTCAATATACTCAAAACTGAAGTTTGCATTCCCCGGAAGCCGCAAAACCCGATGGCCGTTCAAACGGACATGTTCGAAACGGGCCAGGGCACTATCGATTAAGTAATCGCGTAAAGCGCTAATTCGTTCCCGGTTTTGCTCTAATTCGGAATTGGCCAAGCTTAATGCTTTAGCCATACCGGCGATTGAGGCGATATTTTCCGTTCCAGCTCTCCGGTTCCGTTCCTGGCCGCCGCCGTAAACCAGCGGCTCCAATTTTACTCCTTTCCGGACATACAATGCGCCGACACCCTTCGGACCATAAAATTTATGGGCGGCCATGGATAATAGATCCACCGAAAGTTCAGCAACATTTACCGGAATTGAGCCAACTGTTTGCACCGCATCGGTATGGAAGAGAACATTACGTTCCCGTAGTAATTTCCCAATAGCAGCGATTGGTTGAATAGTCCCAACTTCATTATTGGCATGCATGATTGAGACTAAAATCGTGCGATCGGTTAAAGCGTTGGCAACGTCAGCGGGATTGACTATCCCTTCACTGTCCACCGGTACGATAGTTACCTCAAAACCTTCCTTTTCCAGGGACTTGCAGGTATCGTAGACCGCATGGTGTTCAATGGCTGAGGTGATGATATGGTTTCCCCGGTTACGGTAAGCAGCAGCCACGCCTCGTAGCGCCAAGTTATCGCTCTCGGAACCGGAACCGGTAAAAATAATTTCCCTGGGTTCAGCGGCGCCGATTTCTTTGGCAATAACCGCCCTGGCCTCTTCGATTACTTTACGGTTATCCCGCCCGAATGAATGAATACTGGACGGGTTGCCGAATGACTCCACAAAGTATGGAATCATAACTTCCAATACCCTGGGATCAACGGGTGTAGTGGCGGCATGGTCGAGATAGATTCGTTTCATCTTTCATCCCTTCTTTGTTTGATATATTTAAAAGTGATCGATTTTAATTCCTACTAAATTACTAGGTTTTAATTAAATGCTACCATACCTCAATCACACTGTCAATAAATAATTTAACTATGTAAAATAATTTTTATACTTTGTTCCGCTTAACCCAAATAATGTTTAGTCACATACGGAGATGTCATTAAAGCCAAGAGGCTCCAGTAATTCGGTAAAAAACGAATGGTGGTTCCAACTCTCATCTGTTCCCGGCTGGCCAAAACCAGATAATCGCTGCTCCCGCCCAAAATTTGAACCCCAGGCTCCAATGGGACTAATCCGGACAATGCAGTATCTTGTTGCCCCAGGTTTAATAACAATCGATACCCATCCCCAACTTCGGGAAACTCCGGCCTCCGGCCAAATGCGTCCCAACCAATTTCACCTTCGGCTAGGGCTGGTTTCCATCGGGCCTGCAGCACTTCTGCCTCAACTACGAACGCATCAGGGAACAAATCCGGCAGCAGTTGCCCTGTTAAAGTCTCCCTGCCCAGTAAAATCCCTTCCCCAATCCGGAGATGGTTAATTCCTGAAACAAGCGAACCCGAATATAACAAAGGAAGGCTGCTAGAGTTCCCTCCCGAAATGTACCGAACCGGTAAATGAAACTCCTCTTTTAAAAGGGCAGCGATCTCAACCAAAGCCTTTAACTTTTCCGGGGTGGGCTTTACCCCCGCAAAACAGGAGAAGTTGGCTCCCACTCCCATTACATCCGTATTTTTTAAGCCCTGGCAAAAACGGGCTAATTCAGTTATTTCGCTCTCCATGACGCCTTCGCGCCGATCGCCCAGATCCACCATTAACAAAATCCGATGCGGCTCTCCAATCCGATCAAGCGCAGCAATGGTTTCCTGTTCCGAGTTCAAGCTGGAATCAGCATACCGGATTACTTTTTCCAGCTTACTGATACCGGGAAGCCTTAATAAAACCTGGTTTACTCCCCGGAAAACGCTATAACGCTCCAGATTTTCAATCCGGGAATCCCCCAGTTCCGTAAGTCCAGCGGCTACCAATGCTTCCACAATCTTAAAATCGCCGGCGACACCTTTCACTACTCCGGTGAGGGCAATACCACAACGGAGGCACTGTCCTTGGATACTCTGAAAATTATGGACAATCTTAGGAATATCAATCACAATTCGGGGTAAATGCATCTTCTTCCTCGGTTTTAGCGGTTTGCTTCCCAGCCCGTTTTAGATAGGCGAGAATCTCCTGTTCATAACCACGATCGGTCGGTTGATAATATTGTTTTCCTGATAGATTTTCCGGTAAGTAACCCTGTTGGACAATACCCCCGGGATAGTCATGAGGGTAAAGGTAACCGACGCCGTCCCCTAGCCGGGCGGCGCCTGGGTGGGACGAATCACGCAAATGAGCCGGTACTATCTGGTTCTCCAAGTCCTGGACATCGGAGTTAGCTTGATGGATTGCACTGCAACAAGCGTTGGACTTGGGGGCGGTAGCGATGTAAATAGCCGCCTGTGCCATAGGAATTTGGGCCTCAGGTAAACCGACCATCTCCAAGGCCTGCGCTGCGGCCACCGCAACCAGTAATGCCCTAGGATCCGCATTACCGACATCTTCGGCGGCGTGAATCACCATCCTCCGAGCAATGAATTTGGGATCTTCTCCCGCGCTAAGCATCCGGGCCAAGTAATATACAGCTGCGTCAGGATCAGAACCTCGCATCGACTTGATAAAAGCCGAGATGGTATCATAATGGTTCTGCCCGTCCCGATCATAAACGATGGGCCTTTGTTGGATACAGTCGGCGAAAACCTCTAAGGTCAAGCGGATTTTCCCCGAATCCGGATCAGGCTTGGTAGTCAATACCGCCAGTTCAAGGGAGTTCAAGGCGACCCGCGCGTCCCCGTCAGCCTTATTAACTAAAAACTCCAGGGCGTCCTGATCCATCTCTACCTGATAATCGGCCAAACCGCGTTCCCGATCCCGGAGGGCGTTATTGACAATAAGTTTCAAAGCATCGTTTTTTAAACTAGTGAACCGAAAAATCATACTCCTGGAAACCAAAGGCGAATTCACTTCATAAAGGGGATTTTCAGTGGTGGCGCCGATCAACAATACCGTCCCATCCTCCACCGCTGGCAGTAAGGCGTCTTGCTGCGATTTATTAAACCGGTGAATCTCATCTATAAATAAAATGGTTTTGCGCTGATAGAGTTGATATCGTTCCCGGGCTTCGGAAATAAGCCGCCGGATATCAGCCACACCCGCGGTCACGGCATTGAGGCTCTCAAAGGAGGCGCTGGTGGTATTGGCAATAATCCGGGCCAGGGTTGTTTTCCCGATCCCGGGCGGGCCGTAAAAAATCATCGACCGTAACCGGTCTGCCTCAATCGCCCTCCGGAGTAACCGCCCCGATCCCACTATCTCATCCTGTCCAATAAATTCATCCAGGTTCCGCGGACGCATCCTGGCAGCTAACGGCGCTTCTTTTTGACGGTTAATTTCCACGCTAGAAGAAAAGAGATCCATGCATATCACCTCAGAGCAGCTTTTAATAAGGGATTCCATAGCCTGTTTTAATAAATATAATCTTTGAGATAACCGCTGTCAAGCTATATATGCCGCAATAAGTTTCTGGGACGCGCACGGTTTATTGCGACATGTTTCCCTTAATCCATAAATTGAAATAAATACAGTAATTTGCCCTTTTCCATCGGTGGTTTAAAGATGAAAAAGTTAAATCATCATTCTTATCAAATATAGTAATTAAGTTAACGACGATCAAAAAAGTACGGAGGGCAGTTAGCACTCCGTACTTTTTTGATCCACTAGTTTATTGATTACTTATTTGCGATCTTAACCATCTTCACTAAACCTTGCTGATTAACTAAAAACCGAAGGATCGAACCTCCCCGGCGCGCTTTAAAGTCAACCAGCCAATTATCATAATTGTAATCAATATTAATCAATTTCCCCAGTTCAATTGAGTTATATTCCGCCCAAGTTTGCGCCGCCCGTTGCGCTTCCGATAGGGTTTTAACATCACCGTCCCCGACGGTTATTGTTTCTTCAAAACTATCCCAAGGATATTTCTGTGAAAAACCAGCTATTTGTTCCGGTAAAACCCAACTATCTTCCTTGAGGCCGATACTTACCCGATAAGGCCCGGAGATTTGATATTTCTGAATATCAGCGGTGGAAAAAGTCAATTCAACCTGGGAATTTTGAGGGGACCATTTGAAAGGCGCCACAGTTGTCGCCAACCCTAACCATTCGCCTTTTTTCATCCCTTCCAAATTGCCGGTGATAATAAAATCCCCTTCCCGATAAGCCTTGATGTCTATTTTAAACTTGATCGACTCCGCTTTTTGGTCATGATCAGTGTCAACCAACTCAAATGAACCCGGAACCATCAGTTCTACCTGATCGTCCAGTATTACCTCATCCGGGGTAGCATTGCTCGGAATGATTAACATCAAACAAACTCCCATAACTACTCCGATTATCAAAATTTTTTTTAACAAAAAAATCACTCCGTAAGTTTTTATACCAAGTTGCCTGGTATTACGGAGTAGTTTCGATTTTTTATTTGACAAACCTTTATGTAAATTTAGCCAATCAAATAGAAACGTGCACTATTGAAACTCCAGCTTCACGTGTCAAAGATCGAAAGCCAAAGCCGAAAAGTCGAAAAAACTAATTAAGAAAAGCCACCTTACTAATGACCTTTACTACCTGAGATTTATCTAGCGGTTTGATGATAAAGTCACGGGCTCCCGCTCTTAATGCTTCCAAAATATGCTCCCGGGAACCTTCAGTGCTACAAATGATTATTTTAACTTGGCGGTTATCCCTGATAAAATGACGAATCGAATCCACCGCATCGCTGTCAGGCATAAAGAGATCCTTGACAATTACTTCCGGGCGCAGGCTTAAAGAAAGTTTCTCGGCCTCCCGGGTTGTCCCGGCCTCATAAACCTCAAACCCTTCATTTTTGAGATAATCTTTTAAAATCATCCGCATCAAGGGTGAATCATCGACGATTAGTATTTTCATCTGCTGAAAACACCCCCCTAAAGCTGGAACTAAATGAAACGGCATTAACCATTGATTTAAAAATGGTCCACGAAAAGAATGGGCATTAACATTTTTTCATGAACCATATTATAGGTTCGACCTAATCTGAAAATCTCCTTCGATTATTTATTTTTTATTTGAAAATTGCTTTAAATATAGTATTTTGCAAAAATTTTTAATGTGTTTCATTGTTTCCGGTATGGACTTGGTAAGACCAGTTGCGTCCGTAATTATTATCCCAGTTTTGGGCGTTATCGCGGAAACAGAAGTTAAAGTGGGTAGGTTCATCGATATTAAGGGAGATCGACCAGCCGCCATCCCGCCCTTTTTTCATCGGAAGATCGATCGATTTTTCCCAATCCGGGCCATATCCGGCATGTATATATACTTTTTCAGCTTTAGCCTCAGCCAACAACCCTTTATACTTAATTTTAACCTCTTCGCCCAAGGTGATCGGGACCGGTTCCATAAAGATCCCGTCAGCCACTTCTTCCAATTTCTTTCTAGGCATACTATTACTCCTCCTTAAAAGATCTATTGGCATAAGTATGCCCGAATAATTTATGGCTTAAACCTGTGACCCGGTTAAGTTTGATTCTATTTCAATATGCATCTGCAAAAAATTGCCCAAGGGTAATCCAAGGGAGGATCTAATTTGAATTCCAAATACTCTTTCGAGATCGGGTGTTGGAATCCTAACCCGAACGAGTATAAAGCTAACTGTTCTCCTGCCCGATTGATATTAAGCCCATATTTTTGGTCGCCATAAAGGGGATGGCCGATTGCCGCCAATTGCACCCTAATTTGATGGGAACGGCCGGTGCCAAGGGCTATTTTTAATAGGCTCAGTTTCTCCCGTTCCCCAATCACCCAATAGTCAAGGACAGCTTCCTTGGATTCGGGAGTAGGACCCGGGACTACTGAGACGATATTTTGGCGGTAATCTTTAACCAGATAATTATGGAGCCGGCCATTTTTATGTTCTAAAAATCCGCGGACTATCGCCAAATAATATTTTTCAAATTTCCCTTCCCGGATTTGAGCCGATAAACGGGAGGCGGCCTTAGAAGTTTTGGCGAAAACCATCGCCCCGCCCACCGGCCGATCAAGCCGGTGCACTAACCCCAAATAGACGTTTCCTGGTTTTTGATAACGGGTTTTAAGATCATTTTTTAAATGGGTCAAAAGGTCGATATCGCCGGACTGGTCGCCCTGAGTAGGCATATTGACCGGTTTCTCCACCACTAAAAGGTGGTTATCCTCAAAAACAAGCTTAACCTTCAAAATCCGCTCCCTCCTCCCAACGCCCCGAAGCGCCGCACGGAAGTTCAAGTTTCGAAGCTGATACCGGCAGCCCAATTTCAGCGGAGGCGATCGATCCGTTATGCCTTCTTCCCACAGTCATTGCGAGTATGTTTTTTAGAACCCCCGGAGCCAACCCTGTGGTATATGAATTAATTAGGAAAAACAAGGGCTCTTCCGAAAGCGCCTCAGCACAAATCTCTGTTAAACCATACAATTCATCTTCGATCTTCCAGATCTCCCCATTAGGACCTCTACCAAAAGAAGGCGGATCCATAATAACGCAATCATATAATCTGCCGCGCCGCTTTTCGCGATTGACAAATTTAACCGCATCATCAATAATCCAACGGATCGGCCGTTCTGCCATACCGGAAAGGATCGCGTTTTCTTTAGCCCAGGTGACCATCCCCTTAGCGGCATCCACATGGCAAACTTCAGCGCCAGCGGAGGCCGCCGCTACCGTAGCGCCTCCGGTATAAGCAAACAAGTTTAGCACCCGGACCGGGGCGGTCCTAGTTTTAATCAACCTGATAAGCCAGTCCCAGTTCACGGCTTGTTCCGGAAAAAGCCCAGTATGCTTAAACCCGGTTGGACGGACATGGAATTTAAGCGCGCCATAACTAACAGCCCATCTTTCTGGCAAATCTTTCAAAAAACTCCATTTCCCTCCGCCGCTGGAACTCCGGGTGTAGTGCCCATGCACATCATTCCAGGCCTTTTTCCCCAATGACGCCGGCCAAATAACTTGTGGATCCGGCCTCCGTAATAAGTATTTGCCCCAACGCTCCAGCCGCTCACCGTCACCGGTATCGATTAACTCGTAGTCCTTCCACTGATCGCTTAAAAACACCGATTCATCCTCCAGGTTACCCAATATTCATTTCGAACAAATTTTATCATTCCCCTATCTATGCCGCAATAAATTTATAAAAAAAATGGAGTAGCCCGACTACTCCATTTTTTCAGCTTCAACAAAATTGTTTATCTTGTTTGGGTTTACGAGGGTAAAATTTTTCCGGTATCGAAGGTTATTATCTGATTGAGGTCTAAAATCAAAACTAACCTGCCATTAATCTTGACCATTGCTTTTAGATATTTATGATTGGCCTGGGAGTTTGCTATGGAACTATCATTTAATTTGGATAAGGGAATATTGACCATATCTAAAACCCGATCGACTACCATTCCAAAAATTTTACCGTCAAATTCAATAATCACGATGACTGTATATTGATCGATCTGCAACGGGCTGAGCCCAAAAGTTTTCCTTAAGTCAACTACCGGAATTACTTCACCACGGAAGTTGATTACCCCTTGGATCGGCTCTGGGGCATTCGGGACTTTTACTGGTAAAAGATAGCGAATTATCTCTTGCACCTGAAGGGCGTCCACCCCATATTCTTCAGTATCCACCAAGAAGGTAATCTGTTGAACCTGTTGTTCCTGATCAATCTGGCAATCAGGCTGACTTTTTAAATAATCGGTTGTATCCATTGGAGTACCTCCCTAAAATTTTTCCCAACTATCCCCGATAAAATCTTTTGGAATTGCTGGATCCGGTTTTGGTTCGGGAACTACCGCAGGTTCAGGCGAAGAGGGTGCAACCTTCTTTTCGGGTTGGCTTTGGGACAAATGAAAACGGTTTACAATGCGATTGAGGTTCCCGGCTTCGGAACTCAATAGCATACTGGAGGCAGCCATCTCTTCTACCATTGCCGCGTTCTGTTGCGTCACTTGATTAAGTTGATCGATGGAAACTTGGATTTGTTCACCCGCCGAAGCTTGTTCTTTCATAGTTGACGCAACGTCATTGATTACCGCTACTGTTTTTTTGGTATTTTCCACGATTCGGCCTAACAATTCAGCGGAATGTTGCACTAGGGAGTTTCCACGCTCAACTCGTTCCGCGCTTTCTTTGATTAGATTTTCGATTTCTTTCGATGCTTCACTGACTCTTCCGGCCAGGTTCCTTACTTCGGCTGCGACAACCGCAAATCCGCGCCCTTGTTCCCCGGCGCGGGCCGCTTCTACCGCCGCATTTAAAGCCAATAAATTAGTTTGAAAAGCAATATCATTAACAACTCTAATGATCTCAACAATTTGTTGGCTACTAGCGGAAATTTGATTCATCGCGTCTAATGTCTCTTGAATCGATTCTTGTCCGGCATTAACCTCATCAAGAGTCGAACGGGATAATAGGTTGGCCCGTTCCGAGTTGGAAGTTGTAATTTGAATTGATGCATTCACTTCTTCAATAGTTGCAGCAACTTCCTCCAGGGTAGACGCTTGTTCCTGAGTACGGCGGGACAAGTCTTGATTACCGGAAGCGATCTCTTCGGCAGTCCCTTCAACCCGACCCGAAGAATATAATACTTGGGAAATTAAATCAGTCAAGCTCGCACCCATTTTTTTCAATTCCATCGCCATTTCGCCGATTTCATCATTACTTGCCACCTTGATAAACCCGGTAAAATCTCCGGCAGACATTTGCTTGATGTTTTTAACCACTGAATCAATCGGCCTTGAGACCCTCTTGGAAATATAGATATAAACAAAAAACAAGACCAATAAAATTGCTATCCCGCTGATTGATAAAGCTAATACGGCAACTTTAGCCTGGTTTTCATCAAATATCTTACCGACTTCCCTTTTGGCAATTTCCAGCGCGGGATAATACTCCCCCGTCCCTACCACCAACTCAGTATTGTTGATCTTTAGCGGAGCCACATAGGAAATTTTTTCTTCCTGTTTTTGGGTAGTAGGGTTCAACCAAATATATGATACATAACCTCCCCCTGATTTGGCGGTAGCGATAAACTCCTGGATCGGTTTTTTCCCGGAGGGATCGGTAAAATCCCATAAATTTTGGCCTTCTTGTTCCCTGTTTTCGGGGGAGACCAGCCGGATCCCATCATATTGGAAAGCAAAAAAATAGCCACTATCTCCATAACGGATATTATCTAACTCCATTTTGAGAAGCCTGATCACATCCGAATCCCCAATTGCTTGTTCTCCATATTCCCCCTGAATAGAGCTTACGGTGGATTCAACGATAAATTTCAACCCGCTTTTGACTTGATCAATAATTAATTTGTTATATACTCTTTCCGAAGTGGTCCTCACTTCATTTATTGAATAAAAATACCCCCCCAGTAGAACCCCTGTCGGTATTAGCATACCGAATAATATCAGAAATAACAGCTTTAACTTTAAACTGCGCGATTTGGCCTTTTTAGGCATGACTAAGCTCATCCCTTCTTTATCTGACAATGATTAAGTAATGTTATATCTTATAAAATCGACCATTTCACTATAATTCTTAAATGGTTTTTCTTGAAAATCCAAGAAATAAACTGTCATCATTATTTATTGCTTAATAAACAAGCTCTGTGAAATTGAAAAACAAAGATCAGAATTTAAGCTGGAATCGGAATCAATAATCAATTGCACATACTGTACAATTGATGATAAAAATTACAGATAACGTTACAGCTATTATGATTCCGATTCATCTTAAAATTTTTTTGATAACATCATCCCGGCGGATACGCTCGTACCAGTATCAGTTCTTTCCCCGGATCCGCTTGCCATTCAAAATCGCCCAAATTGGCCGGAAGAAACAGTTGATCCCTCTGCTGAATTAGGGTCTTGCCCTTTTGATAACTAATCGCGCCGGAGCCCGAAATAACCACAACTACTGAAAAGACCCGTTCATCATGGCAATCTACCTTATCACCGATCTCATATTTCAATAACCGGAATTTATCGGTATTCCTTTCCCCCACCAATTCCGTTACTTTTGCCCCCGGAAGAGACTGAATCAACCTTGGTTTAATCCGCCATTTTTTAAGCGTTTCTTCATACGGGTCAGGTTCATAATGAAAACAATCAAAAATTTTGTCAAACCCGGCCCCCTGATGGCACAAAGCATCCGGAAGTTGATGCCCGTCGATGGTAGTCCGTTCATCCCGGATGGTATAATCCGTTGGTTCCTGCACTTCGATTAAAAAACACCCCGGCCCGATAGCATGGGGCAATCCTCCCTTAATCAACCAAACTTCACCCGGTATTACCGGAATCCGGTGCAAACTGTCGATCATCCCTTCGATGTCTTGTTGTTCAAACAATTCGCGCCATTTTTCCTTGGTGATGCCGGGTTTAAATCCAAATAACAAGTAGGGCTCAGTTTCGTCTATTTCACGGCTCCCCAACACCAACCAGGCTTCGGTCTTACCAAATGATGAATTAAAAACCTTGGCGGCGAACTCCCGGTCGGGATGGACTTGAATCGATAACCGCCATTTGGAATCCAAAACTTTGAATAAAACCGCCATATTGTTTCCATATTTCCGGACATGTTTTTCCCCCAGAAAACCCCTTGGGTCGGAGTCAATCAACTGCTTTAAGGTGATTGTTCTCCATCTATTTCAATTGCACTTAAACCTTCATCGGTATAGTTTTCACGGGCCGGGATTGCTGGCTTTAACGGTGGACGCCACCCACTCTTCAGGAAAACTGCTATCCCTCGGGTCGGATTGTCCCTGCCATTGCTCGATTTTCATCCCGCCTTGATAGGTCCGCCAGACACGATTGCTCTGTAGCACAATCGGCATGGAATTTAAATAAGAATAATTTTTACCCAATTAATTGACCTCCAAACAAGAATTACGAAGAATGGGTAAAAAGAAACAACCGATAATTAACGGTTGCTTCTTTTTACACCATTTAAAATAATCCGGATTAATTTGATAATTTTAACCGTAATTATGCTTTTACCACTATTTTGCTATTAAGTTAGGCAGGAACATGATTAAACCGGGAACGTAAGTGATTAACAACAGAACCACAGTCATGGCCCCTAATGACCACCAGAGATATTTATAGGTATCAGGCAGCTTTATCTCAGCGATACTGCAACTGACAAAAAGTGTTACCCCCACGGGCGGAGTCCCGAATCCGATTGCCATATTAATGACAGTGATTACTCCCAAGAACACCGGATCAAAATTGTACTGAGCGGCAATTTCGACTATAAACGGGGCGGATAGAACAATTGCCGGCAAGGCGTCTAAGAAAGTGCCTAGGAGCAACAGAGCGATATTCATTAACAATAAGACGATATAAGGGTTGCTGGTAAGCATTAGTAAAGAATCGAGCACTGTCTCGGTGGCTTTTTGTTCCGACATCACCCAAACGAAAGTTGCGCTGGTAGCTACCACAAACATGGGAATTGCCGTCATCATCGCCGTCTCTTTAACCGAAAAAAACTACTTTTCTAGTTTACTCGTTGTTTCACACACTACTAAATTCAACTGGTCGCTTAAATCAAAATGACATAATTGCCGTTTTCCCTGAAGTAATTCAATCAAGGTTGTCATCACCTTTTGGCCGACTTTATATTTTTCTAAACGGACCGTTGTCAAAGCCGGTTTAATCAATTCCGCAAAGAACAAGTCATCAAAGCCAACTACCGAAACATCTTTGGGAACATTTTTCCCCATCGACTGAAACGTCGCTTGGCAGCCCAAAGCGACCAAATCATTCATACAGAGAACTGCCGTAACTTCCGGGGTCAATTCCACCATTCGCCGGGTTGAATTAACACCAACCAAATTGTCGGTAGCGTAATTCCCAAATGTTTCCAACTTTTGTTCTTCTGCATATAAATATCGTTCCGGATCCTTAATCCCAGCTTCAGTTAAAGCTTTCAGATAACCCTTGGCTTTGGCGGAACGAATCGGTCTTACCAGCACAGGCGTCAAGTAAGCAATCCGGCGGTGACCAAGTTCGATCAGGTAGTTCGTTGCTAAGTAATTTGCCTGTTCGACATCGAGATAGAAACTACAAATTCGGTCATCGGTAGCCGCTTCGGCTTGGATCGATATTACCATACCGCCTCGGTGCAGATAATCGTCAAGCCCTTTACCGAGCTCTTCGGTTAAGATTGTAATTACACCAGATACATTATTTTCAATATATAGCCGAAAATAATCGGATTCTGGTTCAGGATTTTGAGCTACGCTACAAATGAAAAGTGAATATCCGTTTTCGTAAGCAATATCTTCAATCCCCTGAACGATCGATGGAAAAAAAGGGTTAGAGATCGAAGGTAACAGAATCCCGATGGTTTTCCCGCTTTTCTTTTTGAGATTACGCGCTAAAAGATTGGGATGATAATCCAATTCCTGAGCAGTTGCTAAAATTTTTTGCGAACTTCACGGCTAACCGGATAATCACTATTGCCTAGAACCCGAGAAACAGTACTCGGAGAAAGCTTAGTTTTTTTGGCAATATCATAAATCGTAACTCGTTTCATAATCCCATTTCAACCTTCCACCCCTGAAACCATCGTGCTTAATAGAAATCGATTTCTATTGATGTTACCATAATCAATTTTTAATCAAAATGCAACTTTTTGATTTAAAAAAAGTCCTTCCATATTCGAAAGGACTTCTTAACCACTGTTCTATGTATATTAATAATTCTCAGCGGATTCCATTCATCATCAGTAGGTATGCTTCATCTATGGCTAACCAATCTTTATCATAGTAACTCAGTATTCCTTTTATAACTCCAAATTCTTTTAAATTCCAATTGATTTTATTATTAAGAGTTAAATTAGGCGGTTTCATAATTCCTTTTTTCTGGCTTCGCATACAATATATTGATAGACTAAAATAAAACCTACACTATATATTGCATGCGAAGATAAATTTTTGTAATTATGAAACTCGCTCAAAT
>JAEZJK010000056.1 GCA_023415835.1 Bacillota bacterium
ATGAGAAAACCCCGTTTCAAGCTTATTTTGGAAGTCAGCCCTGTGGAGCTGTTTCATATCATAAAACACGGAAAGGAGCGTAACTTATTTTTCTGAATCCGTGTCTTGACAACGGGGGGCATTACAAAATTCCCATATAAAGGAATTTCCGTATTTATCACCTATCAATAAGTGAACTGGAACCATCATGTAATAATGCTTATTTATTAATAAAGCTTTTTTCGCTTCTTCAACATTACTGCAGGTATCAAGCAAAAGCTGGATACTCTGCATTTCATTTATACCGATTGAATGTCTAAGAGTTGCTTCCTTGCTTGATTCTCCCGGTGTCTCACAGTCTGCTAAATGCGTCACAATTAAACCTTCGGAATTTATTCCTTCCAGACTTTGTCCAAACAGTTCATAGCTAAAAATGATTAATGAGCTATAACCCTTATCCGGATATATCTCTGCAATGTAAGGTTTTGATAAAGCACCACAATCACTTTGTCTTCCAAACATTCCTTTTGTATTAAAATCCAGATTTTTGCTAAGTATCCCATGACTTGATTCTGTTGAACCCGGCGGATAATAAATTGCAGAACATGATATATTATCAACCGGATTTCCCAGCATACTAAAATCAATTGAATTATCTGATAAATCGCTACCATAGGCATGTGAAAAACCTTTCATTCTTTCCAAATGAATAGGGTAATTAATTTCGAGATATTTCTTCTGACATAAAGTTAAGAATGGATCTTTTGAAATATTATGCTTGATACTGTGTCTCTCTTTTGCAATGTGCGCTAACTTTACCCCTATATCATAGTTTGTACCTTTTAACACTAAGTGCCTAACTTCGATACTATTCTGCCGGTTTTTTAATACTAAATCCTCTTTAAATTCAAACAAACACAACCCCACCTTATAAATTTATTATTGCCCCGGAAGGCCATTTAACGCGCAAGGATACGCGTCTCAACCGCCGCATTTCAGAGAACTAGTGCCTATCCGAAACTCTTACCTAAACCAAAATATAAATTCAACATCCATCTCCCAATTCCTGTTACTCCTCCCTATAAAAACCTCACCTAAACAGAAATAACTCCCATTCTAACCCAGGATGAACGTGGTAACCAAAGGATGATAAAGCTTTTCAGAAAATCACAAAAAACCCTGAGCCAAGCTGTTAAGCAACTTCGCTCAGGGTAATAGGCCGTTCAAAATCCGAAACCTAAAAAAAGTTTACGCCGAACCCAGTAAAACCTCAAAGCAGTCATGGCCATTGTTGCCAGCCCACTTGGCTCACCTTTTTTTTGCATAACGTTGGATATTAGTGACATTGGCGAATCTAGCTTTACAGCGCTTGATAAGCTAATGTGGGTGAGGTTAACCGAATTTTTTCCTATACCTAAGCCGAACCCCGAAGTATAAATGCTGTGTTATCTTTGATATGCCGTCCCCAATTTGAAGGACGCCAAGGGGGGCGGCCACAAATACTTTAACATCCGCTCAAGCCATCATTCTTGAATGCTGACTGATTGAAACTATTTGTGTTAACGAACCATCATTTCTTCTATCGTTATCTCCGGATGGTGTAACCTTTTCTTACCAATGGTATGTTTTTCTATATTAATGGCTTGTTGAGGACACCAATGAAAACACGCCAAACAAATCTCGCAATGCCTTCCCCATCTTGGCCTCTGCCCCAAATCCAGATTAATATTTTTCAATGGGCAAACCTTTACGCAAGTACCGCAATGATTACAATTACTCTCAGCATAAAACCGCTTAACCGGACGATAAAGGCGCTTTAGGAAAACGTTCATCAGTATGTTCTGAACTTTTGTTTTTAAAGTATTACAACCTTCAATGACCCCGGAACGTCTTTCTGTTATAGCCTGAACTATTTTCAATAGTTTTGCTTTCGCTTTAATTAAGCGTTCTTGTTGCACTTCCGGTGGATTAGTCATATCCACCTTCCCTATAACCGCATTACCGGGCATGTCAATTGTAAATCCTGCGGCCAGCGACTCACCCTTAAGGTTGAGCATTCGTTTTAATGAATACAGACTATGTCCCGGTTGAGCATTGCAAGTCGCCACGGCGAAAATGTACGGATCGCTTTTGAATACAAGTTTTCCCAAAAACGCCCTGACAATGTCCGGTATAGAAAAGAAATAGACAGGAAAAACCAATCCTAGCAAATCCACATCAATTTCTACACACTGCTCCTCTTCATACCCAGTGATTGGGAGCAGTTCCACCACGCCATCCAGGGCCTTCGCCAATCCCTTCGCTACCGCTAACGAATTCCCCGTTCCGGAAAAATAATAAATTACTGTTTTCATTTCGGCACCTTCCTATACTCTAGATTTTATTCCATAATAAAGCCTGGAGTATAGTACAGCGTCAATACCTTATTCGCTCTTTTTTATTAATTCTTGTAATGCGGGACATAAATGATGCTGCTGCAAACCCTGATCGATCCGGAGAAGAACTTCTCGGATCTCCATCAATCCGCCAATCCGTGTATCAATCTCTTTAATCTTGGCCTTTATCCCCTCAGCCATAATATTTGTTAAATCCTCAGAATTCAATTGATAATCAAAGAGCTGGAAGGTCTTTCGGATCTCCTCCAATGTAAACCCTGCTTCTTTCGCGCGTTTGATAAAGTTAAGCCGATCAAGAATCTCTTCAGGGTACATTCGATACCCGTTCTCAACCCGTTTCGGTAGGATAAGGCCCTTTTTCTCATAATACCGCAACGTTTCGATAGTTACTCCAGCCATTTTTGCAATTTTACTTCTTAAATAATCAGCCACTTTATGTCCTTTCATAATAAGACTGAGTTATCCTTGCCTCAACGAGACATATCCGAAACTCTTACCTAAACCAAAATATAAATTCCACACCTGTCTCCCAATTCCTGTTACTCCTCCCTATAAAAGCCTCGCCTAAACAGAAATAACTCCCATTCTAGCCCAGGCTGAACGTGGTAACCAAAGGATGATAAAGCTTTTCGGAAGACCACAAAACCCCTGGGCCAAGCTGTTAAGCAACTTCGCTCAGGGTAATAGGCCGATCAAAAACTAAAACCCATTGAATCTTCACGATGCGGGGAAAATTGCCTTGAAAACCATTTCTCTAACGCCACTATCTTGAACACCCGCTAGGCGCAAAATAGGTTGCTTCACTGAAGATTTCGGAATATTTGATGCTCCCCGAAATTAAACGGTTCGATTTAAAAATTGCTTGGCTAGATTTCAAAATTCCTTTGGCTTAATTAAAAAATTTCTCTAGTGAAATTTCAAAATTCCTCTGGCTAAATTTTAAAATTCCTTGGCTTAATTAAAAAATTTCTCTAGTGAAATTTCAAAATTCCTTTGGTGAAATTTTAGACGGTGGGGTGGCTGTCCGAAAAGGCGGCCGGTTTTTTATTAAAAACAATTATTATAGCTGGTAAATCAAGGTTAACTTTACGGTTGTGGAGCGGGTTTTTGTTTTCTTTGGAGAGCGCTTTAACAAACCGTCTCTCATCCGGTTGGTTGAACCCTCAACTATGCATCTAAACTGAAAACCTTGTCCTATCTACCCCAAACCAACGCTGTCAGCTACTGTCTAACCTCTCCCCACTCCCGACTATTGGAAATCCGGAGACCGTACAAACAATCACTTATAAGTCCCTATCGTTCAAACTAAAACTCATTAATGCCCGGCTAATGTAAGGAATTCCGGTTAATTCCCTTGGCCCTGAAGGCGCAGGAAGGCTGGCTGCGCCTCCTGTCGGCAACCCGAATAGTTGCGATGATGCCTATTTTGACCTAACCCCTGCCGTTGACGGCTAACAATCTTTTGACCTCAGGGACATCGGTTACTCTCCAACCACTATAAAAGTTTGAACTTTGCTTATCTAAACTATAAAATTTCCTTAATTTTAAATTTATAAAATTTTTCAATAACCCGGCAGGAATTTTTTAAAAATTTGCCAATTTTATCTCCATTTTTAACTATGTTCCAAAAACAGTTGACCCAAACATATGTTCATGATAAACTTTTCTTACCGAATATTGGTAAGAAGCTGATTTTTTCTAATAATAAGCGAGTTTCATAATTACAAAAATTTATCTTCGCATACAATATATAGTGTAGGTTTTATTTTAGTCTATCAATATATTGTATGCGAAGTCGGAAAAAAGGAATTATGAAACCGCCTAATAATACCATTAAGGAGCGCTGATCTTGTCAATCCAACCCGCCAAAATCCCGATCCGGGAGTATTATCATCTGCTTGCCACCTATCTCCGCCCCCACCGGCGCGAAGTCTTACTCTTAACCGGGTGCATCTTCGGGAGCATCGGCAGCCAACTGGCCAATCCCCAAATTATGCGCTTCTTTCTGGACACCGCGACCAAAGGAGGGGAGCTCAAGATCTTGCTCTGGGCAGCCATTGCGTTTATCGGGGCCACCGCTGTTCAAGGAATTTTTTCAGTGGCCGCCACCTATCTGGGGGAGAACCTTGGCTGGACTACGACGAATGCCTTACGTAAGGACCTGCTGGCTCACTGTTTAAGCCTGGACTTGTCCTTTCATAAGCTCCACACCCCCGGGGAAATGATCGAACGGATCGGGGAAGATGTCAATGCCCTCGCCAACTTTTTCTCCCAATTTACCATCCGGGTATTGGGCAACATCCTGATCATTCTTGGTGTATTAGTCCTGCTTTACCTGGAAAATGTTTGGGTGGGACTGGCCATCACCTTGTTTGTAATAGTAACTCTGGTAACGATCCGATTTTTCCAGAGTCAGTCCATGCCTTCCCAGTGGTCGTCCCGGCAGGCTTCGGCAGAACTTTCGGGCTATATCGAAGAACGGCTCAACGGGACCGAAGATATCAGGGCCAGCGGCGCGGTAGCCCATGTAATGCGGGGGCTCTTTCAATATATGCGGAACCGTAACGACAAACAGCTCTACGCTAATATAGTGTCCGCCCGGATCCGGATGTCCGCGGTCGGCCTCCATTATACGGGAATTGCCTTAGCACTGGTGCTGGGGATTATTCTCGCCAAGTATCAAAATAGTTCGATTGGCACCGTTTATCTTTTCATTCTCTACACCGACCTGATTTACCGGCCGATTTGGCAAATCACCCGCCAAATGGAAGATTTTCAGCATGCCGGAGCCGGTATTCAGCGGATACAGGAACTTTACCGCCTCCATACCAAAATCCCGGACGGAAACGGATCGCCGCTACCGGAAGGACCCCTGGAGTTAAAATGGGAGCGGGTCGGTTTCAGCTACGCCGGGGATGACGATAAAGTATTGGACGGCATCTCCTTCAACCTCAAATCCGGTGAAACGCTGGGCTTGTTAGGCCGTACCGGCAGCGGCAAAACTACCATGACCCGACTCTTAACCAGGCTTTACGAATATGATTCCGGGTCGATCCGGATCGGGGGCGTAGAACTCAAAGACACCAAAATAGCGGATGTCCGGCAACGGATCGGCCTAGTCACTCAAGACGTGCAACTGTTTCACGCCTCAGTCCGGGATAATGTAACGTTTTTCAATAATGCGGCGCCGGATTGGCAAATTGAGGCTGTGTTTCAACAATTAGGGCTGTACCAATGGCTCAAGTCGCTTCCCAACGGCTTGGATACCTTACTTAGCGGCGGAGGGGGCCTTTCAGCGGGGGAAGCTCAACTCCTGGCGCTCTCCCGGGTTTTTTTGAGAAACCCCGGCTTAATCATTATGGATGAAGCTTCCTCCCGTCTGGATCCAGCCACCGAACAACGGATCGAAGCGGCCATGGATACACTCCTTTCCGGCAGGACCGGGATTATCGTCGCCCATCGCCTCAGTACCATTTTAAAAGTGGACAAAATCTTAATTCTGGAAAATGGCGCCATCCGGGAATATGGCGACCGGGAGCGGTTGGCCGGAGATCCGGGCTCCCTTTTCAGCCATTTGCTCAAGACAGGGATTGAGGAGGTGATGACATGAAATGCTGGCAATACTTGTTCTACTTAATCCGTTTTCGTCCGGGGCTGTTCTTTCTGAATACCCTGATTTTAATTCTCATTTCGTTGGCAGAGTTGGTACCGGGACTAGTGATCCGGGAAATATTGAACCGGCTTAGCGGCAAACCGTCCTTTCCGATCGGCTTGTGGTGGTTGATTGCCGCCATCGCCGGGGTAACTCTGGCCCGGGTGGCCTTAATGTTAAGTAATGCCGTCACCCACAGCCTCTTCCGGTTTGCCGGCGAATCGCTGCTCCGTAAAAACCTGATCAGGCAGATTTTCCGTCATCCCGGAGCCAAATCCCTCACCGGCACGCCCGGTGAAGCCATGAGCCGCCTGATCGGGGACATTAGGGAAGCGATGATCAATTTGATTTGGATTAATGAATTAATCGGCTTGACGCTCTTTGCGGGGATCGGATTTTGGATAATGGCCAAAATCGACGCCCGGATCACTCTCTTGATTCTAATTCCGCTGGTTGCCGTGGTCGCCATCGCCAATCTGGCTTCGAACCGGGTGATCAAATACCGCCGGGCCAGCCGTCACGCTACTGGAGTCGTTACCGGAGCCATCGCCGAAATTTTTGGGGCGGTTCAAGCCATCAAAGTGGCTGCCGCTCAATCGGAAGTCACCGCTTACTTCAGCCGTTTAAATGAAACCCGGCGGAAAGCCGTAGTTAAAGACCGGTTATTCAATGAGATTGAAAATTCCATCTTTCAAAACGCGACCAACCTGGGAACCGGGTTAATCCTGCTCTTAGCCGGGCAGGCAATCCGTTCCGGTTCCTTTACAGTCGGCGATTTTTCCTTGTTTGTCTTTTACCTAAGCCGGGTTACCGATTTAACGGCGATGTTTGGGATCTTCATCGCTTATTACAAGCAGACCACCGTCTCCCTCGAACGGTTACTGTCCCTGGTTCATAACGCCAAACCCGAGATTATGGTCGAATACGGACCCATTTATAACCGGGGCGCTTACCCCGAGGTTCCGCAAGTAGTCAAACGGGAATCCGATCTACTGGTTAACCTGGAAGCCTACGGCCTGACCTATCGTTTCCCCGGTTCGGAGCGGGGCATTTCCGGGATTGACATCAAAATTCCCAAAGGCTCGTTTACCGTCATCACCGGACGGATTGGCTCGGGCAAAACTACCCTGCTCCGGGTCTTACTAGGCCTGCTTCCTAAGGAGAGCGGCACAATTTTATGGAATAACGTCCCGGTAGCAGATCCGGGATCTTTCTTCGTCCCGCCGCGCTCCGCATATACGCCTCAGGTCCCGCGGCTGTTCAGCGAAAGCCTCCGGGATAACATCCTGATGGGTATCGGCGCGACTGAGGACGAGATCGAGGCGGCAATCAAAGCCGCTGTCATGGAAGATGACGTGGCTGTTATGAAAAACGGGCTGGACACCTTGGTCGGCCCACGCGGGGTTCGGCTCTCCGGCGGCCAGGTACAACGAGCCGCGGCTGCCCGGATGTTCGTCCGCCGGCCGGAACTGCTGGTCTTCGACGACCTCTCCAGCGCCCTGGATGTCGATACCGAAAAGATCCTCTGGGATCGGATCTTCGAACGACAGGAAACTACCTGCCTGGTAGTCTCCCACCGCCGCCCGGCCCTGCGCCGCGCCGAACGAATTATCGTCCTCAAAGACGGGAAAATCGAAGCTACCGGCAGGTTGGAGGAGCTGTTGGAAACCTGTGAAGAGATGCGCCGGTTGTGGCAGGTCAGTGATGCGGAAGGCGAAGGGGATTCAAAAAACTGTTCTAGATAAATTTATTATCCTGCGGATTTTCCGCAGGTTTAATTTTATTTTGTAGCAGGCATTAAGATGTGAGTAAATCGATGGTGAAAGTTAGCTCTGAGTATTAACCTTCCCCCTTTCAACTTTAAAAAAGCTATCCCTTATTTATCTTCGAAACCGGTTCAACCATCTTCAGCACACCATATCTGAATTTCTTCCTAAAACCAAGGCATAAACATATTGAACTGCGGCCTCGCTGGAAAATTTTATATTTCTTTATTGTTTTTTCATTTTTATTTTAGTTCCTGACTATACAATAAGGACTATCAATTGAAAGGGGAAATAATATGAAAAAATTACTTTTAACCGTTGCCTTGTCCCTCATTTTATCCTTGGGATTCACGGTAAATGCCAATGCTGAATCCGGATCGTTCTGGTTCTCCGGAGGCGGCAAGGATGGTAATGGTACTTTGGCAATCGGCTTCGGAAGTGAAAACGTAGGTATTGAATTTGGATTAATCGATGACGACAATCTTCCCGTCGGGACCCTGGACTATGAATGCCCGCATTGGGATTTTACTTCATTGGGTGATAAAACATTAGAATCCAGCGTCGGAATTGATCTGATCGGAATGATTAACCTTTCGGAAAATATTATCTTGTACGGGGGACCAGGCCTATATTGGGATCGGACCGGAGAGGTAGTCCGCTCAAATGAGACCGGCTGGTTCTACACTCAATCAGACAACACTTCTACTGAAATCGCCTGTTCCGGAGGGATCAGATTTACATTAACTGAAGGGACCCGGTTAGGTATCGGTTATCATTCGCTTCGCGGGACTAATTTAACATTCCAATTAAGTTTTTAAAGGTTATTGGCTTTCCCTCTATGATCACAAAAAATTATTAGGCAAAACCGACAGTTAAAACACTGCCGGTTTTTTATTAGAAACTAAATAAACATCAATCTAAATAAACATCAATAAGCTAACCGCCATTACGATCATCCCAGCTATCACACCATAAATGGAACGGTGGGGATCTCCGTATTCCCGGGCGGTCGGTAAGAGTTCATCCAGGGAGATGAAGACCATGATCCCGGCGACCGCGGCGAATAGTATGCCGAAGATCACATCATTAAAAAAGAAGAACAGGATCGAATAGCCGATAATCGCCCCCAAGGGCTCGGATAATCCTGATAAAAACGATAAAATAAACGCTTTTTTTCGGCTGCCGGTGGCGTAATAGACCGGTATTGAAACCGCAATCCCTTCCGGGATATTGTGAATAGCGATAGCAGCGGTGATTGCGATACCAAGGGAAGGATCCTTTACCGCCGCTGTAAAAGTGGCCAAACCTTCCGGAAAATTGTGAATCGCAATCGCCAGGGCGGTCAGTGTCCCCATTCGCAACAGTTTACGCTGACTGATTGCAGCTTGGTCTTGATTAATCTCTTCCACTTTACGAAATTCGTGTGGATTTTCGGAAGCAGGGACCAGCCTATCGATTAGGGCAATCAAAAACATTCCGGCAAAAAACCCTCCGACAGTCACCCAGGAACCGGTTACTGTTCCCAATGCCTTAACCAAGGAATCTTTGGCCTTGAAAAAAATTTCGATCATCGAAACGTAAATCATCACACCGGCCGAAAACCCAAGGGCCACCGAAAGAAATTTAGTATTGGTTTTCTTGGTAAAAAACGCTAAGGCGCTTCCGATCCCGGTAGCCAATCCGGCAAACAAAGTTAAACCGAAAGCGATCAAAATATTGTTGAAGTCGATCATTGCTCTACCCCCAGGCATATCATAGGATAATTGTTTAAACCATCCACTGGTTATTAGTTTATAAACAGAAGGTATCCGTTTTTCTTCACATTTTATATTAGTATTATTATGGACATGTGTCAAATTGTTTTAACTCTTCCCTTTAACCCGGCGGATCCCGGTAACATTCAATTAATGGCATAACCGGAGGTGCCGGATAGATAAATTTATCTTTTTCTAAGCCTTGCTGGTTCGATCCGAAAAAAAACCGCTGGGGTGACGGTTATCACTCCAGCGGGTTTTTTAGGCGCCAATCGGTTACGCTCAACTCTTCGAGTTCACCTCTATCAGTTAAAATCACCCCCATAGCGTATGGCTAACTAATATTGGGTTGTTCTTTAACAACCCTGACTTTAGAGATTCTTTTCTCCTCCATCGACTCGACCATAAAGACTAAACCCTTATACTCGATAATCGGTTGTTCTGTATCTTCTGGTATCCGTCCCAACAGGCCTATTAGAAAACCGCTTAGGGTCTCATAATCATTGGTCGGCAATTCAGTCCCTAAAAGTTTCTCAGCTTCATTAACGCTTACCGTCCCATCCATCATAAAGGTCATTTCATTAAGCTTCTGGATTAGTTTCTCTTCTTCATCATATTCATCAAAAATATTACCGACAATCTCCTCCAGTAAATCCTCAATTGTAACGATTCCTGCTGTACCACCATATTCATCGATAACCACCGCTAGATGGGTTTTGTTTTTCTGAAGTTCCTTGAACAACTCGTCTGTTCTTTTCGAGGGAGGGACATAAAACGGTTTCCGAATTAAGCCTTGCAAAGAAAATGATCCGCCCGGCACCTTCTTAACAAACTGGAGTAAATCTTTAACATGAAGAATTCCGGTAATATTATCGATGGTCCCTTCATATACGGGTAACCTGGTGAATTTTTCATTTATCGCCGTATCCATTACTTCATTCAATTTAGCGCCGCGGGGTAGGCCGACAATATCTTTACGATGGGTCATAATTTCGGAAACCAGTTTATTATCGAATTCAAAGATATTATCGATCATCTCCTTTTCAGTTTCTTCGATAACCCCCCGTTCTTCACCTAATTCAACCATCAGCCTGATCTCTTCCTCAGTCACTTTTTCCTCATTAAGAAGCGGGTTTCCACCGAATAGCTTAATTACGAAATTGGTTGAGAATGTCAAGCATCGCACAAAAGGGGTAAATACTTTTAAGATCATATTAAGCGGCTTGATAGCAAACATCGATATGGCTTCGGGCTTTTGCAAGGCAATTCTTTTTGGGACTAGCTCTCCGAAGACTAAGGTAAAATAAGCCAAAAGAATGGTAATAAAAAATAAAGATATTAGTTTAATAGCGGATTCATCTATCGGTAAGCCCATGCCAACAACTGATTTGGTAAGGCTATCGGCAAAGCTTTCAGCGGCAAAAGCGCTTGCCAGCAACCCCGACAAAGTAATTCCGACTTGAATTGTAGCTAAAAACCTGCTCGGTTCGATGACAAACTGGTAAAGGAGCTTTGCCTTTTTATCTCCTTCTTCCGCCATCTTTTTGATCTTATTATCATTCAAAGAAATAATCGCGATCTCAGACGAAGCAAAAAAAGCGTTAACCCCAATTAATCCTATTAAGAGCAAAATTTGTGATATAAAACTACCGTCCAATCCCATCAAAACCAATTCCTCCCAAAAAATCAAAGGCCGATAATCATTGATTTGCTAGCGTCAAACGGTAACGTGGACGACTACTTAACAATTGTTTCTAAAAATCAGAGGAGTATACTCTTGGAATTAAAAATACTAAGCTAAACTTGAATCAACCATGATTACTCTTTCACAAGAATTCCCGCTCCCCTGAATTAGTTTCCTGCAAAACAGACTCCTGTCTTCGGGCCAACAAAAAAAGAGCCTTGCAGCTCTTCAATGATTACAATATAAAAACCAAACCCGAATTATTTTACGTTCTGGCAATTGCTTTGCTCTGCCATCTTTTTCATGCCGGACTTCCGATTAATGCATAATGTCTTTTTAGTCTTTACAACCAGCCCGTCCGGTGTTTCCAAAACGTCAATCTCGCCGGAATAAAGCTCGCTCGGGTTGAATAACAAATTCCGTCCGGTTCTGGGAAGCGGTAATTCTTTGGCTATATACATCTCATTCTCCTTCAGCTTTTTTAAAAATAACCGGGAATTCAAGTTCCAGTTGATCGCGATATTCTCTCATCTTTTGATGAAAGAGTTTATTTAACCTTTCATCATATTGGATTGGGACCCGTGACTCAAAAACCAAAATTGCGGCTATCTTTCTCCTAGTCAGATATATTGGGCAACAGGCATAAAACTTGACATCCAGTAATTTATCGATCTGGTGCGCAGCTAGGTTCAACGACTTGTGATTGGGGTTAAAATCTTTGGCAATGCAGACTGACCCCTCTGCATAACATTTCCCGATCAGGCCCTCGGGTTTAGGATATACCTCAAAGGCAAGGCCGGTGTCGTGTTGTTGGCCAAACTCCTTGATTTTATTCTCAAAGAACGTAGTCTTGGATTTTATGATTCCCAAGGAAATAATTTCTAAACATACATTAAACAGGTTTCGATGCGGTAAGTAGACCTTGACATCGATGCATTTGATATTCTTTTTTTGTAATCTTACGATATTACGATCTTCCTTAATTATATTTCGTTCTTCTGCTTTTATTGCCTGGCCGATTTTATCTAATGACACCAGCTTATGAACTTTTAGATAATTTAAAGAATATTTAAAGAGCTGATCCCGTTTGATGTTCAACCGGATAATCCGCCAACCGATGGCCCCTTGCAGCAGTACTGCCAGTAAACCAAGGATAAACCTGATGAAGAAGTTGGCGCTCCGTGGTATTTTGAAAGCCCCGGCAATCACTTGAAAGTTATTCTCATCCTTGGTTAAAAAGGTAACCAGAGCCGGTAATGATACAAATATAAAATTCTTGATATATAACCAATTGG
>JAEZJK010000077.1 GCA_023415835.1 Bacillota bacterium
CTTCACGAAGCAACTCTATCACGACTTTGGTTTTAAATTCTGCTGTGTATTGATTTCTCTTGTTCATGTTCACATTATAACTTATTTTTTCTTTTTTGTGTCTCACCCTATGGGAGCATTATATTTAGAGGTGATTCGTGGCAAATGGAAAGCTTTAATAATATGGCATTTACGGAATGAAGTGAAAAGGTTTAGTGAGTTGGAAAAACTCTTACCAGGCATCAAACGCAAGGTTTTGGTAATGCAATTAAAAGAGTTGAAAGCCGATGGGATAATCTCCCGCATAGTCTATCCTGAAGTACCTCCCAGAGTCGAATATACGCTTACCGACGCTGGCAAACATTTGCTCCCGATCTTTCAAATGATGAATGAATGGGCAAAAAAGTACATGATAAAAGGACATAACGACGATGGTGCCACGGCTCAAAAAGTTATCTAAGTAAACAAATAAGTTAGGTTTATGCTTAACAACTCCGATTACGATTCCTATCTCACCTACCCGGTTCCGTCGGGAAACATAAGATTGATTGGATTTTGTCTGTCTGTCCTTACTATAATCGTCCTGTTCAGAACGGTATTTATCGACATTATACAAGAAAAAGAACCTGCTCCAATTGGTGCAGGTTCTTTTTAAATTTAGAATTTAGCGTTTGACGCGCGCGTTACCTTCCCAGACGCTCCATACCTGTTCTTCGTCAGCGGGTTGAGCGTAATCCGTTAAGAAAGTAGTGGCCAATGCTCCGCTGGCCCAGCCGAATTGAACCCATTTCTCCGGTTCCCAACCTTTGAGAATCGCATAGAGCATGCCGCCGACGAAACCGTCGCCGCCACCGATCCGGTCAAGCACATGGATTGGGCGGGGCTCGATCACATGCCAGTTTTCGCCTTCCAACATAATTGCGCCCCACATATGGTTGTTGGCATTAACCACTTGGCGTAAGGTGGTGGCAAAAACCGAAGCATTCGGGTACTCTTTCTTCACCCGGCCGATCATTTCCTTGAAGCTATCGATCTTAGCGGTAATATCTTTACCGCCTGCTTCGGGACCTTCAATTCCTAAGCAAAGTTGAAAATCCTCTTCATTTCCGACCAAAATGTCGGAAATGCTGGCGATTTCCTTGAAAATATCATGAAGTTCCTTTTCGCGGCCTTTCCAAAAAGAGGCGCGGTAGTTGAGATCGAAGGAAATCCGGGTACCATGTTTTTTGGCGGCCCGGGCCAGTTCCAGGCAGAAGACGCTTGTTTCGGGAGACAGTGCAGCAATCAGCCCTGATAAGTGTATGATTTGGACGCCTTCCTTACCGAAAATCCTATCTAAATCGAAGTCTTTAACATTAAGGGTCCGTCCTACTTCGCCGGCACGGTCGTTTTGAACCCTTGGCCCGCGGGATCCGTAACCGCTATCGGCGATATTGAACTGGTGGCGGTAACCCCATGGCCCGCCTTGAGGCATTTCTTTACCTTCAAAAGACATATTCCGGCTTCTGAGGTTGTTTTTGATAAACAGAGCAATCGGGCTGTCTTTGACAAAAGTTGTCAATACTTTAACCGGAAGGCCGAGTGAGGCAGAAATGTTCGCTACGTTAGTTTCGGCGCTGGTAGCCTGCATCATAAAAGTATCACTGGAATGTACCGGTTGCCCATTTACAGGAGTGATTCGCACTCCCATGCTAGTAGGGACGATCAGGGAATAGGTAAAGTCTTTTCGCAGTTCAATCTTCATAAGAATCCTCCTTTGATATTATAACCATATAAAAGTCTTATGAAATCTATACAGACTACTATTTATAGATTATAATGTTTTAGAGAAACATTGTAAATATAATTTTACATTTTTGAAACAAAGAAAAAATGGAGTATATAAGGTTGTTGATCACAAATGCGAACTAAGAAAACAAATTGGTTTTAATAGGTAATTCTGAAGTTTCAACATTTAAAAAAATCGGATTAGTGAAAAGGGTTTTCATTTAAAAAAAAGAATAAAAACAATGAATGATTTCGTGATTTTAAGATAATTTCCTATTATAAAGCGTTTTCAAATAGGGAAACTAATTTAAGGGTTATTGATTATTGTGAAATCACTAGTATTAATAAGGAGGATTAGCTTATGAAAAAGTTGGTAATATTTTTACTTGTATTGACGGCAGTGTTTTCAACATCAGTAGCCGCCCTGGGACTTAACTCCCCGTCAGTTTCCAAAGGGAGCGGGGTCATCACCGGTATGTTTGCCACCGAAGATTTAGGTTTACTGCTCGGGATCGAGTATGGCCTATCCCAAAAGTTCGCCGTTTCCGGAAGAGTTGGGTTGGATGATAAGGACTTTACCTTATTAGCAGTGAAGTTCGAAGTCTCCCCGAGTTTTGCAATAGTCGGCGGAATTTTTGATTATGGCATTGACAGCGATCCATACTTTGGAATCAACGGCTCACTAGCATTCGATCGGGATTTTATGGGTATTATTGAAGCCGGAGCCATCATGGCTGATGATATCGAGATTTTCTATGAAGCCGGAATTAAGTATAACATCAACAAACAAATTGATATCCGAGGCGGGATTTTAGGTACAACTTATGATGGCGATGAAACCGCATTTGAATTAGGCGCCGGATATAAGTTCTAAGTGTTTAATAAACAAGAGAGCCCTTGGGATATAGTCCCAGGGGCTTTTTTCTTAAAAAGGGTAGGATTAGTATAAACCAAATAAACAAGTACCGGGTACTTGTTTATTTGATAAAAATACTATTTAGTAAGCTTGGAACCGCTTAATTTCCAAAAATGGATTTCACTTTGTTCACCGATTTTTTATATGTCTTTAAAACTTTACGTTCGGATTTATTATTAAATTTGATGTATCCTTCATTTACTCCCCAAATTACCAATCCGGCCAAAACTAATCCGATCAAGATTAACATTGTATTTTTCTTCATTATAAACCTCCTTAAGGTATTTTCGAAAATGATATCTACAGTATAACAAGGAATCCATCTATTATCAAATAAACCCAATTCAAGCCATTTTTTTAGTTAGGCCTTCTTCTAATCGGGGCAGCCCCTGAACGAATCGGTAAAAATCCGAATAGTTCCCTTGGTAAGTGTTTGTTATCGGTTCTTGAGTGCGATGGATTAAAAAGTCGGTAATCAGGTAAGTTTGGATCCCAAGTTGAGCGGCTATCAAATCCTCCTGCACATCGTTTCCCACCATAAGGCATTGTTGAGGTGTTTTCCCGGTATCTTCCAAAATTTCTTTATAGAAGTGGAGCTGAGGCTTGCAATAATGGTTTTTTTCGTATGAAGTAATATAACTGAAATCCTCAGGTTCAAACCCGGCCCAACGGATTCGATGGTGAATAGCTTTTTCAGGGAAAAGTGGGTTAGTGGCGATGATTAAGTCATAGCCTTTCTCTTTTAGAAGATTAACGCTTTCGCGCATCATTGGCGAATTCACTACTGAGGCTTTAGCCTCAAAAAATTCTCGGTCATAAAATTCATTGAAACGGTTCTGATAAACGCGAAGATCGTCTTGGATTAGCTCGCCGAATTTTTCCATAAAAACCGTTTCATTGGTCCGATAGCCAGTATCATTAACCATGGTTTTAGTAGCGGCCATGACATACTGAACCAAGGTTTTGGCTTCAATTAAATCTTGAAACTTTTTACCCAATTCTGCAAAATAGATTTGAATGAATTCATCTAATTTTAATGGAAGCATGGTTCCGTCTAAATCAAATAAAATGGTATTGACCATTAAAATTTATCCTCCTAAATTTAAAGTCAGACTCCTAAATAAAGATTATATCGGACTTGCCCAAATTTAACAATATCTATAAGTTAATATGAATAGATTGCCGAATTTGATCATGGGTACTTGTAACTTTTTTGCAGGTAAATATGGGGTAAGGGACGAAATTATAGTTATTGATTAGAGGAGAATGTATTTAATGAATAATATCCCCCTTTATTTGGATGATGACCAAATAAATGATTATTCCGGTAGTTTTAAAAAGGGCTGGAAGAAATTGATCAAAGTCTTGCTTTATCGGGAACGACGCCCGGATGTGGCCAAACTGAATTGGTTAAATCAAAACCGCATTGAACAAGCGATCGACTGCTTTAAAAAATGTGTCGTCGCTTTTCCGCGCTCTTGGAGCAGTATGTGGGGGCTGGGCAAGGCCTATCAGGTTAGCGGTGAACATGGCACGGCCTTGGAATGGTTTGAAAAAACTTATCTTCACAAACCGGATCTGGTGGATGTCTCCCTAGAGGCCTCGATTGAAGCGATGCGGATCGGGAGCCCTTTAAAAGCGCTTCAATATGCCCAATTTACCTTAGCTCTAGATCGCCGTAATCCGGTTTTTCATGCGAACCTAGCTTTGGCTTTCCTTCTTAATAAAAAAGGCGACGAAGCCCTTGGAGAAATTCAAAAAGCCTTAAAACTAGCACCGAACAATATGCAAATTCAAAAAGCCCATATTTATCTTAAAAGCATTATTTTGGGAAATAAAATGTATCCGCCATTTATTGACCCTTCACAAGTTTTCAAATATGAAAAATAAACATAATAGATATTGATAGGGGAGGAATATGAATGTTAAAAGATTTAATTATTAAAAATCGAAGCTATCGTCGTTTTTATCAAGATCTCCCGGTTTCAACCGAAATATTACGAGAATTAATCGAACTGGCAAGGTTGTCAGCTTCGGCCAGCAACCGCCAGCCTCTAAAATATCTTTTGTCAAATGAGGCAGATACTAATTTAAAAATATTTCCATGTTTAGCATGGGCCGGATATTTACAGGGTTGGCCTGGACCCGAAGAAGGGGAACGTCCGGCTGCTTATATAGTCATGCTTGGCGATACCAGAATTACCGAACGATATCTTTGCGATCACGGCATCGCCGCCCAAAGTATCCTCCTGGGAGCGGTAGAAAAAGGTTTAGGGGGCTGTATTATTGCCTCCGTTAACCGGGAAATGCTCCGGGAAAATCTGGCAATTCCGTCACATTTCGAGATTTTACAGGTATTAGCCCTTGGGAAACCAAAAGAGACAATAGTGCTTGAAGAGGTTGGTTCCGATGGCGATATTAAGTACTGGCGGGATCAAAACGGAGTACATCACGTACCAAAACGCCATTTGAAAGATTTAATTATTTGATGAACGGGGAATGTCCTAATGAGTATTTTTGAAATTATAATGTTAGCTTGTTTTGGGGCAGCTTGGCCATTTTCAATTTATAAATCGTATAAAACACGACAAAACGGTGGAAAGAGCCTTATCTTTTTATATGTGGTTTTAATTGGCTATTGCTCCGGCATTATTCACAAGCTCATTTATAGCAGGGATCCGGTAGTTTATTTATACGCTTTAAACTCGTTAATGGTTTTAACTGATTTAGCCCTGTATTATCGTAACCTTCATCGGCAAGCCCTAAAAGAAGTATGATAATCCACTAAAAAAGCTAAGAAATAGTATATAAAGAACCAATTAACTGATCAATTCAATTAAAAATAAGAGGCCGAATTAACGGCCTCTTAAATATTTTTCGATTTTTTGCGCCACAGCTTCAGGTGTAAACCCAAATTCTTTTTCAAGCTCCTCAAATGGACCACTTGCTCCAAACTGGTTCAGTCCGATGACTAAACCTGAAGAACCTACCACCCTGTACCAACCGCTACCGACACCCGCTTCGATAGCTACCCGCGGTATTCCGGAACCGAGGGTTTGATTAAGGTATTCCAGTGTTTGCCCCAAAAATATCTCGCGACATGGCACTGAAAGGACTCTGGTTAATTTCCCTTCCTTAGCCAGGATTTCAGCTGCTTTAATTGCTAGGCAGACTTCACTTCCGGAAGCCAAGATTATCAAGTCCGGGGCTTTGCCCTGGACTTCCCGGATAACATATCCGCCGCGTTCAAAGCCATCTTTGGATGTCCCCGTTAAGGTCGGGAGTTTTTGACGGGTCAAAATGAGGGTGGTCGGACCATTAACCCTTTTTAAGGCTGATAGCCATGCCCACCCGGTTTCGTTTGCATCGGCCGGCCTGATTACCTGCATCCCCGGAATAATCCGTAGTGATTCAATTTGTTCCACCGGTTGATGAGTTGGACCATCTTCACCCACATAAAAAGAGTCATGGGTAAAGACATAAATGACCGGTTGCCGCATCAAGGAGGCTAACCTTACGGCTGGGCGCATATAGTCGACGAAAACCAAAAAAGTTGAGCCGAAAACCCGTAATCCACCATGTACTGAAATACCGTTTAAGATCCCTCCCATGGCATGTTCTCTCACCCCGAAGTGCAAGTTGCGGCCATCATAATTTTTGGCCGAAACATCGGGAAGATTTTTTAAATAAGTTTTAGTAGAAGGGGAGAGATCTGCTGAGCCGCCGATTAGTTCGGGGACAAGAGCCGCCAGTTGGTTTAATATTTTACCTCCGGCGTCGCGGGTGGCAACCTGGGAACCGATCTCAAAAGTTGATAAGCTGTTTTCTAAATTTAATGGTAGCTTTCGTTCCATGGTTCGAACCCATTCCGAGTATAGTTCCGGATAACTCCCGGACCAACCTTGGAATTTGGTTTCCCATAATTCCCGTTGCTTTTGCCACTGGGGCCGCTTGTGGGCGAAGTATTCGGAAACTTCGGGCGAAACATAAAAGCCGGTTTCGGGAAAACCGAGGGTCCGTTTTAAAGCGGCTACATTTTCTTTGCCCAAGGGGGCACCATGGGCTTCAGGGTTTCCAGCCAAAGGACTGCTTTTTCCAATTATGGTTTTGGCCACTATTAAAGATGGTTTTGAGCTTTCAGCTTTGGCCTTTTCAAGGGCCTCTAATACTTGCTTAGGAGCATTACCGTCAATTTCAATAACCTGCCATCCATAAGCCAGATAACGTCCGGGCACATTTTCTTTGAAGGCTAAGTCGGTATCTCCCTCAATCGAAATTTGATTGTCGTCGTAAACGACGATCAATTTGCCTAAACCAAGGTCAGCGGCTAGGGAGGAAGCTTCCGAAGTTATTCCTTCCATCATACAACCGTCTCCGGCTATTACGAATGTAAAATGATTAACTATCTCAAAACCAGGACGGTTAAACTTAGCGGCCAGTATTCGCTCAGCCAGGGCCATACCGACCCCATTAGTTAGTCCCTGGCCTAAGGGTCCGGTAGTAGTTTCGATACCGGGAATATCTAACTCTGGGTGGCCGGGTGTCATGGAACCGGTTTGCCGGAAACGTTTCAGTTCTTCCAGAGGCATCGGATATCCGGTCAGATGGAGTAGGGCATAAAGTAAGGCCGAACCATGGCCGGCTGATAATATAAAACGATCCCGGTCCGGCCAGCTAGGTGAAGTAGGATCGTGTTTTAAAAGTTCCCCATAGATAACTGCCCCTATCTCGGCAGTACCTAAAGGCATTCCTGGATGTCCGGACTTTGCCTTTTCAACAATATCTGCCACTAAAACACGAATATTATCGGCAATTTTTTGAATCATGAGAACGCTCCTTTTTGATAATAATAATTCTCCAATTTTATTCGGCAACCTTTTATTTTAGCTTGCTTATAAAATAAAGTAAGGAGGGGAACCCTCCTTACTTTATTTTAAGTATACTGTTAAGACTTAAAATTACTGCATCTTGAACTGGTTGGCTTGATTCTGGCTTGCAATCTGAGGGCTAGAATTTAACCCGGCTTGGAATCCAGCCTTAACTTCCGCAACAGTTTGCTCAGCTAAGGTTCTTTCAGCAGCTTCAATCATCCGGCGAACCATATTTCCTCCAATAGCACCGGTTTCCCGGGTGGGCATATACCCCCAGTAACCACCTTGGACTTTCGAGAGATCAATGTTCAATTCATTGGCGATCTCATACTTGAATTTGTCCAGTGCAGGTCCGGCTTCTTTAACAAGATAACTATTAGACTTTTGCCCAGTACCCATTTGATTCACCTCCTTTGATATTAGCTTTACCGATAAACATCCAGCTATGTTGCGTTTTTTTTGGAAGTTTCGGAAAAAACCTCTTGTCAGGAAAACAACTATATAAAGAATTAAATTTTCGGTTTAATTTGGTAAGTTTTGCTCGCTTATAATCTCTTTGTTAAAATCTTGATGGACTTTTACTAAGCATTTTTCAGCAATATATTCTTGAGCTGCCTCGATCATTACTTGAGTGAGCTCTCCTCCAAATCGGGCTACTATATAAGGAGGCATTCTCCAGATATCCGGCGTCAGAGAGGCTAATTTTTGATTCGGGTTCAATTTTTTACGATAAATTCGCCTATGCAAATGATTCACCTCAATTGAAAGTTTTTCCCTTTAACTGTAGATTATTTTGGCAAACCATTAGTAAAAAAAGATAAAAGTGGGATTTTTTAAGCTCTCATATAGGTTAATAGTTGAAAAATGAGGAAACTTTAATGGGGAAAGATTGACTTTTCAAAAAATACCCTATATAATTATCGAAGGTGATTTTGGTGAAGGTTGATATTGGTTCAATTCGTGAAGCCCGTGGCGGTTCATTAGTTTTTAAAGGAAATCAAGAAATCGATATTTCCGGTTTGGAATTGGGAGTTGAGTTAAATCAGCCCATAACAGTAGAAGGTACTGTTACTAATACCGGTGATGGTTTTTTAGTCCAGGGAGAAGTTAGGTATACATACCAAGCTAATTGCAATCGATGCCTTGAATCGATTTCAGGTTCAGATAACGTTGAAATTACTGAACAATTTGCCTCTTATACGCCTACGGAAGATGATGAATCCTTTTATCATTTTCAAGGCGACATAATCGATTTAACGGAATGTATTCGGGAACAAGTGTTAATATCTTTACCAATGAAGTATATTTGCCGATCCGATTGCCATGGTTTATGTTCTCAATGTGGCCAGAACTTAAATAAAAAAAAATGTCAATGTAGTGTTGAAGATTATAATCCACAGTTTAATAAATTAAAATCCTTGTTAAACCAAGAAGGAGGTGGATCAGATGGCAAACCCAAAAAATAGGACCTCCCGTACCAGAACCAGGTTGAGAAGAGCAAATTTAAAAACAGCTGCTCCTAATACCAATGCTTGCCCCCAATGTCATGAACCTAAAATGCCGCACCGTGTATGCAGTAACTGCGGATATTATAAGGGTCGGGAAGTTATTGCCCAAGAAGGTTGATTTTTTTAAAAAAATGAGGTCGTTTTGGCCTTATTTTTTTATCTTTAAATAAACGTAAACTTTTTGGAAAAACCCATTAAACCATAGCGATTACTTTGATAATAATTTTGCAATATTAAATTTGCCGAATTCGATCAAATTTTTTTCCAGAATTCTCCTTGACTTTTCAATTATTTTCGCTATACTAATGATAGTTTTGTCCGGAGGGGAAAAATGAAGATTGCAATTGACGCCATGGGCGGGGATTATGCGCCGGAAGAAACCGTAAAAGGGGCAGTGTCAGCCTGCCGCGAATTCGGCGCAGAAGTAATACTAGTTGGGAACGAAGCAAAGATTGGGAGTGTTCTCAAAAACCAACCGGTTTCCGGATTAAAATTAGAAATACAAAATACAACTGAAGTTATTGAGATGGGCGAACACCCGGCAAATGCGGTTAGGAAAAAAAAGGACTCTTCATTGGTGGTCGCTAACCGTTTGGTTAAAGAAGGCGCCGCTGCAGCTGTAATTTCAGCCGGTAACACCGGCGCAGCTATGAGCGCTTCGTTATTGGTTTTAGGCAGGATTAAAGGCGTCAATCGGCCGGCTATAGCATCTCCGATGCCTACTAATACCGGAGTCAGTGTGTTATTAGACGCAGGGGCTAATGCCGATTGTGATCCCGATAATCTGGTTCAATTTGCATTAATGGGTTCGATTTACGCTGAACAAGTTTTTGGACTTCCTAAACCTCGGATTGGTTTACTAAGTATCGGTGAAGAAGAAACTAAAGGCAATAAACTAACGGTCGAGACCCATCAACTCTTAAAACAGAGCGGGTTAAATTTTATTGGAAATATCGAAGGGCGCGATGTTCATCATGGCGCTTGTGAAGTAATAGTCTGTGACGGATTTGTCGGGAATATCGTCTTAAAGCTCTCCGAGGGTTTGGCAAGCGCTTTATTTGGTCAAATTAAAACGGCATTAGCTAAAAACCCAATCACACTTACCGGGGCTTTTTTAGCAAAAAGCGCTTTTAAAAGTATCAAAGGCAAAATGGACTATACTGAATATGGCGGAGCCCCACTGTTGGGACTTAACGGTATTAGCATGATCAGCCACGGCCGTTCTAATGCCAAAGCGATTAAAAACGCCATTAGGGCTGCAGTTAAAGCTGTAGATGAAGATGTAGTTGGGAAAATCGCTTCTTCTTTAACTTAATTTAAAGGAGTTTTCCATGAAAAAAATAGCCTTCGTTTTCCCGGGGCAGGGTTCTCAGTATGTAGGCATGGGAAAAGAGATATCGGAAAATTATTCCGAAGCTAAAAAAATTTTTGATGAGGCCGATCAGGCCTTAGGAAGGGAAATTTCTGAAATTTGTTTTAATGGTCCCGAAGAATTATTAAAAGATACCCGTAACGCTCAACCCGGGATCCTGACTGTAAGTATCGCCATACTGCAATCCCTCAGGGCGGAAGGGATTAAACCAGATTATACCGCCGGTCATAGCCTTGGGGAATATAGCGCCCTGGTCGCTTCGGGAGTGTTGGAATTACCTACAGCGGTAAACTTAGTCCAACAACGGGCTCAATTAATGGCAGGAGCCGATCCTGAACAAAATGGGACAATGGCGGCAGTGCTTGGGTTGGATCGGGAAACCCTTTCCGCTTGCCTGAACGAGGTAAAAGGGGTAGGGCTGGTTGAAGCCGCTAACTTCAATTGCCCCGGGCAAATTGTCATTTCCGGCGCTAAAAATGGAATTGCCAAGGTTCAGGAGTTGGTTGCGGCTAAAGGAGGAAAATTTATTCCGCTGTCAGTGAGCGGCCCGTTTCATTCCAGCTTTATGAAGCCGGCGGCTGACGCTTTTAAGGCGCAGCTGGAATCGGTATCTTGGCAGGAACCAGTTGTCCCTGTAATCGCTAATGTTTCGGCGCGGCCTTATTTGCAAGATCAAATTAGTGATAAACTGTATTGTCAAATATATTCTTCCGTATTGTGGGAAGATTCTATTAACTTTTTACACCAAAATGGGGTGGAGGTTTTCATTGAGGTTGGTCCGGGGAAAGTCCTTTCAGGTTTGATAAAAAAGACAATCAAAGGCGCGGTAATTGTAAATTGTGAAGATATGGCCTCAATTAAAAAAGCTCTTGAAATTTTAAAGGAGGTTTAGTAATATGAGATTAGCGCATGAAGTGGCAATCATTACCGGCGCAGCCCGAGGAATTGGTAAAGCTATTACCTTGGCTTTAGTCAAGGAAGGGGCGGCAGTGGTATTATCCGATGTCAGTGAAGAAGTACATAAGGTAGCGGAAGAAATTCGGCAATCCGGAAGTCAAGCTACCTCCATTGTCGGTAATGTTACCAAACAAAATGATTGTGAAGCTATGGTTGATTTGGCGCTAAAAACATTTAATAAGCTGGATATTTTGGTCAACAACGCCGGGATCACCAAAGATAACCTTTTGCTCAGGATGAGTGAAGAAGATTGGGATGCGGTTCTTGATATCAATTTAAAAGGTACATTTCTATGTACCAAAGCCGCAATTAAACCCATGATGAAGCAACGTTCCGGTAAAATTATCAATATTGCGTCAGTCATCGGCCAGATGGGAAATGCCGGCCAGGCTAATTATTCCGCCTCTAAGGGAGGGGTAATCGCTTTCACTAAAACCATGGCTAAAGAATTGGGGACTCGAAACATCCGGGTTAATGCAATCGCCCCTGGTTTTATCGAATCCAAAATGACTGAGGTTTTATCGGAAGAAGCGCGTACTAGGTTACTGAGTTTAATCCCTTTGGGTGTATTAGGAAAACCGGAGTATGTCGCCAACGCTGTAATATTCTTGGCCTCACCTGAAGCTTCTTATCTTACCGGTCAAGTATTAAACGTTGATGGCGGAATGGTAATGTAAATCCTGGGAAAAATAAGTGTGTTTTAAATAAAACCAGAATTAACCAACCCTTACGGAAGGAGGTGAAGTGGTTGGATATCTTCGGAAAAGTTAAAGATATTGTTGTTGAGCAACTTGGCGTTGACGAAGAGGAAGTTTCTGAACAGGCTTCTTTTGTAGATGACTTGGGAGCAGATTCTCTGGACATCGTCGAACTAGTAATGGCTCTTGAAGAGGAATTCGACCTGGAGATTCCCGACGAGGACGCCGAAAAAATCGTAACTGTCGGCGACGCGGTTAATTACATTAAGGAGAATGGCCAATAAGTTTTCATGAGAGTCCCCTAAAGGGGACTCTCTTAAAATATCGATATTAACGACTTGATTTTAAAAAATAAAAGTCATTTTTAAAAAATAAATAATTATATTGCAACCAGAAATACCACAGATCCACAATTCCACAGCCTCCACTATTAGCCTTTAGTCTTGTTTTTAGCTATTGCCCTTTAGTTTTTTACTATAAATCTAATAGCTAAACCTAATATCTATTAGCTAATACCCAGAGAACTGTTGATAATTACGATTTTTCTTTCCAAATTCAAGTTTATATACCGGGGGTAAAATATGAAAAAACAGGTTGTCGTTACCGGGTTAGGAGTAGTTACTGCGGTAGGAATTGGAGTTGATGGTTTTTGGCAGAATATCACAAGTGGTGTGTCAGGTGTTGAGCGGCTCACTTTGCTGGATACCTCCAATCTGGATGTAAAGATAGGAGCGGAAATTAAAGAATTTGATCCTGCTCAGTATATGGATCGCAAAGAAGTTAAAAGGACTGACCGTTTCGTCCATTTTGCGGTGGCTGCCACTCAAATGGCTTTGGCCGATTCCGGGTTGGAGATTAATTCTGCTAATGCGGACGAAATCGGTGTAGTAATCGGTTCCGGCATCGGAGGGATGAAAACCTTTGAAGAACAGTACCGTACCTGTCTGGAAAAGGGGCCTAAACGGGTCAGCCCGTTTTTTATCCCAATGATGATTCCTGATATGGCTTCAGGATTTGTTTCTATTGTTACCGGCGCCAAAGGCCCAAACCATACCGTTGTTACCGCATGCGCTTCCGGTACTCATTCAATCGGTGATTCCTTTCGAATTATTCAAAACGGTGAAGCGGACGCTATGATCACCGGCGGTTCGGAAGCTGCTATAACTCAGTTGACCTATGGGGGTTTCTCTTCAGCAGGGGCATTGTCAACCAATAATGATGACCCGAAAGGCGCAAGCAGGCCATTTGACTTAAACCGTGACGGATTTGTGATGGGTGAAGGTTCCGGTATCTTGCTCCTTGAGGAACTGGAACATGCCAAGCGCAGAGGGGCTAAAATCTATGCGGAAGTTGTCGGTTTTGGCGAATCCGGTGACGCTTATCACATGACGTCTCCCGATCCTGAAGGGGCTGGAGCAGCTAAAGCAATGCGCCGGGCGATTAGCGATGCCGGAATTACACCGGAGAAAATTTCTTACATTAATGCCCATGGCACTTCAACTGCGGCTAATGATAAGTTAGAAACAATGGCCATCAAAAACGTCTTTGGTGAAGCCGCCTACCGGATTCCGGTTAGTTCAACTAAATCAATGACTGGCCATTTGTTGGGCGCCGCCGGTGGAGTAGAAGCAATTATTAGCGTATTGGCGCTAAAACACGGAACCATACCTCCAACAATCAACTACCAAACACCTGATCCCGAATGCGATTTGGATTATGTGCCTAACCAAGCCCGTAAAAGCGTACTGGAATATGTGCTCTCTAATTCGTTAGGTTTTGGTGGGCATAATGCCTGTTTGGCTTTTAAAAAATATCATGGCTAAAAAAACAAATCAAATAAATCAATTACCAATGGATGCGAAAATTGGATCGTCAGTTGAAAAGCTAGCGATCCAACTTGATTTTGTCCCGGTCTTTCCTGAACTTTTTGAAGAAGCATTGATTCATTCATCTTACGCCAATGAACATAAAATTCTCAGTAATGAGCGTCTGGAATTTTTGGGTGATAGCGTACTTTCTTTAATTACAGTCTCCTTTTTATTTAAAACATTTCCCAATTATGATGAAGGAGATTTGGCCAAATTGAAATCGATTATCGTTAGCGCCCTGATTTGGGCCTCATTGGCTAAACAACTAAAATTAGATTCATATATTAAGTTAGGCGCCGGTGAATTACGCAATAACGGACATAGTAAGCAAAACATTTTGGCTGATTTATTTGAGGCTTTTGTTGGCGCTTATTTTTTAAATTTTGGGCTTGAAAAAACAACAGGTTTTATTGAACCTTTAATAAAGGATAACTTGGCCGAAGTAAACCGCCAATTTACCTTAATTAATGCTAAAAATGACCTTCAAGAATTTTCTCAATCCCATGGGCTGTTTCCCGAATATCGCACTATTAAGGAAGAAGGGCCTGCCCATCAGCGTTGGTTCAATGTGGAGGTTTTGATAAAAGGCATGCAGGCCGGAAAGGGCGAAGGCCATAGTTTAAAAGAGGCTCAAAATAAAGCCGCTCTTGAAGCTATTACTAAACTTAAGGGGATTACTTGATAATATTTTTTAAAAAGGGGTTTTTTTGCAGTTAGTTGAATATGATAAGAAAGGAATGATATCTTTCTCTAGGGGGATTTAATCTATGGACGTACTAAAAGTATCTGCAAATTCCAGCCCCAAATCAGTCGCTGGAGCTTTAGCTGCAGTCTTAAGGGAAAAAGGAGTTGCTGAGATTCAAGCGGTCGGAGCCGGCGCGGTTAACCAAGCTGTAAAAGCTATTGCCATTACTAGAGGATACGTTGCCCCAAATGGTATTAATCTGGTCTGCACTCCCGGATTTTCCGAAATTAACATTGATGGTCAGGTACGGACAGCAATTAAGTTTATAGTTGAACCTCGCTAAAAACCGCTAAGGCGGTTTTTTTGTGAGCAATTTTAAGAAAGGGTTCCTTGTCATAATCCGGACAACCCAGCCATATAATTACCTATAGCAATGCCATATTTGTTTCTAGTTAAATTGCCGGACTGGGTTTAGGAGGTTGTTTCGGGTGAACCAACAAAAAGACTTAGCGTTAATAGAAAAGATTCGATCCAATTATGATATGGGCGCTAAGGATGAGTTAGTCCTTAAATACCTTCCGATGGTAAGGCATATCGTAAAGAACTATCAACCTTCATTGGCCGACTTCGATGATTATTCTCAAGAAGGCGCAATTGGCCTGTTAAAAGCGATTGAAGAATATAATCCCGAATGTTTTCAGGTCAAATTTAGCACTTTTGCTTATCTTTGCATAACCAGGCGGATTTTCAACGCATTCCGGCGCGTTCATAAAAAAAATTCCCCACCGGCCGGAACTATGCTATCACTTTTTCAAAATAGCGATGAAGCTAATCGTACCCTGATTGATTTTCTAGATAGCCAAACCGATGAACCCTTTTATTTAATTGAAAAAGAATGGGTCAACCAAACTTTAGATTCGGTTTTAAAAATATATTTATCCCCAATCGAATATCAAGTAATTAAAGGGATTATTGCCGGGGATAATCAAGGTGAAATCCAAATTACGCTCGCATTGCCCCCAAAGGTAATCGATAACGCGCGGACCAGGGCTCGAAGTAAGCTGCGAAAGATTATCGAAGCATATGGTTCATTACTTAATCCGAATATTCCGCAAAAAGTTAGAAAAAGAAAAGATTTATATAAGGTGAAAAAAGTTTTGGATAAAGCATTCACAACCCAAAAGCCGGTTGTGAATGGGTAAATTAATGTACTTTTCTCATCTTATGAATTAAGGAATATATGTTACATTTAAAGTTTGTATCCAAAAAATTATTGCAACATATATAGCGATAAATTTAGAAGTTGGTTAAAAGCGAGGCTAGAGAAACCTCGCTTTTAAATTTGACCATGGCTCTTACATTTTGTTTGGCGTATTTCTTTTTTTGCTATCTTGTGGTAAAATGTTGAATGCATAAAAGGAGGGTTAATTTGTATTTAAAACGCCTTGAAGTAATGGGCTTTAAATCTTTTGCCGATAAAATCAAGTTAGAATTTTTACCCGGTGTTACGGGAGTCGTCGGACCCAACGGAAGTGGAAAAAGTAATATTTCCGATGCTTTGCGCTGGGTTTTAGGGGAACAAAGCATTAAAAACCTTCGCGGCTCAAAAATGGATGACGTAATTTTTGCCGGGAGCGAACAACGTAAACCGCTTAGCCTGGCCGAAGTTACCATGGTGCTTGATAATTCCGATAACTCATTACCGGTTGATTTTTCAGAAGTTTCCGTGACCCGGAAACTGTTCCGTTCCGGAGAGAGCGAATACTTGATCAATAAATCCCAAGTTCGCCTGAAGGATGTCCTTGATCTTTTTTACGATACCGGACTTGGTAAAGAAGCTTATTCAGTCATCGGCCAAGGTAAAATCGATTCCATCCTTTCAGTTAAAGCGGAAGAACGCCGGATCATTTTTGAAGAAGCCGCCGGCATTATCAAGTATAAATCCAGAAAACAAATTGCCGAGCGAAAATTGGAAGACACTGACCGCAATTTGCTCCGCCTTCAGGACATTCTGGCCGAGCTTCAAGGGCAACTTGGACCACTTGAGTCCCAGGCCACTTTAGCCCAACAATACATAAAAATTAAAGACCAGTTGACCGTGGTAGAAATTAATTATTACGGTGGATTATTAGACAATTTCCAATCAAAACTGGAAGAATTGAAACAGTCCAAAGCTGACTGGGAAGAAAAATATCAGGATTTCGAGGGTCAAGAAAGCGTCATTGAATCCCAGTTAGAAGAAGCCCGGCTTTTGTTATTAAATCAGGATGATCGGATCTCCGGTTTAAATGAGGATTTTTACCGGATCCAAAACCAGATCGATAAATACTCGGAACAGATTAATTCATTAAATCTGAAATCCCAGGATCTCGAAGCCCAGTTGGTTGAGGGTCAAAATAATATGGCCGGCAATTCTTTGCGTAAAGAAGCGATCCTCAAAGAATTGAGCGGTATCGACCAAGAGATCGCCACTGTCAAAAACAAACTTACCTCGGAAAGTTCCGTTTTATCCGAGCTAGAACTAGAGCTAAATCAACATTGTGATTCGATTCAGGTTCTTGAAAGCGATGAGCAAAACCTAAAAAATGAATTTATTGAAGTTTTGAATGAAATTGCCTCTTTAAAGAATAATGCTAACTCGGCTGCTTTAAAAAAAGAATTCCTGCAAAAACAGATTAACGATTGCCTGAAAAAGCTGGATTTTTTAACTAACCAGGTCTCCGAATTGGAAAACGACTACCAAAATAAAGAGAGGGCATTAAATGATTTTGCCCGTCAAGTAAACAATTTGCGCCAAGCTCAGGCTGATTTAGCCCGCAATATTATTTCAATGGAAGAGGAATTAACCTCAGTCGAGAGTAAAAACCTTGACTGGAAAGATCGCATTCGTGGCTTGGAGAGTAAGATCGGCCTTTTGGAAGAGATGGAAAAGGGTTTTCAAGGCTATTTCCAGGGCGTCAAAGCATTGTTGGCCGATGCCTCGGATCAACCTTTTTACCGTTTTATCAGGGGCATTGTCGCTGATTTGATCAAAGTCAAACCCGGCATGGAATTAGCGATTGAAACCGCGCTTGGTTCCAGCTTGCAAAATATAGTAATTGAACACGATCAGCACGCCCAAGCCGCGATATCATTCCTGAAAAAACAAGGCAAGGGTAGAGCGACTTTTCTACCGCTAAACCTGATTAATGTCCCGGAATCAAAAACAAATCAATATCAAGGAGTTTTGCAACAATATTCTTCTCAATCCGCTTTGGCCTTGCTTCAGTTTGAACCCGAATACCGTTCAGTATTAAATTATCTGCTAGGCCATACTATTGTTGCTCCGGATCTGAATACTGCGGTCCGGCTCAGTTCTAAAATAGATAAAAGTTTCCGTATTGTAACTCCGGACGGGGATCTGGTCAACCCGGGAGGATCGATCACCGGCGGCAGTGTCGATAAACGTCGCTTAGGTTTATTATCCCGAAAACGGGAGATCGAAGATTTCAAAAAGGAAAAAGTGGAGTCCCAATCTTTTTTGGAAAAAGGCGTCCAAGTCGCCAAGGAGATACGGAACAAGCTTCAAGATCTTACTAAACAAATCGAACTCTCCAAAAATGAAGAGCATGAAATTCAACTTAAAAAAGCCTCTCTAGAGAGAGAAGCACAAACTATTGAGCAGAACATTAAGCGCGCCAAACAAGAAAAGGCGGCCTATCATAACCAATTGGAAGAAATGACTACTGAAAGTGGCAGGTTTGATTCTGGCAGCGAAGAATTGCAACAACAAATTTCTTCCAAAGAATCGGTCCTGAAAGGGATTGAAACAAAGGTCAGCGATTTAACGGCTAAAATACGTGACGCTAACCTTGAAAAAGAAGCAAAAACAAATAAAATCTCGGAATTGAAATCTGTCCTTAGCGCCGGTTCTCAGGAGGAACACGGCAAGACAGCGCTTAAAAGCCGCCTTAATCAACAGTTGATAGAATTAGAGGCCCTCTTGGAGTCGATCCGGATAAAACAAGATCTATTAGTAGCCGAGCAGACGCGTACCAAAGAGTTGGGTTCCGAATTACAGCTTAAAATCGAAACTGAAAAAAACCGGCTCATCTCTCAAGAAGGCCTGGTTGGGGTGGCAAAACAAGAAAAAGAACAAGTAGTCTTGAAAATTAAAGAACTGGAAACCAAACAACGAGGTTTCCGCCGGAAAAGCAATGAATTTCAGAACCAAATTCATAAGCTTGACTTGAACATTAACCAGATTCTTTTGGAGAAGGAAAATATTGAGAAAAATCTGGTAGAAGATTATGAAATAAATTGGCGTGCTAAGTATAACCCAATCTATGAAACGCCTGAAAACGCCAGGGCTCTAGTGGAACAATTAAAGAACGATTTAAAGGAGCTTGGCCCGGTTAATATCGCCGCCATAGATGATTACGATCAAGTCAAACAGCGTTATGAGTTTCTCTGGAACCAATCGCAGGACTTGATTAAAGCCAAAGAATCTTTGGAAAAAGTAATTAAAGAAATTGAAGGGACAATTACCAAACGTTTTACTGAATCGTTTCAACAGATTAAAAAGGAGTTTATCAAACTCTTTGGCGAACTTTTTGAAGGAGGTAACGCCGATCTGTTCTTAATCGATCCCGAGCGGCCTTTGGAATCTGGAATCGAAATCGTCGCCCAACCCCCGGGGAAAAAACTGCAAAGCCTGTCGTTATTATCGGGCGGCGAAAGGGCGATGACGGCAACTGCTTTATTGTTTGCGATCTTAACCGTGAAACCGTCTCCATTTTGTATCTTAGACGAAATTGACGCTACCCTGGATGAAGTAAATGTTCAACGTTTCTCCAGGTTATTGGAACTATATAGCAAGGAACTACAGTTTATCGTAGTTACCCACCGCCGGGGCACTATGGAAGTGGCGAATGCCCTTTATGGTGTAACTATGCAGGAACATGGGGTCTCTAAGTTGATTTCGCTAGATCTGAATGAAAAGGTCGGATAGAGTAAAATATACCAATAAAAAGGGACGTTTGAGGGATAATGAGTGAAAACCAAAATTTTTTGGCTCGTTTAAAACAAGGTTTAACTAAAACCAGGGATAATTTTTTATCCGGCCTGGAGACTATTTTTACCTCCTCCAAAATCGATCAGGAGCTTTACAATGATTTGGAAGATATCTTGATCATGGCGGATGTGGGATTAGATACTACCACCTTTTTAATTGATAATCTGAAGAAAACCGCTAAAGAAAAAAATATCATAAACCCCGCTCAATTACGCCCAATTTTAGCTGAAGAAATTAAAAATCTTTTGGCGGTGGCCGATAACAAACCAATCGATTTCGGTGGAACCAATCAGGTATACCTGATAGTTGGAGTGAATGGGGTGGGAAAAACCACTACTATCGCTAAGTTGGCTTCTAGATTCCGTAAAAATAAGCGGCAGGTACTACTGGTTGCAGCCGATACCTTTCGGGCAGCTGCTACCGAACAACTTCAACAATGGGGTGAACGGCTCAATGTCCCGGTGATTCACCACCAGGAAGGCGCAGACCCCGGAGCGGTCGCCTTTGACGGCATGGCCGCCGCTAAGGCCCGGAAAACGGATATTGTAATCGTTGATACTGCCGGCAGGCTCCATACCAAAGTGAATTTGATGGAGGAACTGAAGAAGGTCAAGCGGATCATCCTGCAAAACATAGAGAACCGTGAATTGCAGACTTTATTGGTATTGGACGCCACCACCGGCCAGAATGCGATTAATCAGGTAAAAACATTTCATGAAGCAATAGGTATTGACACTATCGCCATAACTAAATTGGATGGGACAGCTAAAGGCGGAATTATTTTAGCTATTGCCAATCAGTTTAAAATTCCCATCAGCTTAATTGGAGTCGGCGAAAAGCAGGAAGATTTACAAGATTTTGACCCGGCAGCCTTTGCCAATGCTTTGTTTAACGTTTAAAAGCCTTAAATAGCATGTGGCCAGTTTAGGTATTTGATTAATTTGCTCAATACATAGATTTAATTCTTGGGAGGATTTTTTAATTAATGACTAAATTGAAAACAATACTATTTCTTTCTTATTATGGACACCAAAAGAGGTTTTTTTCTAATTTAGCTATTCATATTCCCAAGCATATTCGAGCCTTTTCTTTAAATATTTACCAATTGAGCTTATTTCCTCGATTTATCATAAGATTTATATTTAACTTAATATTTGGAGCATTTCATTACGATGAAAACACTATCAATCCAATAATTGAATTTTCCTATAAACGGTTCAAGGCTAGACATCCTAAGTTCCCAAATAAAATATTAGTTATTATTAAAGCTTTTCAAATAATACGAGCTAAAACGTATTATCAGTTTTTCCGTACTTGGTTGGGTAAACAAGAGGTAGATTTATTAGTAGTGTGGAATGGATTAAGGCTTCCAGTAGCTGCTGCGGTATCGGCAGCCAAAGACAATGGAATCAAGTTACTTTTTTGTGAAAATGGATATTTACCGAAGACCGTTACAATGGATACCAAAGGGGTAAATGCATTTAATTCGTTAATTGGAAAAACCGCGGAATTTTATCAGAAGGTTCCCGTGGAGGAAGGAAAACTCGAAGATTTATTTAAAACTACATTAATACCACGGCAATTGAATCAAAAGAATATCAGTGCAAAATACCGGCGTAAATGCATTGAAGAAGAAATTAAATTGCCGCAGGAATTTATTTTTCTTCCCTTACAGGTTCATGATGATAGTCAGATCCTAATTCATTCGCCAAATTTTCAAGATATGTACTCTCTGGTTAATTTTTGTGCTAGTGAGATACGAACTTATAATAAAAAGTATCAAAGCAATTTAAAATTGGTAATTAAAGAACACCCGTCGGATTATGGTCGAATTGATTATGAACCTTTGAAAAAACAATATTCGGAAACAATTTTTACTCAGATTGCCGATACTAAAGAATTAATCCAGAAATGTAAAGTAGTAATCACCGTGAATTCAACAGTAGGAATTGAGGGGTTACTATACTTAAAACCTGTGATAACGATGGGAAATGCCTTTTATAATGTACCGGGGTTGGTCTATCATTGTGAAGTAGCGGATGATTTTTGCAAGCTTCTTTTTTCAGCGTTAAATAAACCAATTGATCAGAAATTGATAAAACAATTTTTATATTATTTGCGGTATGATTATTTATTAGAGATCGACCGAAAAAATTTAGCAACGGCTAATTATGAGAAAGTTGTGGCCAGAATTATTAATAGCCTTTAACAGGAGTAAAGGTTGTTTACCTTTATTCCTTAGTTTTAGACAATTCTGCTTGCCTGATAATTTTTATAATTTGATTTGCTGTGTTTTGGGCGGCGCCTCGATTGGATAAAACTACCTTTTTGGCATTAAAAGCCCTACGTTGATATAATTCGCGATCAGCCAGTAAATTTTGAACCGATTCAACCAAATCCTTGCTATCGTATACCGTAAACCCGGCATCAACCTCTTCCAAAAGCCTTTTACTTTCCCGAAAGTTGTTCATATAAGGTCCATATAGAACCGGTTTTTCTTGGACTGCGGCTTCGAGCACATTATGGCCTCCAATACCGGGTATTTTAATTAAGCTTCCGCCAACCAAAACCACGTCGGCCAAAGCATAAACCAGCCCGAGTTCCCCAAATGTATCTAATAATAAAACAATGGAATCCGGGTTAACTTTTTCTTCCGAACGTCGGTTATAGGATAGATTGGATTGTTCCAAGAGTTGGCCGATCTCTTCAGCACGTTCGGGATTGCGAGGGGCTAGAATCAGATAAAAAGGTTTTTGATTTACCAATTCAAGAAAGGCTTTAATGACAAATTCTTCTTCACCTCGGTGCGTACTGGCGGCAGTAAAGATTAACTTTTCAGTGGAGATATGATACTGTTCACGAAAAGCTGAGAGCTGCTCCGGTTTGAAACTGGGATAATTTTGATCGAATTTGGCATTTCCAGTTACAAAAACCCTTTCTGCCGAAGCGCCTATTTTGCCAACCCGGTCGGCATCCTCTAACGACTGCATGGCAAATAAGTCAATCTGATGAAAAACGGCTTTTACGAACTTAGAGAACCGTAAATAATTATGAAATGATCGATCGCTAATCCTGCCATTAACCAGGGCTACTTTTGCCCCAAACTCTTTACTGTATCTTACAGCGTTCGGCCAAAGTTCACTTTCGGTCATAATAAATACTTTAGGTTGAATCCGTTGCACAAATCGCTTGATAAAAAAAGGAAAATCCAAAGGGAAATAAGTTATAAGGGCTACTTCAGGCAGTTTCTGGTGTGCGATCTTATATCCGGTTGGAGTATGTGTGGTTAATACCACTTGGTAACCGGGGAGTTCTTTGATCAACTCCCGAATAATACTTCCGGCGACTATGGCTTCACCCATGGAAACTGCTTGAACCCAAATTACCGGTTTATCACTTAAAGCGTTTGCTTCTTTTTTTGAAAGATTAAAAAAGTACGGTAGAATTGGCCGACGTAAACACAAATTACGAATTATTGTAAATGGTACTATAAACAATGCCAATAAATAGAGGAGGGTGTCATAAATAATATATTCAATTTTCCAGTTGGCCAAAGTTCTAAAACCTCATCTCTGCGATTGTTTGCTTTATAACCGCTTTTTCATGATTTTTACCTTTTAAATTCCGGACGTACTTTTGTGGTTATGATCTAAAATCATTTCTCCTAAATAAGCTTTAGATCAAGTACTGATTTTACTGATGGCTAGGAATATTTTTCAATAAATAAGCGATAAATTCTAGCTTTCATTATATAACAAATTACCAATCAGTCAATATAGTTTTGATTTGGAAATAAACAGGCTTAACATTGAAAAGTGGATATGGTAAAATGATAAAGTATTTTGATGATGTGGTTTGTACTTAAAAAATCGGTGTTAACACTTAAAAGCTTCTTTACCTTGTGTTCCGGGTAAGATTAAATATCAAGATTAATAGAAAAGGATGTATTATGTTTTTAATCGACTTTTTAAACCGCCAAAAAATCCAGGCTCACTGGGTTGAAGCAATTGTGTTTGATTTTGACGGTGTATTTACGAACAACAAGGTAATTGTTGATGAAAACGGCAAAGAATCGGTTATTTGCAATCGGGCTGACGGATTAGGAATTAAAATGTTGCGGGCAAAGAACATTCCTATGTTGATTTTATCGACAGAAGCTAACTTGGTTGTAAAAATGAGAGCTCAAAAATTAAATCTTGAAGTTTTTCAAGGTATTGCCGATAAAAAGGAAGCCCTATTAAAACTCAGTAAAGAAAAAAATATTAATTTAAAAAATACCATTTATGTCGGAAATGATATAAATGATTTTGAAGCAATGAAAATGGTTGGATTTCCTATTGCGCCAAAAGATGCCAATCCTTCAATTTTACGTATTGCGAAATATATTACCAAATCTAAAGGGGGAGAGGGAGTAATTAGAGAACTCGCAGATATTATAAAATAAGATAAATCGGAGAGGTCAACAGATGAATGTTGTATGTATAATACCCGCCCGGGGCGGTTCAAAAGGAATCCCTAAAAAAAATATTAAAATGTTTTGTGGTAAACCGTTAATAGCATGGACAATTGAAAATGCATTGCATACAAAAGGAATTAGCTCAGTATGGGTTAGCTCGGATGATCAAGAAATTTTATCTATAGCCGCAAAGTATGGGGCTAAACAAATTGTTCGGCCGGAAAATTTATCGGGAGATACTGCGACTTCGGAATCTGCATGGTTGCATGCGATAGAAGAAATTGAGAAAACTGGAGAAAGAATAGATATTGTAGTTGCCCCGCAATTGACATCCCCTTTGAGGGAATCAAAAGATTTTGAGAATGGACTGCAGCTCTTTTTATCTGAAAATTTAGATTCGATGTTTACCGGAGCTAAATTGGAAGGTTTTTTTACATGGGAAAAAGATTCCAACAATCAATTGAAGAGTATTAATTATGATTATCAAAATCGAAAAAGGCGTCAGGAAATCGGAGTAATCCGTTATGTGGAAAACGGTTCCTTTTACATTTTTAAACCGGAGATTATTAAACAATATAATAACCGATTGGGTGGAAAAATCGGAGTCTATCCGATGGACTTTTGGAAGACTTTCGAATTGGATTCGCCAGAAGACTGGAAACTGTGTGAAATCTTAATGAAAGGTTATCTATTAAATGAAAATTAGGAAAGAATTATTGGATGATTAATCGAAAAAAGGGCTGTACAAGAAGTTATTCTGGAACAGCCCTTTTTAATTAAGAGCCTCTGATCACTCAGGCCATAAAATGAGCCCTCAGTTTTCTACTAATAGGCGCCTCTTTTTCTGTTACTCGGATAACCCCGTCACCCATTGCTTTTTCAATCTTACGAATCGCTCCGACCAACATTCTTAAACCGTTCGGTTCAACAGAGGCGGCCTGATCCGAACCATACATCGCCCGATCAAGAGTAATATGCCTTTCCAACGAGGAAATACCAAGGGCAGCGGCAGCGTAGGATACTGCTAAACCTACTTCATGACCACTATATCCCACATTGCACTTAAAATGTTCCTTTAAAGTTTTGATACCATTTAAGTTTGCATCTTCGTCATCCATTGGATAGGTCGATACGCAATGCATCAATTCAAAGGGGCAATTCGCTTCTTTGAAAATATTTACGGCATCTTCAATTTGCTCGAGAGTACTCATACCGGTTGAGATGAAAGTATATTTTTTCTCCGAAGCCACCTCTCTTAATAGAGGTTCAAAGGTTAGCATGGCCGAGGCGATTTTATTGTATTTACAATTGAATTGCTGTAGGAATTTTTGGCTCTCCAGATCCCAAGCTGAGGCAAACCATTCAATGCCAAGTTCTTTACAATACCGGTCAATTTCTCTATATTCAGTCAAGCCAAATTCCAGTCCTTCTTTTTGGGCTCGTTGAGTATGTCCCCATGGGCTTTCTCGAGGTGAATCAAGAAATTCTTTAGTATAAACTTGATCAATGGTCCGTTTTTGAAATTTAACCGCATCACATCCGGCATCCTTGGCAACTTCAATTAATTTCTTGGTAATACCAACATCACCGTTATGATTGATACCTATTTCCGCAATAATAAATATCGACATCTTAATCACTCCTATAATTTTTGATAATAGGGATAAGCTGTTTTAGCTTAGATAAGGTTAAAAATTTTAATCATCTATGGTTTATACAAATTCTACTTCCACTAATTTCACTATGAGATGCTCAATTGCGATATGAGCCTCTTGAATAAAGCAGGTTTCCGGGGAGTCGATTATAATTGAAATATCAGCCATTTCTTTCATATTTCCGCCACTTGCGCCAAGAAGAGCAATGGTGCCAACTCCACTTTTTTTTGCAACTTGTAATGCTTCAATCAAATTATCCGAGTTCCCGCTGGTGCTGACAGCGATGAAAACGTCGCCTTTTTGTGCGAAGGCCTCTATTTGACGGGAAAATATCTTAGTAAAGCCATAATCATTACCGATTGCGGTAATAATAGAAGTGTTGGTGGTTAATGCAACAACCGGAAGGGCTCTTCTTTCTTTTTGAAACCTTCCTACAAATTCCGCCGCCCAATGTTGGGCATCAGCGGCTGAGCCACCGTTACCGGCGATATAAATTGTATTTCCCCCTTTTAAAGCTGCTAAAATCATTTTGATAGACGCAAAAATCGGTTCTAAATTGTTCTCGATTACTGATCGTTTCACCGCAATGCTTTGATTTAAATACTCAGTTATTTGATTGATTTTGATCATTTTATCCCTCTTTTTTAGTATCCAAAGAATAGTGTCAATTAAATTTCAATATAAAACTTAAAAATCCTTTTTAGTACTTAAAAATCCTTTTAAGTTTAACCAAAGTTAAAGATTGAAAATTGAAATTAGACTAATTCCCGTTTTAATTAAGATTTACCAAGGCCAATAAAGATATTTAGCTTAACATTAAAAAGTGAATATGGTAGAATAAAATATGCGTTTCTAGGATTGACTCCAACTCAATGTGGGAAAGAGGTTTAAAAAATTTGACTAAAGGAAAAGCAGAATATTTTATCTATAATCTTTTCTTCTCCATTACGTTATTATTCATTGTACCATACTTTATTATTCGTAATTTGTGTTTAAAAAAACCACCTTTCCCATATTTATCAAATTTGACCAAAAAGCAAATCGAATCATTGAAAGGAAAACCGGTAATCTGGATCCATGTGTCTTCAGTTGGCGAGATCATTGTTGTTTTTGATGTTACTAAGAAGATTCACCAATTATTACCCGAACATAAAATTATTATAACCACAATAACTTCCGATGGCTATAATATTGCCCGGCAGAAAATGGGGGATATTGCTTTGGTGACGTACTTCCCTTTAGATCTGCCGATTTTATGTAAACGATTTATTAATCGGATTCATCCAAGTTTATTTATTTTAGTCGAAGCTGAATTCTGGCCGAATGCTATTAGATATAGCAAGAAATTTGGGGCTAAAGTAGCCTTAGTAAATGGCCGGGTCGGTCATTCGATGAAGTATTATTTACGGTTTTCTAAATTCATGAAGGTAGTATTTGATCAGATTGATTTATTCTCAATGAAAACGTTAGAAGATGCCAACCGGATTAAAACTATCGGTGCGCCGTTAGAACGGGTTATTGTAACCGGCGATACCAAGATTGATCAGGAATACCCCAGTTTTAGCCAAGCCCAATTGGACTCTTTCCGGGAAAAGTATAATATTCAAAAGGAGCAACGAGTTTTCACAGTCGCAAGTACCTTACCCGGCGAAGAGGAGATTATTATTGAGTCATACTTAAATCTATGTAAAGATGGACCCTATTATCTGATTTTAGCCCCACGCCATCCCAATCGCGCTAAAGAGATTGGTTTGCTTTTACAACAAAATAACCTGCCGTATTATCAACGTTCTTCTACTGATACAAATGGTAAATATTCAGTATTGCTCTTGGATACTTTTGGTGAACTTGGTTTAGTATATGCAGTAGCAGATGTAGTTTTCGTTGCAGGAAACCTGTTCAAAAAATATGGCGGACATAATATTATGGAAGCTGCGGTTCAAGGAAAACCGGTGATCTATGGGCCTTATATGAAAAATTCCTGGGATCATAAACTCCTTCTAGAAAAGGTTGACGCCGGATTTGTAGTCCATGACGCCGTGGAATTAGCTGATACCGCAAAAAAGTTACTTGCCGACGAACCCCTTTACCGGCAAAGGGCTTTCAATGCTAAAAAGGTGGTTATGGATAATAGGGGTACAGCCCAAAAAACTGCGAATTTAGTGGTAGGTTTATTAAAAGATAGAGGATTGTCCGGTTAGAATTTAGAAAGTTCTCTAAAACAACTATTTCAAGCATTAACATTTTGAGACTACAAAGTCTTCTAATTATTATATACTTTATGTTTTATTTAAAACCGTTTTTAACATCTTTTACAAATAACCAATCTAGGTTCTAGGTGATAATGAATTGAATGAAAAACTAATTAAAAAAAGAGAAGCTGTTTTTTTTGATCGAGATGGAGTTTTAAATATTGATAAAGGATATGTATACCGCACGGAAGATTTTATATGGATTGAGGGAGCTAAAGAAGCAATTAAATTATTGAATGATTTGGGATATTTGGTTATCATTGTTACCAATCAAAGTGGTATTGCCCGAGGATACTATGAGGAAAAAGATGTTTATAATTTACACCAATGGATGAGGAAAGAACTTTTTAAAACTGATGCTCATATTGACGGCATTTATTATTGCCCTCATCACCCACAAGCGATTATCGATAAGTACCGGAAGGATTGTCAATGCCGCAAGCCAGCACCAGGGTTAATTTTGCAGGCAATTAATGAATTGTCGATAAACAAGAGAAACTCGTTTTTAATTGGAGACAACGAACGAGATATTGAAGCAGCAAAAAGTGCTGGAATTGATGGTTATTTATTTAGAACAAAAAACCTATTATCTTTTACTAAAAAAATTTTGCTTGAACACTATAATTTATTAGAAGTCTTATAAAAGCAACAAAGTTCCTAATAGTATTTACAAATATTTTTAGGAACTTTTTATCATCAGTATAGTCTATTTAAGATTAGTAGTTAAAGATTTTTTTGGTATAAGCAATTACTTGGTCTAGTTGGATGCTATCCATTTTTTTATCAGTGGCTGAAATTACCCAATCCGGATGTTTATAAGGACAAGATCCTTTTGGTGAAGTAGGCCCCATCAACATCAATACTTGTTTACCCATAGCTGTTGCAATATGGAGCAAGCCTGTATCTCCTCCAATAATTAGGGAGGAACACCCCATCAATCCAGCATTTGTAAGTAAACTTGCTTTACCGGCGGTTACTGGATATTTTGCTGCTATTTTTGTTAATTTCTCTTTGTCGGCTGGTCCGCCACCAAAAACAATTTGCACCCCACGTTGGTTCCAATATTCAGCATATTGTAAGTAATTATCTAAAGGCCAGTTTTTGAAAGAATGATATGTAAAAGGTTGAATAAAAATAGTTGGTTTTAAAGAAGAATACCCAAATTCCTCAAGTAATTGTTGCGCTTTCGATATTTCGGAATTTGGTAATACGTAATTATTATTAATGGTACCAAGCTTTAATCCAGCCTTTATTAAAAAATCTAATTGTCGATCTATTATATGTATATGATTGTGGTTATCTCGCTTTACATTTAGCGTATAAAAAATTGATCGAAATTTATGATTGGAATTTCCCCACCTTGATTTCGTTCCCGACAACCATGAAAGTAGCGCGGTCTCTCCAAAACCATGTAAGTCAATAATTAAATCAAAATTTTCTTTTTGAATTGAGTGGAGAAGAGCTTTAGTCTCGCAAAATATTTCTTTTAGTTTTTTTTGTTTATAGACTTCTCGATCAAAGGATATTACTTTATTTACTGCAGGAAATCCATTAATTAATGAAGCAAATTTTCTTAAAGTTAAAAATGTTATCTCAGATTGGGGATAATTTTCTTTGATCATATTAATGGCAGGGAGGGTAAATAATATATCTCCAATTCCTGATAAACGGATAACTAAAATTTTTTCAATATTCTTCAAAAAACTCACCAACCGTTTAAAAAATAAAAATGGACAATCCGGAGATCTTTGTGTAAACTAAAAAGTGATGTCTATTGTTCATTTTCTTGTACAATTTATAAAAAACCAAACATCAACTTCAAGGTTCATAAAAGTATATTTTCTTTTAAATTAAGTAAATTATCAAATATTTTAGACTTTTGATAAATTATATGGTAAAATTATATCATTGTTAAGATAATAAATCAATAGTTAGTAAGTATAATTAGAATCTGCCAAACAAGAGGGATCAAAACATGGTTCAACAGGACTTTAATTCAGTCTCAATTTTAATTGTAGGGGATATTATTTTAGATAAGTACTATTATGGTAAAGTAAACCGCATCTCTCCCGAAGCGCCTATCCCTATAGTTCGTGTGACAGGGAGTAAGTTTTCACCGGGGGGAGCCGCTAATGTTGCAAAAAATGTCACTCATTTGAAAGCCAAAGCTTATTTAGTTGGGATTACCGGTAAAGATGAAAATAGAAACATTCTATCGGATTTGTTAATTGAATCAAATGTCAAGTTTTTTTTAACTGAAACAAGTCGACCAACTATTACAAAGATGAGGGTGATAGGAGAACATCAACAAATCGTTAGACTTGATTTTGAAGAAATTTTAGAAAATGAAAGCGAAATCATTGATCAAATTAAGAAAAATATTAAGAATATTATTGATAAAGTAGATGCGGTAGTGATCTCTGATTACGGCAAAGGTTTGTGTACAGCCGAACTATGTCAGTTTATTTTTAAGACTGCCAATCAGAAAAATATCCCGGTAATTGTAGATCCGAAAGGCAATAACTGGGGAAAGTATAACGGTGCAAGCATTATTACTCCTAATCTAAAAGAACTTGGCGAAGTTGTTGGAAAAAATCTAAAAAACGATGACCAAGAAATAGCCATTAATGGCTTAGGTATTTTAAACAATTATCGTATCGACAATTTACTTGTCACTCGTTCCGAAAAAGGGATGACATTGGTTAACAAAAAACAGATTAGCCATCTATCGACCGAAGCTAAAGAAGTATATGATGTATCGGGTGCCGGTGATACAGTCGTCGCCACCTTAGCTATGGGACTGGCCGGCGGTATGCCTTTAAAAGATGCCATTGAACTTTCTAATAAAGCTGCCGGGATTGTCGTAAGTAAATTTGGTACAGAACCAATAGAATATGAGGAACTTAAAGATGCTTTGATCTTAAACCATAATAAAAAAATAATAACTACGGACTTTTTGGTGAAAATCATTAATGACTTAAAATATAAAGGAAAAAAGATAGTATTTACAAATGGTTGTTTTGATATTCTTCACCGGGGTCATATCACTTATCTAAATGAAGCAAAAAAATTAGGTGATATTTTAATTATCGGTCTCAATAGCGATAGCTCCGTTAAATTATTAAAAGGTAATGACCGACCGGTTAATAATGAAAATGATCGTGCTTATATTTTATCTAATTTGAAATCAGTAGATTATATCATTATATTTAATGAGGAGACTCCTTATAATTTGATAAAAACGATTAAACCTGACATCCTAGTCAAAGGCGGCGATTATAAAATCTCTGAAGTAGTAGGTAGGGAATTTGCTGATGAAACCATTGTTTTACCATTTATAGAAGGGTATTCAACTACTCAATTAATTAATAAAGTAAAAGCTCACTAAATGAAACTATCCCTGGCTGATTAAAGCTTTCGGTAAAACCAGGGATGTACTATTCTGGTGGTTAACCACGAAGACACAGAGGTACAGAGGGAGTTTCCAAAAATATTTTAATATGAAAGCAGGAGAAGAATGTTTGAGATCTTATTGGTATCACCCCGAATTGCGGCTACGTATCGATCAGTAGGAGGTCTTTTTCCGAAGGTAGTGAGAGATTTGGAAGGAAGAGCGCTTCATATCGATAAAAAAGTTGCATTTCAAGAAATCAATCAATTAAAAAGAAATCGACTTCTACCTGGTTTACCTACAGAGATTACCGATTCTGATTTACAGGAAGCAATAAGCTTTGTTTATGAAAGGGATAGGCTTAAGTTTTTATTGTTAAGAATAATGGGAAATCAATTTTATAAAGATTTTTTACTCCGAAAAGCTAAAGCTTATTTTTGTTATTTTTATTATTTGTATTCCAATAACCCTATAAAATTGATAGTTGTTTGGAATGGCAGTCGGACTGTTTTAGCTTGCGCTACTATTTTAGCTAAAAAATTGGGAATTAAGACCTTATATTTCGAAAATGGGTTACTACCGGGAACACTTACTTGTGATACTCAAGGTGTTAATTATTATTCGTCATTAACCGGAAAAACAGCTGATTTTTATTTGAACCAAGAAATTAACCCGGAAAAGATGGCTGGTTTGTCCAAATTATTATGGACTACCAGACCACCGAGAACTCCGAAAAAATCTTTTAACAAACCGATGCCAAACTTACCTGAAAAATATGTTTTTTTACCTTTTCAAGTCCACACCGATAGCCAGGTGATGATCCACTCCGATATTAGATCAATGCAGGAACTAACCACTATAGTTCTGAATGCGGTTGAAAAATATAGAAAGGATACAGGAGAAGATTTTTATTTAGTAACGAAAGAACATCCGTCCGATATTGGGAAAATAAACTACCAAAAGTTTTATCAAAGTCTGGTAAATAAACCAATTATTGTTTTAGAACATGGTAATACTGAAGAATTAATTTCAAAAGCCAAAGCTGTTATTACCTTAAACTCTTCCGTAGGTTTGGAAGCGATATTCTTTTACAAGCCTGTGATCACAATGGGACGTGCTTTTTATAATATTGAAGGATTAGTTTATCATGTAACCCAAATAAATGAATTGAATAAAATTCTTAAACAAGCATTTGAATATAAACCTAATGAAGAATTAATCCAGAAGTTCTTTTATCATTTACGTTTTCGGTATTTATTAAATGTTGATACCAAACAGCTAAACGAAGGCGATATTCAAACTGTTGTAAATAGATTGTTGTCAGAGATAAAATAAAATGGAAGTTAACTAACTCTTAACTCAAGAATGGAGAAAGCTTAATGATTCATAGCCCCAGTTGTATCATAATGGTCAAGGTATTTAAAGGTATTTATTAGTATGATTTATTCTTTACTTTTATTAGTCATTTGGGGATTTAAGGTATATTTTTCGTAAGCAATCAACATAGCAAATAAGAGAAAAATCACAAGAGTTACATTAAAACTAAAAGTATAATCAACAAAACCATGGACATTCCACAAAATTAGCCATCCCATAAAGACTGTGAGCAAATATCGTAGCTCATTTGTAGCCTTGCGCCACATTTGAAAAGATTTTATAAATATTAATAAAATCATTATACAATAAGCACCAAAACCGAATAACCCTCCCTCAACCAAAATATTCAGAAAATTATTATGACAACTTCCATAATAAGGCGCTTTTTGATACAGTTTAGAATAACTTTCATACAGTTTTGGACCAATTCCGATTAATTTATTTGGACCAAGTTGAAACCAAGGGTTTTGTTGAATGATTTTGAAAGATGTGTTCCAAAGTTGAATACGTTCGGCATTAGAAGTATTAGTAACGGAGGGTATACTTTGAAATCGGTTAGAAAAGCTCGGAACAGATATAAAAATTGTTATGGATATACAAAATAACATTATTGTAGTAATTAAAGTTGCTTTATTTTTAATATTTAAAAAACAAAGAAATAGTATACTACAGATTATTCCCAACCAAGCTCCTCGCGAAAAGGTTAAAAATAGGGTAAAAAAAGCAACTAATAATAAAATAATTTTTAGGAAAAGTAAAGTCTTTTTTTTCTCAAAACTAAGTGCTGCATATATTAAAATACAAATCATTGAGATCTGTTCAGCTGTATGATTAGGGTGAAGATGAAAGATTCTAAATCGATGCCCAATATCCATAGTATATATTGGTGTATTTAAATATACAATTAATTTGAAAAGCATGGCTATTAATGTTAAACCTGAAAAAACAAAAACAACTTTTTTTATTTGTTCCATAGTAAATGGAATGCTACTGATGATAAAAAACAATATAAATGGCGCAATAACACTTAAGAAATCTAAAATAATTTTAAAATAGTTATGGTAAAATTTACTTGAAATATTAATATTTAAGAGAAGCGAGATTGAAAAAGTAATCAAAACAAAAAAAATACTTTTTGAGACAAAGTCTACCTTAAAATGTATTTTTCCTTGAAAAAAAATATAAATCCATAGCAATAGCATAAAAATATTTACTAAATATGCTAGTCCTATGTCTCGTTTGGTAGTTGAAGCGAAAATAGTAAAAACAATTAATAAGAAAAAAAATAATTTATGAAAAGAGTATTCTTTGGAGAGTAAGTTTTCAGAGGTTTTCATTTTTAGATGTCCTTTCATTTTTTAAATCAATTGCTCTAATAAAAAATTATAAGTTTTCAAGCAAGCGTGCTTTTCTAGGTTATTAACGATTCTAAATATTCTTTATGGGTTTTATTTATCCTGCAACTAAGTTTCTATTTTTGTATATAAGTTTAATTGAGTATTTTCAAGCTTTAACCGAGTGGTTTTTTAAAAGGTGAAATTGATACTTATGTTCTTACCAATACCCAATACGAAGAACCATTTTATGGATATATGTGCGCGACGGGTTTTAGGTCATTGGTTAAAAGAGGTATGATTCAGGAAGAAGAATATAACCGGTTTTTTAACGACTTACGGGAACTTGCCGATAATGGCGAGTATTTTTACGGTATCACGATATACATTTATGTTGGACGAAAGAAATAGATCTTGCTCAAAGGAATTGAATTAATTTTATCCCTCTCCGATTGACTATTTACCTAAAATCGAGGAAAATATGATATAGTAAAATTTAAATTGAATGGGCATTAATTAAGTATCCCTATAAAAAATGGAGAATCTGACTTGAAAAAATACCACATTACTACTTTTGGCTGTCAAATGAATGTGCATGATTCAGAGGTGTTGGCCGGGATGCTGGATAAAATGGGGTATACCCCGGACACTGATCCACAGGAGGCCGACTTAATCCTCTTAAATACTTGTTGCGTCCGGGAAAACGCCGAAAACAGGCTTTACGGAAACATCGGCAACTTGAAAGCGCTTAAGGAGCAGAATCCGGACTGTATTATCGGGGTCTGCGGCTGTATGGTCCAACAACCGACGGAAGTTGAAAAAATTAAGAAATCTTATCCCCACGTCGATTTGGTCTTCGGCACCCACAACCTACATGAACTACCCGAATTATTGGAGAAAATCGAATCCGACCGGTCACGGTTATATGAAGTATGGGACTCAGAAGGCGATATCCATGAGGGACTCCCAATGCGTCGGGACGATCCTTTCAAAGCCTGGGTCACCATCATGTACGGTTGCAATAATTTCTGTTCTTACTGCATTGTCCCTTATGTCCGGGGGCGGGAAAGAAGCAGAAAGCCTGATGATATCTTAGTGGAGATTCAAGAGTTAATCGACTCCGGCGTCAAAGAAATCACTTTGCTAGGTCAAAACGTCAATTCCTACGGCCGTGATTTCAAGGATCAAAACCTGAACTTTGCTAAACTGCTCGAAAAAATCGCCGTTCAGGGCATTGAACGGATTCGGTTTCAAACGTCCCATCCCAAAGATCTGTCTGACGAATTAATCCAGGTGATGGCTGGGCATAAAAATATCTGCCGCCATCTTCATCTCCCGATGCAGTCGGGGAGCAGCCGGGTTTTAAAATTAATGAACCGGAATTATACCAAGGAAAACTATTTGGCGCTAGCCGAGAAGATTAAGGGCCAAGTACCGGGGTTGGCTTTAACAACCGATATTATAGTCGGGTTTCCCGGTGAAACCGAGGAAGATTTTCAAGACACTTTGGACTTAGTAGAGAAAGTCAGGTTTGACGGCGCTTTCACCTTTATTTATTCGCCGCGGACAGGCACTCCGGCGGCTAAAATAGAAGATCCCATTCCGGAGTCGGATAAAAAGCAGAGACTAACCCGGTTAATTGAAATTCAAAATCAGATTTCCCTTGAGAAAAGCCAGGCCTACATTGGTACTTTAAGTGAGGTTTTGGCGGAAGGGGTTAGTGAAAAGAACCCTGACTTTTGGTCTGGTCGGAATACCCAAAACAAATTAATTCATTTTAAACCGGCTAATAAGATTAAACCCGGCGATCTGGCTGTGGTTCGCATTACTGGGGCGCAAACATTCACGCTTGAAGGCGAGCTGTTGGCATAGACTAAATCATAGTTGTTCAAGCAATTTTTGAAAATCCTCCGGCCAGTCCACTCGAAGTTCGGGAACCTGAAAAGCGGAATCGCGAAAGATTAATTTACCGGCATGTAACGCCGGTCTTTTAATTAAAGGGGTTTTAATACCGTATTGCAAGTCGCCGTAAATCGGATGCCCGATTGCGCTTAGATGAATTCTGATCTGGTGTGTCCGGCCGGTTTGCAAATTGATTTCTAACAAAGAAGCGTCTTTAAATCTTTTGATAGTATGATACTCAGTTACAGCTGCTTTCCCGGTTACGGCTGCCTTACGGACCCTATTACGCTCGCTTATGGCTAAATCAATAATTCCCAGATCATTTTTTAAGACCCCGGAGACTACTGTATAATATATTCTAGTGATATGATCCCCCTGAATTTCCTTACTTAAAACCGTTTGAGCCTGGGCGTTTTTTGCGAAGATGATTAAACCTGAGGTGCCATAGTCCAAACGGTTTACCGGCCTTACTTTAGCATTTAAACCGATCTTTTGAAAGTAAAAGGCGACAGCATTGGCCAAAGTTCCGGATTTAATGTTACCACTAGGGTGGACTGCCAGTAAAGCCGGTTTATCAATCACCAAAAGATCCCGATCTTCATATAAGATCTTAATCGAAATTGGCTCAGGTTCAAGTGAATCATGGTTTTCAAATAGAGCATATACAGTAATGTGGTCCCCTGGATTTAAAATGGTTTTCGAATGAGCTTTTTTTCCATTACGATACACCAGTCCTTTAAAAAAATATTTACGTAGACTCCTTCCGGAAAGAGGGGAATGTTCTTTTAAATAATCGGAAATAGGGATCGGCTCTTGTAAATGATAATCACCCTCAAAGCTGATTTGCCTCATAGAGTTCTCCTTTTGCTTATCATCTGTTAACCGCAACAAATTTTGTGAATTTCACCAATACATATTTTACCCACCTTTGACTGTTGTGTCAAAAGACTTTTCCATCTTAGGGTTATTTTTTTATTTTCAATTTTGGTAAACCTAAACTTATGTTTAAAACGGTTCATAAATATTTCAAATCGATTTTATATTTTAAAAGTTACATTCTCATAGTTAAGTTTACGCGCGATGATAATATTACAGTTTTGCTAAAATATTTACAAAAAAATAGTCGACTGCTATAATTAAAAACAACTCCAAGAAGGATAAGGAAGATCATTTTTGGAAAAATGTAGGATGGTAGGGAGGAAGAGACATGATTATCGTTATGAACTCGAAGGCTACTGAGTCCCAAATCGATCATGTCCAGAAAAAACTGGAACAATGGGGATTTGGAACCCACTTCTCAAAGGGAGTTGAACTTACAATTATCGGGGCTATCGGCCCTAAAAAGCCCGGGATTATGGAATCGATTGAAGCCATGGAAGGAGTCGATAAAGTAATTCCAATCCTGCAACCTTTTAAGTTAGCCAGTAGGGAATTTCAGAAAGAGACTTCCCGGGTCTCTGTAGGAGATGTAATATTTGGCGGAACTAAGCTGGTGATCATTGCCGGCCCTTGTGCGGTTGAAAACGAAGCCCAGATGATGGAGACCGCCCGGATGGTAAAAAAAGCCGGAGCCTCAATGCTCCGGGGCGGGGCATTTAAACCGCGCACCTCTCCTTATGCTTTTCAGGGATTGGAAGAGGAAGGCTTGAAAATCTTAAAAAACGTCCGTGAAGAGGTTGGGATTCCCTTTGTTACCGAGGTGGTTAATCCCAGAGATGTTGATTTGGTAGCCCGTTATGCGGATATGTTCCAAATCGGGGCCCGTAATATGCAAAACTTTACCTTGCTTAAAGAAGTCGGAAAAACCAATAAACCGGTTATTTTAAAACGGGGCTTGGCTGCAACTATTGAGGAATGGTTAATGGCTGCGGAATACATATTAAGTGAAGGGAACTTTCAAGTAGTCCTTTGCGAAAGGGGTATCCGGACTTACGAGACTTCTACGCGCAATACTTTGGATTTAAGCGCGATTCCGGCGATTCAACGCCTAAGTCACCTTCCGATTTTGGCGGATCCCAGCCACGGGACAGGTAAACGCCATTTAGTGACTCCGCTGTCTAGAGCCGCTATAGCCGCCGGTGCTGACGGATTATTAGTTGAGGTTCATCCGGATCCGGAATCGGCCCTTTCCGATGGCCCTCAATCTTTGAATTTTAAAGGATTTGAAGAGTTGTTGACGGAAATCGGCCCGATTGCGGTTGCCGTAAAACGTGAAATTTAATGGCGATGGAAAATAAATTGAATGTGGCTATCCTTGGTTTAGGTTTAATGGGAGGTTCCCTGGGATTAGCTTTGGTCAGGGCCGGTTATTCCGTATCAGGTTGGGATCAAAGCCAGGAGATTATCAGGGAAGCCTATCAATCCGGGGCAATCAACCGGGCTCCCGTTGATTTAGAGGATGCAGTCAGTGAAGCATCAGTAATTTTTATTGCCACTCCGGTTGAATCGATTGCGGCGACGATTAAAAGTTGTCTCCCATATGTTCGGCCGGGTACTATTTTTTCCGATCTAGGGAGTATCAAAGAAGCTATTATCGAAGGAGTATTTAGTTTTTTACCAGCTTTTCACCATTTTGTCCCCGGTCATCCGATGACCGGTTCGGAACAACATGGAATCAGGGCCGCAGATCCTTTCTTATTTCAAAATGCCGCATATCTAATCATCGAAGACCATCGGACTTCTTCCGAAGCGGCCGCTTTAATTGTCAAATTGATCGAAAGCACTGGTGCCCAAATAATTAAACTTACCGCTGCCGAACATGATCGAATTGTAGGAATGGTTTCACATTTACCTCATTTAATCGCGGCTACTCTGTCCAAAACTGCCGGCGATGCCGAGGAAGTTTACCCGGGGACACTTAATTTGGCAGCCGGTGGATTTCGGGACACGACTAGGGTCGCAATAGGTAATCCGGAAATTTGGCAAGGAATTATCTTTGGTAATCTTGAACAAGTGTTAAAGGCGATTAACTCATTTCAAAATGAATTAGATTCTTTAAAAGAAGTATTAGTCGCCGGAAAACGGGAACAATTTGAAGAGTTTCTATTCCGGGCCCGGGAAACCCGTCTTCAAATTCCTGCTAAAAATAAGGGCTTTTTAAGTTTACTTCACGAAATGGTAGTGACCATTGAAGATCGGCCTGGAACAATCGTTAATGTCTTGCGTTTTCTAGCTGATACAGGGTTGAATATCAAAGATATCGAAATTTTGAGGGTAAGGGAAGGTATCGGGGGAACCCTTAGATTAGCTTTAGAGAGTGACGATGCGGTAAACCAAGGCATCGAAACCCTTAAAGCGTACGGATTTAAAGTTAAAAGAATCTGACTAAACATGGTTATGGGGCAATAGGCGAGGAATATTGAATGACAGCCTTTGCCTTTTTTTAATTGCCATGGTAGCTGGAAATTGAAGAGTATTTGTAGGTTCAAAAGGTGTTAGGCTTGAGGTTTGAGTCTGAGTTAGAATAATAGAAAAACTTAATATATTTCCATGTGAAGATTTTACTCATGGCCCGCACCTCATGCCTTTTGCCTAAATAATATTTCTGGAGCTGTTTAAATGGGCTACGATTTACATACCCATTCTACTTATTCCGACGGGAGTTTAAAACCGCAAGAATTGATCCAAAAAGCTGTCAGAAGCGGTTTGGATGGAATTGCGCTCACTGATCACGATACTGTTTCTGGGATTGACGAAGCTGTTGTCGAGGCTAAAAAACACCATTTTGTTTTTATACCCGGTATTGAGCTGACTACCGACTTTGGAGACTCCGAAGTACATATCCTAGGCTACAACTTGAATTATAATAACCCAAAACTGCTTCAAAAACTGGAAGCAATTTTAGGATCCAGAGCCGAAAGGGCCCGTCTAATAATTAAAAAGTTAAATAAAGCCCGGATCCCGTTGTCGTGGGAAAAAGTAAAAGCTGAAACTACCAGCCGGTTTATCGGTAGGGCTCATATTTACCGGGCTTTGCAAGCTTCGGGCCTGATCTCAATAAGTAACGGGAGAGAGGCTTTCGGTTATTATCTGGGCAAGAGTGGTATCGCATATGTACCCCATCAAGAGGTCGGGACTTTTGAGGCGATTGGCCTAATTAATGAAACAGGCGGAATTCCTGTTTTAGCACACCCAGGTAGAATGGCCGATGATCAATTAATCGCCAAATTAGCCCAAAATGGGCTTCAAGGGATTGAAGCCTATTATCCGGCACATACCCCGGAACTAACTGAACGTTATTTAAAACTTGCCGCTAAATATAAACTGACCGTGACCGGAGGCTCCGACTATCACGGGGCTTTTAGTCAAACCAGGCTTGGTGATGCACAGGTAAAAGAGATTTTTGATTGGTTCCCCCAAAAATTTCAATAAAAATTTTTAAATTGCCTATTTACAGATGGGATAATTTTAGGTATACTATTAAATGCGTTGTCAAACACCCGGGCGATTAGCTCAGCTGGTGAGAGCACCTGCCTTACAAGCAGGGGGTCGTAGGTTCGAATCCTACATCGCCCACCATTTAAAATTGCGGAGCCGTGGTGTAGTCGGTTAACATGCCAGCCTGTCACGCTGGAGACCGTGGGTTCGAGTCCCATCGGCTCCGCCAAAAATTTAATTGCCATCAACAAAAAATAATATTTAGCTTGATTTTTTGAAAAATATAAATTATAATTTATTTCTGATGGTTGTTAAATGGCAACCGACATTTGCCACGATAGCTCAGTCGGTAGAGCAGAGGACTGAAAATCCTCGTGTCGCTGGTTCGATTCCGGCTCGTGGCACCATTTCGAAGTTTGAAATATGAAGTAAAAATGCGGAAGTAGCTCAGTGGTAGAGCATCGCCTTGCCAAGGCGAGGGTCGCGAGTTCGAATCTCGTTTTCCGCTCCAAAAAGTAAATAAAGTATGTTATAATATAGATGACCCTCTTCGAGGGTCAAAATTTACTTAGGGCACGTATATTAAAGTGTACTGCTAGGTAAATTAATTTTGGCGGCATAGCCAAGCGGTAAGGCAGAGGTCTGCAAAACCTTTATTCCCCAGTTCAAATCTGGGTGCCGCCTCCAAAAAGTTTATCAGTATTGCCGAAGTGGCGGAACTGGCAGACGCAAGGGACTTAAAATCCCTCGGTTCAAAAGACCGTACCGGTTCGATTCCGGTCTTCGGCACCAAATTATAAAACCGACTCGTAAGAGGCGGTTTTGCTTTATTTTGAAGACCGGATCTGAACCGATGTTGCGAGCCAAGGATGGCGAGCACACCGGTACGGATCAGGATGATGATTTCGACCGGAGGGAGAAATTCCGGTCTTCGGCACCAAATTATAATACCGACTCGTAAGAGGCGGTTTTGCTTTATTTTTGAAGATCGGAACCTGAACCGATGTTGCGAGAGTTGAATTACCATATATTAGCAACCAGAATATCCTATGGGTTTATAGTTTAAGCCCTTTATTAAATGTTTATACTAAAGTAAATATTTAGTGGAGGCGCTAAATTGGGAAAAAATAAGAAAGAATTAAATGTAAGAGAAGAGGTTTGCCGTGCGGATGCGGATGAAGTGAAATACATGATGCTTTTAAACGCGATAAATGAACCAAACATTCAGTCCAATACTGAGAACGAAGCAAATGCCCCTGAATTTGAAAAAAGACAATCCAAAAATTAACTGAATGGATAACCAAGAATAATATAATGCTCCCATAGGGTGAGACACAAAAAAGAAAAAATAAGTTATAATGTGAACATGAACAAGAGAAATCAATACACAGCAGAATTTAAAACCAAAGTCGTGATAGAGTTGCTTCGTGAAGAA